>NBLJ01000056.1 GCA_002084545.1 Desulfobacteraceae bacterium 4572_123 | reverse complement strand
ACCCGGTCGCCTTTGGCAACGCCCATGCCCAGGAAGGTGCCAGCCATGCGAAGGGCATCGCGTTCCAGTTCACGGCCGGTGACGGTTGTTTCCACGCTGCCGTCCCGCAAAAATGTGATGGCCGTTTTTTGGGGATCGGCTAAAAGTGATTTTGTAAACCACTGTATCAGGGAGTCGCTGTTCATGGTCATCTTTATATAAAAAATTGGTGCTACTGGTAATGATCAGCGAATAATGGTAAACAGCAAATCATTAATAAAATAACAATTAAGATACCAAGATGATTTCTGTTGATGATTTGAGAAAAAGCGCAGAAACATGCGTAGCCGAAGAACCCGGGCGGCTGGGTTCGGCCGGGTGGTGGCAGCCCCCGCTGCTGGCAGCAGCCCCTGTTGATTCCCGGTTTGATCAATTGCCGCGCATGGCCGCCGCCGACCATCTGCATCCCACAGATCTTTTGCCCACGGCACGATCGGTGGTCGTGTTTTACATACCGTTTAAACCGGAGCTGGTCAAAGAAAATAAACCGGGTCAGCGTCCCTGCCGCAACTGGGGGGTGGCCTATGTTCAGACCAATGAGCTCATCGGGCGGGTGAGTCTGGCCATCAAGGAGTTGCTGGCGACGGGCGGGTTTGACTCGGGCCTGACACCGGCGACCCACAACTTCGATCCGATGCGGCTGATGGCGCGCTGGTCCCACAAACACCTGGCCTACCTGGTGAACCTGGGCCGTTTCGGCGTCCATCACCTGCTGATCACGCCAGCAGGTTGCACCGGACGTCTGGGCAGCCTGGTAACCGAAGCCGCTCTGGGCGAGCATCCGTTGATAAAAACCGATGAGGCCTGCCTGCTCAAGGCCGGCCGGCCGTGTCGCAAATGCATCGAAGCCTGTCCGGTGGATGCGCTCTCGGAAAATGGATTTGACCGGACCCGCTGCTGGCAGCGGCTCAATGAGAATTACCAGGTGCTGGACTGCTTTTCGGATCTGCCGGCATCCACCGATGTCTGCGGCAAATGCACAACACTGATGCCCTGCAGCTTCAAGAATCCCGTTGCCAAGTCAAAATCAACGATAGTGGTCTTAAAGAAAAATGATTTTCACGAAGAGATAGCGGATTTGGATGAAATATAGATCATTGACAGGCTGATCAATTGGACTGTAAGACGTCACAATTTTTGGGCGCCGCTCAACATAATTGGAGTAATTTGCAATTTTGAGGTTTGAAAATATAGAAAATTACCAGATATCACAATAATTTATTATTACAGCTGGATACCTTTGTCTGGCTTTAACTCTCGATCTTCGGTATTCTATGTATAAGCAGGTGGTTCTTAGCCAAGAATCCAAGCTGTTTCGCTTCGTCATCTGTGAGATGTACCTTCCCGGCTTCAACACTTGTGCCTTCTGTTGCTTCAATCAGAGCCAGGTCAGCCCCTTTTACGACTTCCTCTATAACGGGACACATTCTGCTGTCGCCTGTGAATGCGATAACTGACTCACCGATACTCACTCTATACCCAAGAGCGGGCATCAAGACATCGTCCCCCGCGGCATTCTCCAATCCATAGTGTTCCACTTCCAGCGAACGAACGTGAAAGAAGTCAGTGTGGAACTCTGAACCGTGCCCCATCTCTTGGACTCTGATTTGGAACGGAAGGGTGTCACAATAGCTGTCCTTGAATGTTCTTATTGTACTCGACACCTCTTTGCATCCCTTCGGAATTAGTATGTCAAGAGGGGTGGATCGTTTCAACATCCGCAAGAATCCAAGCAGGGAGTACAGCCCTCCCATGTGGTCGAAGTGTCCGTGGGTTATTATAATCAGGTTCAGTTCATTTACAAAATCAAGACTGCCTTGAGAAAGCAGGTCTCGGAGTGTGCCATCGCCAACGTCAGCAAGTAGAATACTGCCGCTGAACTTCGATACCATGGCGATATTTGTCGCCACACCTGCAGCACTGAAGAGTACATCAACTCTGACCTCATCATTCTCCCAGGCCGCTGAATGCGTTTCAGTCAGGTCGTTCATTGATTTCCACAATCCTATTCTTAAGAAGAGCGATTGAGCTCTTGGTTACCTGTCCTGTAATGATTTCTCTGTATTCGGTAATGGTGCGTAGGGTCGCTTCTTCATCTTCTTCCATTTGGATAACTTGACGGGAAACCAAATATCAACCCATCGCAATATATTGAGATACCTCACGTTTGACATGTCCAGTGATACTGGTATGATGTCTATTGCCTATATTACCTGATCGGGCTTTCAATGACGAGATAAAGTATGTTAACACCTACCCATGGCTTTTTTGATACCATAATTTATTGCAGAAGCATCTTTTCCCTGACCTTATTTCGCGGAGGCACACAGCATTTGTAAAGTTGTAAACCCAAAATTCTGTGGCGCTTTTGTTTCAGCAGCATTCCTTCCATTCAATGCACCATTCACAATATATTCTTTACCCATGAATTTCTGGAAGAAAGTGACAACTTTATCAATTGTTGGTGTTTCTAAGCCACATAATTCATTTATACCTTTCATCATACAACTACCACCAGGAATATCTTCAGTAAAATAACGATTAGTAAAATCCGGCACAAATGTGCCGTCGTTTTGCTTTAGAAATGGACAACGTATTCCTTTATAAGCCGCATTTGTCGCAAAACATGAACGGTACGTACTCATGTCGGTAATTGTATCATGATAAGTCTTTTTAATCCGTTCGGAATTTGGCGGGAATTCAGCGGATAAACCCTCTACGCCACCTTTTTCTTCTATCATACGAATTGCATTCTGTAATTCACCATCACATTGTTCAATCAAATTTGCGCTGAAATCATCCATATCTTCATAGAAAAATGGATTCTCAGGTAAAGTATCACCTTCTTTATATTCATGAAGCAAGCCATACAAACGTTGTGGATGAATAATACTATTTGCATTATATAATGTTAAGGATAAGAAATATTTCATTTTTGTAATAGATGTTCCATTCCACATCTCTGTCACATATTCACTAACTTCATCTGTTCGACTGCGTGGATAACATGCAATAGAATATTTACGCTTCTTGCCGATCAAATTTACACGTCGGCCAAATTCTTTTATGCGGCAATTGTATGGCATCGGATGAACAACCGCCAGACAAATCTTATCAAAAGTAGAGCCTAATGCTTTACGTGCAATCCATTCAACTACACCACCCGGTGTTGCCATTATAATGGCGCCGGGACGAAGATAATCTTTAATTGCAGTCAAAACCGGTTCCAATGAAAATTCAGGTAAAGGCAAAACAATTATATCAGCTCCAGGAATTATATCAGCCGGTTTTTTGGAAATATAACGCGGACGACCAATGGTTTGAGATCCATCAGGATTATCAACAATTAAGTCTCCACCAGTTTTTGCAATGGCCGCATTCCAACGCTCAGATTCATTTTGAAATGGAGCAAAAACGTCCACTGTAAAGCCGTTTGAAGAGAATTCACCAACACAAACATGGGCTGTATTCCCGGCGCCACAAACTACTATCGTCCTGGAATCTTTTGAAACAACGCTTGATTCATTCATACTTTTCATTATACAATTATCTCTGAATTGGGAGCGTATTTACAGAATGGATATATAGCCGCTCTTCTACCAAATCCGGACGGCCCCGGAATCATCCCAGGGCATGCTGGATCTCTATAATTTCAATAATTCTACAATCTCGGAAACGAGTTTGGGTTTGCCAAAAACGGCGCAATATACGGTGCCTACCCCAGGTTGTTCGGTTTGCCGAACACTCTGATATTTACCGCCGGCCTCCTCGATTAACAGCTGGGTTGCGGCTATATCCCATATGCGAACATTCCACTCGACGGCGGCGTCCACCGCACCTGTAATGGCACAAGTATGAATATAGCAGCATAATTTAAGTGCCACCTTTAATGCCAAAGTAATGTTGGATATGCATATCTTGCGGGATATTATTTCCATGGGTCCCTTTACCGCTTTCCGGATCGATGTGCGCTCCATGGTCAGGTGCAAATACAATGACACGATTATTTCGCTGCCAGAAGACGTCCATCGTATCAGCGAGTTGAGCAAAGGCGGCAATGTCGTTACTCAATGCCTGAATAGCCTCGGTGCAATAGTGTGTCTTTTCGTGCAGGATATCATCGTATTCACAGTGGTAAGCGACAATAAAATCATAATTATTGGACTTGATTATTTCGATGGTGCGGTGGGTAACAGCTTGATCGTCAAACTCAGAAAAATATTGGATTTTCCGCTTTCGGAAAATAAGATCCATGCTTTGTTCTTTTACCGAAACAATAGCAACTCTTTTCCCGGCACGGATAAGCGCATCGAAAATTGTATCGCAAGTTAAGACCGGCTTCCCTTTTTTTTGTAACCCATGAACCCGGGGCTGAGCCCCCGTGAACATGGATGCAAAACAGACCGGCGTTATTGGCGGAATTACAGAGCATAACGGTACAGCTATCGGGGCAGGCTTCAAGACAGTATCAAATAAGGACCTGAAGTTTTTATACATTTGCAGTCCGACCGCGTCGGGTGCGTAAACCAGGCATTTTTCAAAGTTTGTAATCCCGTCACGGTTGGCTGTCTGAACCACCTCATCAAGGAAATGCTGATCAGATAGAGCGGGAGGAGCTATCTCCATCAGCTTGCAAAGGGTAGGCGTGATGGCTGTAATGCATGGCAAATTCGTGTCTTTTTTTGTCTGATCACTCATGATTTATGAGATTTTAAAATATTTTGTGTTTGAAGAAAGGGTTAAAAATATTTCCGTATACCTTATCCCGCCAATTCTGTTCAAATCTTCCCTGAAAAGAATGTCATTTAATGAATCCAGAGAATCGACCATGATTTCAAAAAATAGGTCAAAACGACCGGTAGCATTCCATACAGCGGTTACCGCCGGAATTTTTTCGAGCTCGGTTATTTTTTTTTCGTGATCGCGCTCTTTGAGATTGACCCCTACCAAAGCTGAAATCGTATTTGACAGTGCAAACGGATTAACTCGGGCCTCTAATTTCAGAATGCCTTTGTTCTTCAGACGTGTCACCCGGTTTTTGATAGTTCCTTCAGAGATATTTAGCTTTTTAGCAATAATTTTAAACTGTCTCCGGGCATCCTCTTGCAGTTCAAGTATAATTTTTCTATCGATATCATCTAAATTATGTTCTACCGGTGCCATCAATATCGCCCTCCGTAATTCAAATTTACTTATTCGGTATTTGGCTTTACGGCTCTATTGCTCTCAACTAGATGTTATTTAATATTATTTTACCATCTCATTAATTTTCATGCAAGATTCAGGTATCAAATCAACGTCGGATCCAGCCGATCGCGAACCCAGTCACCGAGGATGCTCATGGCTAGCGTTGCGAGAAATATAGTAACCCCCGGCAATACGGCGATCCACCAGGCGGTGGTCAGATAGTCCCGGCCAAACCCCAGCATGTTTCCGAGACTGGTCATGGGCGGCTGGATGCCGATGCCGAGAAAACTTAAGGAGGTCTCCAGGATGACGGTACCCGGGAAGTTGAGAGTCATATTCACGATTAACGCGCTGGATATATTAGGAAGAATATGGCGCAGGTAAATCCTTGTCGGGGTCGCGCCAAGGGTGTTGACTGCAACCGCGTAACCATGGGTCCTGGCCGACAATGCCATTCCACGTGTCAGTCGTGCGTAGCGCTCCCAGCCATAGATACCCATCAGAATAATAAACAATGTTAAGCTGTTGCCCAAAAAGGCGAGCAAAGCCAGTGCAATGATGAAGAACGGCAAAGCCGCTTGGAAATCAATAGCTGCCATCACAACGTCGTCAACCCAACCACGAAAGTGAGCCGCCAGAAAGCCGAGTGCCGTTCCCAGAATAGCCCCGATAATGGTGCCTAAAAACGCGACCAACAGGCTCAGGCGGATTGAAAAAATGAGGCGGCTTAACACATCGCGTCCGAGGTCGTCGGTGCCGAACGCATGCTTCCAATCACCGCCTTCCATCCAGGCAGGCGCTTGCAACCGCGCCCGCAGATGAATGGCCGTATACTCATAAGGGGAAATAAGCGGTGCCGAAACAGCGACAAAAACCATAAACAGCAACCATAGAGCTGCAATGATCACGAGCGGAGGGTAACGCTGAAAAAAGCGGCGCAACCGGGCTCGAGAGTCCTCCCTGGGCCGCTCGGCAAGGCGCGTCAACAACAATGCAGTTTGTGAATTGTCAGCCATAATAAATCCTATTATTCTTTAGTCTGGAGATCGCGAACCCGCGGATCCAGCCACCCGTAAGAAAGGTCGACGATCAGATTGGCGCTTACCATGGAAACCGCAATCAACAGAATCGCCACCTGCACCACGGCCAGGTCTCTATTCGCCACCGAGTCCACCAACAGCCGCCCGACACCGGGCCAGGCGAATACGTTTTCGGTAATGACGCCGCCAACAATCAGGCTGCCGACAAAAAAGCCGGTGACCGTGACGGTCGGAATGGCCGCGTTGGGCAGGGCGTGTCCTCGAACCACTTTTCGCCAGGGCACACCCTTGGCCATGGCGGTGCGAATATAGGGTTGGCTGAGCACTTCCAGCATCGACGACCGCATAAATCGTGCGAATACGGAAGCCTCTGCCGTGGCCATCGTGATTACCGGCATAATGTAGTGCCGCCACGATTCGCTGCCGGCACTGGGAAGTAGTCGCCAGGTCACTGAAAACAAGATAATTAACAGCACTCCCAAAAAGAAGTTTGGGATACTCAACCCCATAACAGACAGTGTCATGGTGAAGCGATCCATGGCGGTGTTGTGATGAAGCGCCGAGTATATCCCCGCAGGAATTCCGATCAGAAAAGTAACGATGGCGGTGATCCACATTAGAGAGAGGGTTTTCGGGACACGTTCCATCACCACCTCAATCGCATCACGGCCGTCGAGGTATGATTTACCCAGATCACCTTGAAAAATATTGCCGATGTAAATCAGATATTGTTGCCAAATGGGTTTGTCCAAACCCCATGATTCCCGAAGTGCGTCGAGGACCTCTGTACCCACATCAGCCCCATAGATCTGAAGCGCCGCGTCACCGGACATACGCAGGGCGACAAAAACAAAGGTGACAATAATACAGATTGTTAAAAGGGCGCGAAAGATTTTCTGTAACAAATAGCGGGTTGACATATTACCTCCTTGTCCTCATTACGCTTCACCGTGGGCGACATGGCAGGCGACCACCTGGCCGTCCCTCAAAGGCTTCAATTCGGGTATGCGTTGCGTACAAACTTGCTTGCTCAGATGGCAACGTGTATGGAAGCGACAGCCTGGTGGAAGATCAACAGGGCTGGGCGGATCGCCTTTTAGAAGAGTCCGTTCACGTTTAAGTCCCGGTTCCGGAATCGGTATGGCCGAAAGCAACGCCTGGGTATACGGATGTGCCGGACTATCGAACAACAGTTCGCCCTGGGCCAATTCAACGATCCTACCCAGGTACATGACGGCGACCCTTTCACAGACGTGGCGCACGATGCTCAGGTCGTGACTGATAAATATCATGGTCAGCCCCATGCGTTTGGTCAGCTCGGCGAGCGAATTGATAACCTGGGCCTGGATTGATACGTCAAGTGCTGAAACCGGTTCGTCACAAACCAGCAGTTCAGGCTCGAGCACCAGCGCCCGGGCCAGGACAACGCGTTGCCGCTGCCCCCCGCTTAATTCAAATGGATAGCGGTCAAAGATGTGATCCTTTAAGTCCATGGAACGTAAAATTTCAGCAGTTTTATCACGGCGCTCTGATATGTCGGCGATGTTGTGGATGAGCAACGGCTCGGCGACCTGATCGAAAATCTTCATCCGTGGATCCAGGGCGCCGAGTGGATCCTGGAAGACATACTGCATCTGCCGGCGGAGTTGGCGCCACTCGCCCGGCGCAAGCCCGGAAATCTGCCGGTCTTTGAACACAATGCTTCCCGATGTCGGGGTGTCGATGTTGAGCACCAGGCGGGCGATGGTGGATTTTCCGCAACCGCTCTCACCAACAATACCGAAAGTTTCACCTTTGTTAACGCTAAACGAAACACCGTCAACCGCCTTGAGATCGACTTTCTTTCGGACCAGCCAGCCGCCTCTTCGTATTTTATAGTACTTCATAAGGGCAGTGGCTTTCAGCAACGGTGACCCGTTTTCCTTCTGCCGGGCTACATGCGAGGCTTTTTCCAGTGTATTCACTGTTGCAGCCCTCCTCGTTGGGGATTAAAGCAGGCGATACTATCGCCGCCCGGTCCGATCGCAAGAGACGGTTGGTTGAGCCTGCATTCCTCTAAAGCAACCGGACAACGCGGTTCGAAAGCGCAGCCTTGCGGCATTTCGTGAGGAGCCGGTACGGATCCTTTCATGGGATGCAACTTATCGGTACGGCGATCGATCCGGGGCAATGAGGCGAGCAATCCGCGGGTGTATGGATGGCGGGGATCAGCGAATATACGCTCAACCGGGCCTTTCTCGGCAATCCGTCCACAATACATCACAGCCACTCTATCGCAGGTTTCCGCAACAACAGCAAGATCATGGGTGATTAAAATAATGGACATCCCCATTTCCTTGCGCAAGCCGCGAATCAGCTCGAGTATCTGAGCCTGGATGGTCACGTCCAGTGCCGTCGTCGGTTCATCTGCGATGAGCAACTGAGGACGTCCAGCCAAAGCCATGGCAATCATTGCCCGCTGACTCATCCCGCCGGACATTTGGTGCGGGTATTCCCTTAGCCGCTGTTTCGGATCGGGAATGCCCACGCGAGCCAGCAGACGCCGGGCTTCTTGGCGGGCAGCCTGACCCGTTAATCCCAATTGTTCCCCCACCGCCTCTTCAACTTGGTCGCCGATGGTATCGGTGGGATTCAAAACAGGTGCGCCAGTGTTGTAAGTGATGGATTCAATCACCTGGCGGCCGATGGTGTGAACCGGATTAAGAGAACTCATGGGATCCTGAAAGATCATCGCGATTTCACGGCCACGCATCCGCGTCAGCCTTTTCTCATCCAGACCCAGCAGATCCTGTTTTTTATAACGCACATTGCCGCGGATAAGCGCCCTCGGGCCCAGCAACTGCATCACAGCCATACTGGTGACGCTTTTGCCACTGCCGCTTTCACCCACCAGTCCCAGAATCTCGCCGGGGTACACTTCCATGTCTACCCCATACAGGCACCGCACCCAGCCGGTGGGTGTATCAAAATCGACGGTGAGGTCCGATAGTTGAAGCAGTGGTTCGCGCTGGGACTTTAAAGGGGGTTCTGAATGATTTGCGTTCATAGTCAACCTCATATGAAACTATATTACAAATCCAGACATCGTTGATTGGTTGACTAATCGGCGGGTTAAGTGGTTGTAAATATGGATTTATCCCATATTTACAAAATAATTGAACACTTCATGTTTCACGTAACATCTGAAATTATGACTATAATTTACCCAATCAACCAGTAAACTATTCACCGAGGTCGGAAATCAATCCGAAAATCCGATTGGTAACCTGTGGCGTTAGGTCATAACGCCACAGGTCATTTCGGCAGGATTGCACAGATTACTTAAAACTCAGGTTGGCCGCGGTAAGATCCATGTATTCAGCGGGGTACGCCGTCCAGTTAACCTCGTCACGCTTGCCGTAGAACATCGTCATGGCATGCAGAGAGATCAGAGCCGGCTGTTCATAATCACAGATTTCCAGCATGCGGCGGACCGCCTTGCGACGCGTCTGAAGATCGGTGCTGGTTTCGAGAATTTTGCCGAGTTTGTCGAACTCCGCCGGAAGTTCCAGCATGGGCTCCTTGCCCATATACTTATTTTCTTTTCGGCCCCAAAACTGGGGGCCAAGGCGGCGCCAAGTCATGCCCACCGGGTCTAAATAAAAGGCGGTGTTCGACAGGTCTACGATATGGCGGGTTTCATCGTTTTTCAAGATCTGTTGCCAATTCTCCTTCATATCAAGCTTCACGTTCAGACCCACCGCTTTCCACATCTCAAGCAGAATCTGGGCCGTGGCCACCTGCAGGGTGTAATAGTTGGACAGTATGCGATAGTATATCGTTTCACCTTTATAGCCTGACTTTTTGATCAACGCGCGCGCCTTGGCCGGGTCATAGGGAACGCCCGGATAGTCTTTGATCCACATGTCACCGAACAGTTTCATCTGAAAGCCATTGGGAACGGTTGTGCGGCCTTGGAAAAGAGTATCGACAATGAGCTGGCGATCGATCGCCATGGCCATTGCACGCCGCAGTTCGGGGCTTTTCAGTATGGCGTTGGTGGTATCAAAATTGACGCTTCGTATGTTGCCGATCGGTCCGCCAACGGCCGACGTGCCTTTATTCTCGTCGATGCCCTTTAGTTGATCGGGAGGGACTTCCGTGATGATCTGATATTCACCGGTTTTTAGCCCGGCGATGCGACCGGCGACCTCGGGCACAACCTTGAACGTGATAGTCTTGGCCGGTGCTTTTTTGCCCCAGTAATCATCAAACGCCGCCAGCTTGATGTAAACAGCGGTCTTTATTTCAACAAGCTTATAAGGCCCGGTGCACACGACGTTGCGGCTCCAGGTCTCCCAATCCTTTGCCGCCAGAAAAGCTTTCTTGCTAATAATTTCGCTCATATAACCGGCCAGACGTTTTTCAAGCAAAAAATCGGGAGTCTTGCTCCTGATCCGAACGGTGTAACGATCGACGACTTCCGGCACCTCGATGTTGCCCAGATACATTCTGGCAAACAAGCCGTGTTGCTCGTGAAAAAGCCGCTCCGGACCGAGACTGAAGGCCACGTCTTCTGCCGTCATCTCCTCGCCATCGTGGAATTTTACGCCTTTACGCAGTTTAAACTCAAGCGTGCCGTCGTCGAGACGCTTCCATTCCGTAGCCAGACTGGGAATCAGCTTTTGGTTATTGTTATAGTCAACCTTGATCAAAGCCTCGCCAATGTTCCAAAGAATACGCATATGGACATTGCTGTTTTCTCTCATGGGCTCCATAACTGGAGGAATCTTTTGCACCGCAACTACCATGTCCGGACGGCTGTCGGCTTGTGCAGACGTCAGTGAAATGGCACTGCACACCATAAAAACCGTAAGGACCCCAAAGAAAATTAACCGTTTTGTGCTTTTTTTCTTCATCATTTTTGCCCTCCTTGTGTGTGGTTGAGGTTTGACATTTTGACGGGCACCGCGGCGTGGTGCTCGCAGACCACTGCCTGCAATTGGCAAATGCTTGGGTATCGAGGATGCATCATTGAGCAGGACGCTACCAAATTCAAGCTCCAGATCACATCGAGCACAGCTACGATTGACCCGTCACCCCCATAATATATAGCTGAGTTTAGGACCCTGACTAAAGGCACTGCGAAATAAAATTGAAAATAAAGATAAATCAGATCCGACAGTAATTTATGCAACCTTAAAGTTAAAATACTGCTTTGTCAATAATTATTCGATTAGTTTTATGTTAGATTAAATTTGTTTGTAATTTATTGCGTTTAATGCAAAAAATATAGCTGTTATTCTTGATATAGAAAATATTAGAGCGTTTGGATCAACCCATATTGGAGGTTATCGACAAACCGGAGAAGACCCAACAGACCACCGCTATCGGAACGTTATTCTGACAAACGCTCTAAATTGAGGGATATTGGGGGGGGGGGGATATTCTACCTGAATCTTGCATATGAAAGCCTCCGACTCGTGCAAAATCCAAGTTTTACATCAATCATAATCAACAATCTATAGGTGTCCAATATATTCGGTATCGAAATGCACTTTGCCCTCCTGGGTGAATATCCGTACCAGATGCACGAGCGGATTATCCGTGCCCCAATTTTCATAATACAAAAACATATTGTCGTCGTAGGGATGGTTGCTAGACGACAGAGAACCGCACATAAATTGGGTAAATGTATGCCCGTGATACAGATCCACGGATCGCCTCAGGTCCAGTTCGTGGGTATGGCCGCAGAAGACGTTTTCGATTTTGTGCTTCCATACAAAATCAATTATGCGTCGGGAATTTTTAAGTGGCTCTTCATCGGTACCCAAAATGGAATGATGGATCAGCAGCAGCAGTTCGTCATATTCCATCTGATTTATTTTGTCTGAAATAGCATGTAAGACCTCCTCTTCAACAAACCCCACATCGGTGTAAAGTTCATTGGAATCGATGCCGATAATCAATACGGATTTTCCATTTACAGGAATGGCTTTGATAAAATTTAAATCGGTGAAATTTTCACGGACCTTGGTTATCTCCCGGTTCAAAAAAAGGTTTTTCTTGGTGGTTTGCGTCATTTCAGACGGGTAGATGAGCTCCGGATCAAAAATATATTTCTTAAATAGTTCATGCGAGCGCATATTTCTTTTGTCGTGATTCCCGATGATGGAGATAACATTCTGGCACTCGATAGCTTTTAAGAAGCGCCCTGCGTCTGCATACTCATCTTCCATACCATCTGTCGTACTGTCTCCCGTGTTGATAACAATATCGGCATCGTATGAGTTAATCTTCTTCAGAAGAGCATTGTCGTCTCCCTCCCAGTGACGGGGGCCGAAATGAAGATCAGAGATGTGTAAAATGTTCACGGCATGACTCCCTAAACGTTAAAATTGATTATTTTTGACGCTTTGCAAGTTAGGATCGTAGATTAAATGACGCCACCTATGACCCCGTGTTTTCGGATGGAACCTAATTTGATTTGAGGTACTGGTACGGATCGACCATAAATTCCCGGTAGATGCGGTAAATATTCGTGTCTTCGTATTTGATCGCTTTGACCGGGCTTTCGTCGAAATTTAAGATCCCCGCGTCCCGGCAGGCCAGTAAAATCGGGGAATGGGTGGCGATGATAAACTGGGCGTTGCCGGTGCGACCCAAGTTCTCCAGCAGATTGAGCAATTCCAGCTGGCTTTTCGGCGACAGGGCGGTTTCCGGTTCATCCAGAAAGTAGATGCCTTTGATCTTGAAGCGCGAGGTGAAAAAAGCCATCAACGATTGCCCGTGGGACTGAGACATCAATGACTTGCCGCCCATATAATCGATGAGACCCGGGTCCATGGTCAGCCATTCATCCCAGAGCTGGGCAAAATTCTGGAAAATGTGAGAGCCAAAAAAGGAACCCGGCACCCGCTTGTCATACCATTGGACATCGATGGTGCGGTACAGCTCTTTTTCGTAAGGGCTGGCCTTGTACCGCGCTCGCTGTATCCCCTGCCACATCATGATCCCGCACTTGCGGGTGATGGCATCGAGCAGGGTGGATTTGCCGGAGCCGTTTTCACCGATGAAAAAGGTGACCGGACTATCAAAGTGCAGGCTGCTGGTTGTGCGCAGAAGGTCTAAATTAAACGGATAGTGCTCGGTTGTCGGGTAGCGGTCGGGGTGCAAATTTATTTGTTTAAGGTGCATACGAATATCTCCAGTTGCATTGTTGCTCCGGTTAAATCTATCCCCGCAAAAAGACGGTTCCAAGCCTTCGTATGAATAGCCGGAGGCAGCGGGCGAACAAAAGCGGTTTTTTGCGAAAC
>NBLJ01000164.1 GCA_002084545.1 Desulfobacteraceae bacterium 4572_123 | reverse complement strand
CTTTCTTGAAAAATATACCCGTATGGACAAGATAGTATCGATAACCGATTTCCGTTCTCTTGACCGAACTCCGGAGGGGAATCGTTTTCTTGTCTACTCCATGTTCCCCAAAGCCGTGGTCAGCGTTCGGATCAGTTATGCGGATGAAGAGCGTCAAATGGTTGCCGTACAGGTTGGCCACAGTATTTTCAATCGGCACTGCAATGTCAACGCAGGTAAAATGCTGGCGCGTTTTGAAGGAGGCGGTCACCCGGGAGCCGGTGCCTGCCGTTTTCACCGGGATAAAGCAAAGCAGTATATCCCGGCTATCCTGGAAATACTGCTGAACAATAAAAGATCATTTCTTGACTAATAGGATTTCTTATTTTAGAATTACAATTTGAATGGCTTCTAAATTATTAATTTTTATCTTTAAGGAGGAATTTATGAAAAAGAGTTGGATTTATATTCTGTTGCCTCTGCTGATTTTTGCTACAGCCCCGGCATGTATGGAAAGCATGGTCAAACCTACCGCGACCACGGATACCGGAGTGGAGATGAATCTGCCTCCTTACAGCGGCCCCAAGGCCAAAGTGGCGGTAGCGAAGTTTCAATGGAAAGTGGGACAGGGCGGATCAACCACCACCATCGGATTTGGCGGGCAGACCATATCGGTAAGCAAAACACACACCGGCTATATGACCGGGCTCAGAGACATGCTCACGACGGCCATGTGGCAGACCAAACGATTCCGGGTACTGGAGCGGCAGAATCTTGATGCACTGAAACAGGAAATGGCACTGGGCGGCTCCGAATACAGCGACAGCAGCGGTATTAAAAAAGGCGGCGTCAAAGGAGCCGATCTGTTGATTGTGGGGGCCATTACCGGCTGGGAGCCGGCTACTTCCGGCGGAGGCGGAGGCCTGGGAGGTGGTGTGCTCGGCAAAACCACGGCCATATTCGGCGCAGTCAAGGGGGCTTTTAAAAAATCATCCATGGCCATGGATGTCCGTATCATTGACACCCATACATCGGAAATCCTGGCAGCTACCCGCGTAGAAGGTGTTGCCAAGGATGTTAACCTGGGCGCCCTGGCGGGATTTGCAGGCGGCAGCGGCGGTATGGGCGGCGGCCTGGGCGGATTTGCCAAAACTCCCATGGAGAAAGCAATCCGTACCTGCATGTATAATGCCGTTAAATTTCTCACCGAAAATACGCCTCAGGAGTATTATAAATATTAATACAAAAGGCTGTTAGGTGTTTAGGCTGTAGGCTGTAGGGATTTAGCCTAACAGTCTTCAGCCTAACCAACCTTCAGCCTAACAGTTAATGAATTGCAATCTGTTTTTGTTTCCGGTCTTCGGGTTTGGGGACCGTGACCTTTAGAATACCATCCTTGTAGATACCTTGTACTGCACATATTTCTATTTGGATTCCATCTTGCAAGTTCCATGATATTTCTCCTTGTAGTCATTGTTCATTATTTTTCAAGGTTCCTCGTAGCGACTTGACACTCAATCCATGTTTTTTTATACTGCGCCCTCAATATTTCTTTAGCGCAACCCTGTATGGAAAAGGATTGAAAATATGAAAGTAATCAAGATCGGTGGAGGATGTCTGCACGGCAAAAAAACAATCGCCAGAATTCTTGACCTGGTTGAAGAAAAAGCAAAGGGCCATATCATTGTAGTATCGGCCCTGTACGGCATCACGGACATGCTGATCGACGGCATGAGCATGGCCCTTGAAAGCGATGAGAATATTCCGGGAATTACCAGCAGGCTGAAAGCCAGGCATATGTTAATTGCCCGCTATCTGATCAATAATAAAAACGACCTTGCTGAATTCAGCCGTGAATTGAACAAAAACATCGGCAAACTTGAACGGCTTTACTATGGTCTGAATTTCACGAGAGAAGTATCTCCCCGCCTGCATGATATCCTCAGCAGTTTTGGAGAGCGCTTCAGTGCCCGGCTGCTTACCGCCATCCTCCGAAGTCGTGGAATCAAGGCAATCTGCCGGATGCCGCATAAAATCGGCATGCTCACGGACGGTAAATTCGGAGATGCCTCCGCTGATTTGAATCAAACCACAAAAAATTTTCAGCAGCACATCAATCCGCTGCTGAAAAAAGATACCATTCTTATTATGCCGGGTTTTTACGGGGTAAGCAAAGCCGGTGATATAACGACTTTCGGGCGCGGCGGATCGGATTACTCGGCCGCGGTGGCCGCAGTAGCTGCAAAAGCGGAAATTCTTGAAATCTGGAAGGATGTGGACGGGTTCATGAGCGCAAACCCCAACCTGGTTCCCGCAGCAAAACTGATACCGGTCCTTTCCTACAGCGAGGCTGCGGAGCTGGCTTATTTCGGGGCAAGTATTCTACACCCCCGTGCCATGGAACCGGTACGCAGAAAAAAAATCAAGGTTGAGATCAAAAATACATTAAATCCCGACGCCCCCGGAAGCCTGATCACCGCCCGCAGTCCGAGACACAAGAGCGTCATCAAAAGCGTTGCCCATGATACGGATATCGGCATTCTCAAGGTACATGCCTCCGGAGTTGGCGCCAGACCGGGGATTCTGGCCCTTGTGGCCGGCTGTCTGACGGAAAGCGGCATCAATATCAAATCGGTGGTCACATCTCAAACATGCATCAGCCTTTTGCTGGCCGGCAATGATCTGGAAACCGGACGGCAGGCCCTCACAGCTATCTCTCCGAGGCCCTACCGTACCATTGAGACAACGGACGACCTGGCACTCATCAGCATAGTGGGTGAAGGTTTATTTCAAAAAAAAGGTATTGCGGCGCGCTGTTTTACGGCGGTGTCGGAGGCGGGTGTCAACGTGGAAATGATATCGTTCGGACCGTCACGGGCCGCGCTTTATTTTCTGGCGAAAACTAAAGATCTGAACAAGGCGGTGAGTGGCATCCATTCCACTTTTTTTTCCTGAGCCGGGCAGAATTATTGCAAAATCTGGCTCAGAAACAACTTGGTCCGTTCATGTACCGGGCGATGGAAAAACTCTTCGGGTGTATTTTCTTCCACAATCTGTCCCTCATCCATAAACAGAACCCGGTGGGCCACACTCCTGGCAAATCCCATTTCATGGGTCACCACAATCATTGTCATTCCCTCCCTGGCAAGTTCGATCATAACGTCCAGCACTTCCTTGATCATTTCCGGGTCAAGGGCGGATGTTGGTTCATCAAACAGCATTACATTCGGTGCCATACAGAGACTTCTGGCGATGGCCACACGCTGCTGCTGGCCGCCTGAAAGCTGGCCTGGAAATTTTTTGGCCTGCTCGGCAATATGCACCTTTTCCAGATAATACATTGCCGTTTCCTCGGCTTCTTTTTTCGGCACCTTTCTGACCCATATCGGCCCCAGCGCCAGGTTCTCAAGAATCGTAAGGTGGGGGAAAAGGTTGAAATGCTGAAAGACCATGCCGACTTCGGCCCGGATTTTCTCGATATTTTTCAGGTTGTTGGTCAGTTCAATACCATCTACAACGATCTGGCCGCGCTGATGCTCTTCCAGCCTGTTAATACAGCGAATAAGTGTCGATTTGCCCGACCCGGACGGGCCGCAGATAACAATTCGTTCTTTTTTGCGAACCACCAGATTGATACCCTGGAGCACATGAAATTCACCATACCACTTATGCATATTGATGATTTCAATAATAGCATCACTTGACGCCATATCTTCTGCCGATATGTCTATTTTATCATTCATAACAAATAATTCCCACCTACATTAGTCAATTACCCGTATAAAGTTCCCGTTCAAGCCGCCGGCTGTAATTTGACATAAAAAAGCAGCAGGTAAAATAAACTATGCCAAGAAAGATATACGCCTCCGCGGAATATCCCATCCACTTGGGATCAGACAGAACCGACTGCGTTGTCTTCAGCACATCATACAATGCAATGATCACCACCAGGGAGGTGTCTTTAAAAGCGGAAATAAGGACACTCACCGTCGGTGGAATAACAATTTTCAGCGCCTGAGGCAAAATGATCAACCGCATGGTCTGGTAATAATTCAAACCCAGGGATTCAGCGGCTTCGACCTGCCCCCTGGACATGCCTTGGAGCCCACCCCGAACCACCTCGGCAACATATGCGGCGGTAAACAGAATAATAGCGATCTGAGCTCGAAAAATTTTATTAAGGGTAACCCCTTCCGGTAAAAAAAGCGGGAATACGACCGATGACATAAACAAAAGGCTGATCAACGGAACACCGCGAATCAGTTCAATATAAATGACGCAAAACATCCGCACCACCCGCATATTAGACTGACGCCCCAGCGCCAGTATTACGCCCAGCGGATAGGCGGCCGTCAGGCCGAATACTGAAAGCATCAGCGTAAGCGGCAGCCCCCCCCACGCATTGCTCTCCACCGATGTCAGGCCGAATAGTCCGCCCTTCATCAGGAGCCCCATAACCAAACGTGATAAAACGGATATTGGCGGGTATTATCGACCAGCACGCACCTGCGGAACCGCGGCATTGTTCACTCGTGGATATCCAGTGGCTGTCAATGAATGCCCACCTGACAAATGGCGGAATGATTTGCCACATGATATAAAGCATGCCCAGGGTCATCAGGGAGTTGAGCCAGCCATTAAACAGATTGGTTCTGATCCATCCGATCAGGCCTACCTGGGCAACAGGTGGTTTTACCGGGTCATGCCGTATTTCTTTTGTCGATTTTTCCATAATAAAATCTGTATTAACTGAACATTGAACAGGAAAATTATCTTTCCACCAGTTTGATCTTTTTATTATACCAGTTCATAAATGCCGATGTCGAGAGGCTGAAACACAGATAAACAGCCATAATCAGGGCTACACCCTCTATGGCCTGGCCGGTCTGATTAATTGTGGTCCCGGCCACGGAAACAAAATCAGGATAACCGATAGCAACCGCCAGTGAGCTGTTTTTAGTCAGATTCAAAAGCTGGCTGGTCAGCGGCGGGATAATGACGCGCAGGGCCTGTGGCAGAATCACCAGATTCAGTACCTGGCCCGGTTTAAGGCCGATGGCCATGGCTGCTTCCGTCTGACCGCGACTGACCGACTGAATTCCGGCTCTCACGACTTCCGCCACAAAAGCCGCCGTATAAAAAACCAGTCCAAGCAAAAGAGCAGTGAATTCTGGAGTAATACTGACCCCGCCTTTGAAATTAAACCCCTTTAACGCTGGTACATTCATAGCTAAAGGAGCGCCGGCTGTGAGCCATGCCAAAAGCGGCAGGCCGATAAGAATACCCGCGGAAACTTTAAAAACCGGAAAGTCCTTTCCAGTTTTGTTCTGTCTTTTCCTGGCCCAGCGCCTGAGAAAATATATAATACCCGCCCCTGCAATCAAGGCAAATCCCATAATTTTGAAAGCCGGGTGATATTCAGGTATGCCGAATATCAGACCCCGGTTGCAGAGAAAAATGCCGGTAAACGGATGAATCGCCTGCCGGGGGGAGGGCAAAATTTCATAAAAAAATGCATACCAGAAAAATAGCTGCAGCAGAATCGGGATGTCCTGAAAAACTTCGATATATACAGCCGCCAGCCGTGAAACCAGCCAGTTTGTGGATAGACGTGCAACGCCGATGAGGGTCCCAAGAAAGAGCGTCAGGATAATTCCGATAAAGGATACGATCAGTGTATTCAGTACACCGACGACAAGGGCCCGGCCATAGCTGTCGGCTGCGGAATAGGAGATGAGAGATTCACCGATTTCAAAAGACGACTCTTTTTCAACAAATCCGAAACCGGTGGCAATGGATTGTCTTTCAAGGTTGGCAAGGGTATTTGAAATAAGATAATATCCCAGCAGCCCCACCAGAAGGATTACCCCTATCTGGTAAATAATTGACCGTTTGACGGGATCATGCCAGAAGGGAATGGCCGACTGCGCCCCCTGCTCTCCTGTTTCAGTATTTTTTATCTGCATTCCATGATTTCCGAAAACAGGGCTGTCGGGCAGGCTTTCGATGCCGCACCCGGCAGTCCTGATTCTTATCTGTGCAACATTTCAAAAAAACTACTCCGGATCGTTTATTTTTTTGAAAATATCACATATCCGTCAATCACATATTTACTTAAACGGCGGCGAATACATCAGGCCACCATCTGTCCAGAGTGCATTCAAACCACGTTCAATGCCCAGTGTCGTATTGACACCTACGTTCCGTTCGAAAATTTCACCGTAATTACCGACCTGCTTAATGATATTATAGGCGAACTTTTCATCCAGCCCCAATGCTTTTCCATTACCGGGGGATACTCCCAGGAACCGCATGATTTTAGGATCCTTGCTTTTAAGCATCTCATCCACATTTTTGGATGTAATGCCCAGTTCCTCGGCGTTAATCAAGGCCAGAACCGAAAAATTGACGATATCTTTCCACTGGTCGTCACCGTGCCGTACCGCAGGCGCAAGGGGTTCTTTTGAAATAATTTCCGGCAGAACAATGTAGTCTGCAGGATTTGGAGCTACAGCACGTATGGCTGCCAGTTGGGACGCGTCAGATGTCAGGCAGTCGCATCTTCCGGCAAAAAAAGCTTTGTTCAATTCAGCAGAATTTTCAATTACTACCGGGTTCATTTTCATATTGTTTTTGCGGAAATAATCGGCCACATTCATTTCCGTTGTGGTGCCGGGAAGAACGCAGACACTGGCTCCGTCCAGTTCCAGGGCACTTTTTACGCCCATTTTTTTGGAAATCAAAAAGCCCTGACCGTCATAATAGTTCACCTGAACAAAATTAAGGCCCAATGCGGTTTCGCGGCCCAGCGTCCGGGTTGCATTCCTCGTCAGCACATCGATTTCACCGGACTGAAGGGCGGTAAACCGTGTTTTGGCTGTAAGCGGCGTATATTTCACCTTGTCGGCATCTCCAAATACAGCTGCGGCAATGGCCCTGGCCGTATCCACATCAAGGCCTTTCCAGACGCCTTTTTCATCGGGCTTGCCAAAACCGAACACATCGCCGTTTACGCCGGCCTGAATAAAGCCTTTGGCTTTGACGTCAGCCAGGGTGCCGGCCATGGATGTTCCCGCCAGTGCAACAACTGCAAAAATCACGAAAAATAATTTAATAAATTTCATCCGCTGTTCCTCCTTTATGGTTTACAGATTGCCAAAATAGAATCGTCTCAAGGCGATCCCTTGTTTTACAAGCATCTTTGCCGTATTGATATCAAAATTATGGTATTTTTAATCATTAACAGTGCAGCAGGAGCGCAATAGATATCGACCATCGAAGTGCAAAATAAACTTCATTTAATAAATTATTTAAAATTTATTACTATCTACCATAACATTTTTTTGTTTTCAAGAAAAAAAGAGTGAATCAGGCTGGGTATCCAAAATCTTATTCCACCATTATTCTTGCTGCCGGACTTTCCAGCACTTCACCGATAATTACAGCCTGTTTGACGCCTTTTTCGTGCAGGGCCGATACGAGATCCTCTGCGGCATCTCCCGTCACGCAGATCAGCAGTCCGCCGGAAGTCTGGGGATCATACATAATATCCCGGATCACCGGGTCAATTCCCGGCGCCATATCAACCATGAGTTCACGGAATTTGCGATTTTTATATGTGCCGCCGGGCACCATCCCCATACCGGCATATTCCAAAGCTTTGGGAACCAATGGAAGTTTTTCAGAAAAAACCCTGATGCCTGCATCCGACCCGGCTACCATCTCAGCCAGGTGACCTAACAGCCCGAATCCGGTGATATCAGTGCAGGCATGTACCGGAAAGTCCTGCATTACTTCAGCGGCACTGTTGTTTAATGCGGCCATAAGACGAGTCACCTGGTCGATAATGCCGCTATCCGCCACTCCGCCCTTAATGGCGGTATTGATGATGCCGGTACCCAGCGGTTTGGTCAGAATCAATTTATCGCCGGGTACAAGGGCATTGTTGCTCAATACTTTGTCGGGATGAATAAAACCGGTAACCGATAAGCCGTACTTGAGTTCCCGGTCCTCCACGCTGTGGCCCCCCATAAGAACCACGCCGGCTTCCTTCATTTTATCGATCCCGCCCCGGATAATCCGGCGCAGTACCGAAATATCCATCTGCTGCAAAGGAAAAGCCACAATATTCATGGCGGTCCGGGGTACACCACCCATGGCGTAAATATCACTCAATGCATTGGCCGCGGCGATCTGGCCAAACCAGTAGGGATCATCCACAATCGGTGTAAAAAAATCGACGGTCTGGATCATGGCGATCTCGTCGGTAATCCTGTATACACCGGCATCGTCGGCCGTTTCCAGACCAATGATGACATTATTATCTGTTGGAAAATCAATTCCGCAAAGCGCTTTATCCAGGTCCCCTGGAGGAAGTTTAGACGCTCACCCGGAACCGGCAACGGTTTCGGTGAGACGCAATTTTTTTATCCCTGTCAGGCCTGTTATCTTTTCCATGTTTTCATCTCTCCATGATTGGCTTAATCACTTAATTTGCATTTCAAGGCCGGTCAATCCCGATTCCCGGACATTTTTAATCCTCCGGCCAGCGACAGTAGGGATGTTTGATCAGGTTCGAATTATAATACCTTGGATCATCCGTCACTTCCCTGCCAATCCACGAAGGTTTGTCAAACGGCTGGTTTTCGTTTTCCAGTTCGACTTCGGCAATAACCAACCCGAGATTTTCAGAAAAAAACTCATCAACTTCCCATGTCCGTCCATGGTAATTGATTTTCCGTCTTACCTTTTCAATCAAAGGAACTTCGCACAACTTATCCAGCATCTCCCGGGCATCATTATAAGGAATTTCATATTCCCATTCCGAACGAGTCGCCCCTGAAAGAAGTCCCTTTATCGTTAAAAAACCCTTATCCTCCATGGTACGAATCCGTACGTTTCTTTCCTTTTTACTGTTTAAATATCCCTGGCAGTATTTCGTCCCCTGCGCAAGTGAACGCCATGAATCATCTTTTACTAAAAATTTTTTTTCGATTTCCACTCCCATATTCAATTTTTCCTTTTTATCATTTAATTTTCAATCCCTTCCCTCTTTTTCAGCTCCTGATATGCCTCCTGCACTTTTTTAAACCGTTCTTCGGCAAGCACTCTGAACTCATCGCCGAGGTGGGCCACCTTGTCCGGGTGGTATTTGCCTGCAAGTTCGCGGTATGCTTTTTTTATTTCTTCCCGGGATGCGCCACTTGCAAGGCCCAGAACAGACCATGCATCTTCGGTACCGGTTCCTGCTCCGAATGTATTACTGTTTTGCGAGCCTGCTCTTTTTCCATCCCCGGAACCGGCACTTCCTGTTCGCCGATAAAAATCCGTCGATCCGCGTTTGACAAACCTTGAATAATAAAAATACCATACCAGCCCAAGAATGATGAGATCATCGATCCATCCCCAGCCGGGGATAAAATCGGGCAGCAGATCATATGGAGAAAAAGCATACAAAACAGCTATAACGGATAATATGAATTTCATTTTCCTTTCTCTGTTTTCTTCGATTTTGTCGCATCACGCCCTGCGGGAAAATTAATCGTTTTGCGGTAAATAATCAACCCGAAAAAATCCAGGTGCTGCAATTGCCGGCAAATTGCAAAGCACAGCCCCCTTTAATAATAAATCAATTTCAAATAATTTCGGTTTGGCCGAGGTCAGATAACAATAACCCTGATCCTGTCAACCGATACTTAAAAGAATAAGGCCGGCAAAGATAATCACCACACCTGTAACCTTCGGCGGACAGCGCGATTCCCCTATAAAAACCATTCCCATAATCGCACCTATGGGAATGCTCAACTGGCGGAAAGCTGCAACATAACTGACATTGGTTACAAAGTTCATGGAAAGCAGTACCAGCCCGTAAGTTAAATAAATCCCGATTCCTGTTTTTGCTGCCGAGACCTTTTTGCCTTTCAGAACTTCAACAAAACTTTTACGCTCACGGCCACTGCATAAAACAAGCAGTCCTTTCCAGAAGCTGCACGCCACCGCTTCCAGAGCCATGTATATCAAGGTGGTATTCAACGGGTTGAAGCCATCGTTCGGCAATTTCCGAAAATATTCCAGGGCCTCGCTGTCTATAATTGTATATCCGGTAATGCAGACGGCTGCCATGACGGCAAGCAGGCAACTTAAGTTGTTATACTGTGAAAAGGCAAAATGGCTGAAATGCCGCAGGGGCAAAATCAAACAGCCTGCCGTCACAAGGATAATGCCGACAGCAAACCCGGGAGTGATAACCTGAATTTTTCCCATCAAAAGAGTAGTTATAAGGGTAATAAAAATTACCGGCAGGGCCCGCGCCAGCGGATAAGCAATCGACAGATCACCGGTACGGTAAGCGCCGGCCAGAAAAGCCATGTAGCCCGCCAGAAATAATCCCGAAAACACCAGGCATATCCAGACAAAAACAGGAATAAAAAATATTTTACTCCAGTAGAAACAGATAAGAGGCAGCACGCTCAACATGCCGATTATATTGGCCAGCAGGTAAAAAGCAAGGGTGGGATG
>NBLJ01000055.1 GCA_002084545.1 Desulfobacteraceae bacterium 4572_123 | reverse complement strand
CATGCACATCCGGAAATTGCATCGGCCCTGGCGCGGCAGGCTGAAACGCTTTTTCATGTTTCCAATCTTTACTATACGGTTCCCCAGACTCAACTGGCGGCCTGGCTGACCGCAAACAGTTTTGCCGACAGGGTTTTTTTCTGCAATTCCGGAGCCGAGGCTAACGAGGCCGCCATCAAGCTGGCCCGCAAGTTTTTTTACGAAAAAGGTGAAAAAAACAGGCATCGTATTATTGCCATGGACCAATCTTTTCACGGCCGGACCATGGCAACCCTTTCAGCCACGGGGCAGGAAAAGATCAGGAAAGGATTTAATCCTGTATTAAATGGTTTCGAATTTGTGCCGTTCAATGACATCGATGCCCTGAGAAAAAAAATCAATCCTGGAATATGTGCCGTAATGATGGAACCGATACAGGGTGAAGGCGGTGTGCGAATACCGGATAAAGATTATTTTCGACAGGTCAGAAAATTATGCGATGAGACCGGAACTCTGCTCATTTTTGATGAAATACAAACGGGAATCGGACGGACCGGGAAATTATTTGCATATGAACATTTTGGAATCGAGCCTGATATCATGTCGCTGGCCAAGGCCCTTGCCAATGGCTTGCCCATGGGAGCGATGCTCTCTGCCGAGCATGTGGCGGAAGCTTTCGGCCCCGGATCCCATGCATCCACCTTTGGAGGAACACCCCTGGTTAGCGCGGCTTGTCTTGCAACGCTACGAGTGCTCAAGGAAGAAAATATAATCGAGCATTGTGCCCTGGTTGGAGAGTATTTTAAAGAAAAGCTTTCCCGGCTCAGGGAATATCACCCGGTGGTGGAAGATGTGCGGGGCAGGGGACTGCTGCTGGGCATGGAACTCAAGACGCCGGGGGCACATATTGTAGATGCATGTCGTGAAAAGGGTTTTTTGATTAACTGTATTCAGGATAAAATTTTGCGGTTCGCACCGCCGTTGATCATTACCAGGGAAGAAATCGATGCGCTGATCAAATGCCTGGATGAAATATTATAAAGTTATTTAAAGTATAAGGAGAAAAATTGTGTCGGACAAAATAAAGAAAGTGGTTCTCGCCTATTCGGGCGGGCTGGATACATCCGTTATTTTAAAATGGTTGATTGAAACTTATGATTGTGAAGTTGTCACTTTTTCCGCGGATGTCGGCCAGGATGATGACTTAAGCCATGTCAGGGAAAATGCCGTTAAAACAGGGGCCGTTAAAATTTATATCGATGATTTGAAAGAAGAATTCGTCAAAGATTACGTTTTTCCCGCCTTTCGCGCCAATGCCATATATGAGGGCCAATACCTGCTGGGTACGTCCCTGGCCAGGCCGCTTATCGCCAAACGTCAGATCGAAATTGCCAGGATGGAAGGCGCTGATGCAGTCAGTCATGGCGCTACCGGAAAGGGCAACGATCAGGTCCGTTTTGAACTTGGATACCTGGCCCTGGAGCCACACATCAAAATTATTGCACCGTGGCGGGACTGGGATCTCAATTCGAGGACTGCCTTGATGGATTTTGCCAAAAGACACGACATCGAAGTCCCTACTACCCATAAAAAACCGTACAGCACCGATGGTAATTTTCTGCACAAGAGTTATGAGGGCGGTGTCCTGGAAGATCCATGGACAGCACCGCCGGAGGATATTTTTTGCCTTTCGGTTTCACCACAGGATGCTCCGGACGAGCCTGAAGTCATCGATATACGGTTTGAGCAGGGTGATCCGGTGGCCATCAACGATAACCGTCTATCACCCGCGGACATGCTTCAGGAATTGAATAGGTTGGGGGGGAAGAACGGTATCGGCCGGATTGATATTGTAGAAAATCGCTTTGTGGGAATGAAGTCAAGGGGTATTTACGAGACACCCGGCGGAACGATATTGAGGGCGGCTCACATGGCCATGGAATCGATTACCCTGGATCGTGAGGTCATGCATATTCGTGATTCGCTGATACCGAAGTATGCAGAACTGGTTTACAACGGGTTCTGGTTTGCACCCGAGATGAAGATGCTTCAGACCATGATCGATCATACCCAGATCAATGTCAGCGGCGTGGTTCGGTTGAAGCTGTACAAGGGCAACAGTACGGTTATCGGCAGAAAATCGGATGCATCGCTGTATCGTGAGGATTTCGCCACATTCGAAGACGACGATGTCTACACCCAGAAAGATGCCGAGGGCTTTATCCGGCTCAATGCTCTGAGGCTGCGGATTCAGAATCTGGTAAAAAATTGATTTTTTATTAAGACTCAAGTTGAGCGGCCGGATTTTAACCGTCAGCCAAAGGATTCCTTCATTATTTTGAGCTGAAGGCTAATTGCTAAATTAATTAACCGAGGTAATAATAATATGTCTGAAAAGCCATGGGACGGCAGATTTGCCGAAAAAACCGATTGCCGGGTGGAGAAGTTTACATCTTCCATCGATATTGACCGGCGGTTGTACGCCTATGATATCGAAGGCAGTATTGCTCATTGCCGGATGTTGGGCAGTGCCGGTATCATTACCCCCGAAGAGGCGGCAACGCTGATTCAGGGGCTGGGAACAATCAAGCGGGAAATCGAGCGGGGGCAGTTTGAATTTGATGACGGCCTGGAAGATATTCACATGCATATCGAGGCCAGGCTGCTGCAGGTTGCAGGGAAGGTTGCTCAGAAATTGCATACGGCAAGAAGCCGCAATGATCAGGTCGCTCTGGATGTGAGGATGTACCTCAAGGCCCAGACCCATGCCGTGATTAAGGGACTCGTGGGGCTGGAAAAGGTCATTGTCGCCCTTGCCCGCAAACATCTGGGGCTTGTGATGCCCGGATATACTCATCTGCAGAGGGCCCAGCCGGTGTTGCTGTCGCACCACCTTATGGCTTATTATGAGATGTTTACAAGGGATGTGGAACGTTTTCGGGAATGCCTGAAAAGGATCGATGTCATGCCGCTGGGTACCGCGGCCCTGGCAGGTACCACCTATCCTATCGACAGGGAACAGACCGCTGAACTGCTGGGCTTTGCAAAAGTATCGACAAACAGTATCGACTCGGTTGCGGATCGGGATTTTATCATTGAGTTTCTGGGGGCTGCGGCAATCTGTATGATGCACTTCAGCCGTCTTGGGGAAGAACTGATTTTGTGGTCCTCCTCCGAATTTGCCTTTGTGGATCTGCCTGATGCGTTTGCCACCGGCAGCAGTATTATGCCGCAGAAAAAGAATCCTGATGTACCGGAACTGGTCAGAGGTAAAACCGGACGGGTTGTCGGAGATCTGGTTGCCATGCTGACGATCATGAAATCACTGCCTCTTGCATATGACCGTGACATGCAGGAAGACAAACAGCCCATGATGGATGCGGTGGATACTCTGCAGGCATGCATTGAAGTCGTTACCGGAATGCTCCCTTGTCTTAAATTCAATTCCGATACAATGCGCGCGGCAGCTTCAAAAGGATTTTTAAATGCCACGGACCTGGCTGATTATCTGGTCATGAAAGGAGTTCCTTTCCGTGAGGCCCACGGCAGTGTCGGTCAGGCGGTCAGTTATGCGCTGGATCACGGAAAAGAGCTTCAGGAATTGACCCTGGAAGAATTGAAAAAAATTTCGGGAGTCATTGATGAAGATATTTTCGATCTCCTTACGGTTGAAACAATGATCGACAGGCGCAAATCAGCCGGAGGGACAGCCACTGCAAATGTCAAGGCGGCTATTGATGCTGCCGAAGAGGGATTCGCCAGAAGGGAAGAGTAATTGTTAGAAATTGGGAAATAGCCGTGAACCGTGAACGGTCTTAAATCCGGAGGATGACCGGTAATGATTTTGTTTTTTATAAAAATGGGCAGGCAACTGTTTTTGGCTTTGGCAGTCGCACTGATAATCTGCGGATGCGGCCGAAAAGCGCCGCCGCTGCCGCCGGCACTCACTCCGGCGGCAATTCAACAGACCGGGTTCAGCGGAGTTTTATACAAAAAATGAAAAACCTTTCTTTTTTTAAAATGTGCGGCAGCGGGAATGATTTTATCATTATCGACAATCGAAATCATGTTGTTGAAGAGCCGGATCTGCCCGCATTTATCGCAGCAGTCTGCCGGCGGAAAATGTCAGTGGGAGCCGATGGCTTTATTCTGATCGAAGATTCGGACACCGTGGATTTTAAATGGCGATTTTATAATTCCGACGGCAGTATCGGTGAAATGTGCGGAAACGGTGCGCGATGTGCGGCACGGTTTGCATATGTAACCGGTATTGCAGGGAAAAATATGAAATTCGAGACCCTGGCCGGAGTTATAGCAGCTAGAATCATCAAAGACAGAGTGAAAATCAGGATGACTGATCCCGCAATGGCCAGGCTGGATCAAAGCTTGGAGATAGATGGCGGAACCGTGGTTTTTAACAGCATTAATACAGGGGTTCCGCATGTGGTGACAGCCGTGGAAGATGCCGACAAGACAGATGTTGTCCGTTTGGGCCGCTTGATTCGACGGCACCCTGTTTTTGAACCCGAAGGAACCAATGTTAATTTTATATCCTCTCGTGAACCCGGTACCTATGAGATTCGGACCTACGAAAGGGGTGTCGAAGATGAAACACTTGCCTGTGGGACCGGGGCAGTGGCAGGCGCCCTGATAATGGCGATTAAATCCAGGGCCACCTCTCCTGTAAAAATAATCACCCGAAGTAAATGTTGTTTGACTGTCTATTTTAAAGAAAAAAACGATATTTTTTATGATGTATTTCTGGAAGGTGATGCCCGTATTATCTCCACGGGCGAATTGGGCCAGGATGCCTGGTTGATAAGGTAAGTGTCACCTTTGAATTTTTTTTACCGGCTGGATATCATGAACAGAGAACATATTGTTTACATATCGGTTGGATCGAACATCGGGGATAAACTTGACAACTGCAGGTCGGGAATCGAAGCCCTGACCAGGTCCGGAGAGAATTTGCTGGAAACGGCGTCCGGGTTTTATCGAACCGAACCGGTTGACTTCAAGGATCAGGACTGGTTTGTCAATGCTGCCGTCAAAATCACCACGAGGCTTGATCCTCTGCCGCTTCTAAGGGAACTGCAGTCGATCCAGTTAAGCGCCGGTCGTAAAAAAAACAGCGTCAGATTCGGCCCGCGAATTCTTGATCTTGATATCATTTTTTTTGATGACCGCATCATCAATACACCTGACGTGACTGTGCCTCATCCGAGAATGCATAAAAGACGCTTTGTCTTGCAGCCTATTTGTGATATAGATCCCGGTATTATCCATCCCGTGATAAAAAAGAATGTGCAGGATCTGTTGAACAGTCTGGATGACGATGGACAGGGAGTTTTGGTATATTGATAAGATCTATCATACTCGCGGCCATAGTATATTTCGGATTTAAAATTGTTAAAAGAGAATTTTAAGAGATGTTTTTCAGTAAAAATATAACATACATGATAAGCCATCCCAATGCACTGACTCTTTATCGGATTGCAGCGACTCCGATCATTGTTGTCCTGATGATGTTTCCCAATGCACTTTGTACGTTCATCGCCGCCATGCTGTTCAGTGCGGCCGCCATTACCGATTTTTTCGATGGATTTTATGCCAGGCAGCGGGGACTGGTCAGCAGCTTCGGTAAAATCATGGACCCCCTGGCTGATAAACTGCTGGTTTCATCCGCGTTTATTATGCTCAGCACCCTGGGATGGATTTCGGGCTGGATCGTATGTGTCATCATCGGGCGCGAACTTGCGGTGACGGGGTTGCGAAATATCATCACTGAAAGTGGGGGCGATGTTTCGGCATCGGGTCTTGGAAAATACAAAACCGGATTTCAGATCGCTGCCATTATACCTCTGCTGATTCATTATACCCATTTTGGGATTGATTTTGCAGCCATCGGAAACATTTTTCTATGGGTGGCCCTGCTTATGACGGTCTGGTCCGGAGTCGATTATTTTATAAGATCCCGCCACCTGTTGACCACTTGACGAAATTTAATTTTTGATGGGTTTTGTTATACTTTTTTATTGACAACAGGGGCGTAATTGTATATCTATCCCAAGCTTGAGCGGGAATAACTCAGTGGTAGAGTGCGACCTTGCCAAGGTCGAAGTCGCGGGTTCAAATCCCGTTTCCCGCTCCAAATACGGCGGCATAGCCAAGTGGTAAGGCAACGGTCTGCAAAACCGTTATTCACCAGTTCGAATCTGGTTGCCGCCTCCAATAAAATCAAGGGGTTAGCCTGAAAAGGTCAGCCCCTTTTTTTATTGGGTTCTACCGTTTTGCCGCCATTTTCCTAATATAATTCATTAAATTATCTTGCTTCAAAAAAAAAGATAGGGTATACTCTTTCCAAGGAGGATATTTATGAATGAAAAAAAGATACTGGTGATTGATGATGAGGACTATATCAGAGAGTTGATGCATACTTTGCTCAACAAAAGGGGCTATAAAGTAACCATCGTTGAAAGTTCGGAAGATGCTTTGAAACTTATAGAAAAAGAATATTTTCCTGTAATCATTACCGATCTGCTGCTGATGGGAATGGACGGAATAGAGTTTTGTGAAGTCCTGCGACAAAAAAATATAAGGTCTAAAGTTTTTGCACTGTCAGGTCATATTGGTTTATATGATGCTGAAAGACTTCAAGATGCCGGATTCAGTGGATTGTTAAAAAAACCGATTGATATTGGGGAAATTACAAAAATAATAGAGGAAAGCTTCAACGCAGTTTGATCGGTTCAACAAACTACCTGTCACCGGATTCCACGACGAACGTCTGAACAATGTTAAAAAGATCGTTGACACTAAAGGGCTTGGCTAAAAAAGCATCGGCTCCAAGTGATCCGGCGGTTTTTTCATCGGCAGGAGAAGGGGACAGGAGGATGCAGGTTTTGTTTGAAAAATTTTGTTTTATTTTGCCTAAAAGTTCAAAACCGTTAATTTCAGGAATATTTACATCAAAAATAATAATGTCGGCACTGTCATCTCTTTGGAGATGAGCCCAGGCATCAGAACCGGTTTCAAAAGTTAAGATTTTTCTATTTACGCTGTAGGTCAGTACATCGACTAACAGATCGCGAGTAATTTTGTCATCGTCGACAATGATAATTTTTACATGGGGTATTATGACTCACCTCATCTCACGCCACTTCAAGAAATTTTCTGTCTTTTAATCTGTCCTCGAATGTGATCGATTCACAAATATTGTCCAAAACGGAATTCAGTTTTTTCCGTTTTGACATGCCGGTATCCTCGCCTGGTCTAAAGTCAAGCGCCATTTCAGCCAGCGCTTTGACGTTTTCGTAAAACATTTTTTCCGAATCAGATATTTTTTGGGTGGGAAAATGTGCTGAATCCCGTGTATCCAGATTTCCCAGGTCGATTGCTTCACTTTTAATTAACAGGGCATTTGAAGTGATGGCTTTGTGTCTGTAGTGGCCCAGCGGATAGCCATGGAGATAGGCCTTACCCATAACGATAAGAAGCTTTAGCCTTGCAAGAAAAATATCATCTATGAACATTTCGTGCATGTCCGGTGGAATGGAACCTAATCTGATCATAGATCGGTCCTTTCTGTTGCGCAGAGTCTTTGATGGAAAAATTAGAAATTTAATGTGCGAAAAACGCTGACTTGTTCCAAATGAAGTCCTGTAAATATATTATATTCGACAAAACAAGTCAAGAAATTATCGTGATTTTATTAACCTTTTATTGGATCGGTTTTTCTGATAAAGCAATTGTCTGATTTTCTCATACTTTTTTGTACATATAACACAAAACTATTCATATAAATGAGAGCGGGAATTAAAAAAGGAGCTGAAGATATTAATATGATAGTAGAAATTTTATCCACCGGAGACGAACTTCGTTCCGGAAGTTTAATTGACAGTAATTCGGCTTATATCGCGCAAAAACTTGAAGAGATCGGTCTGGAAATTGTCAGGCATAGTTGTGTTGGAGATTCTGAAGAAAACATTTCCAAAATTCTGCTGGAAATTGGCGAACGCGCGGATATTGCAGTGGTTACCGGCGGCCTGGGACCTACTATTGATGATCTTTCAGCAGCTGCCGCGGCACGGGCTGCCAATGTATCTGTAGAATATAATGCTTTGGCAATGCAATCTCTTGAGGCTTTTTTTAACAATCGAAATTATCCCATGGGCCCTTCCAGTAAAAAACAGGCTATGCTGCCCAGTGGATCTAAATGTCTTATGAATCCCGTGGGTACCGCACCCGGTTTTTTAATCAAAATAGGAAAATGTGATTTTTATTTTTTACCGGGAGTCCCTTTTGAAATGCGCAGGATGCTTGAAGAACAGGTGAAACCGCGAATTTTAAAAAAAATGGGCAATAAAGAGACCTGTCTGGTAAAAACCATATCCACATTCGGGCTGACTGAATCGGCCACCGGTGAGAAAATCGAAGAAACAAACGATATGTTCCCCGAGATCAGAGTGGGGTTGCGCGCTAAATTTCCTGAAATTCAGGTCAAGCTTTACGGCCGCGGCAGGCATGAAGAGACACTTAGGCAAAATATGGCAGTTATCGAAAAATATGTTCGGGAAAAACTGGGCCGCAAAATATTTTCCCTTGACGGGGAACCCATGGAAGCGGTTGTGGGACACCTGCTGCGGCAAAAAGGTGCCGGCCTGTCCCTGGCGGAAAGCTGCACCGGTGGTTTAATTGCCAATCGGCTGACGGAAATTTCCGGAAGTTCCGACTATTTTCTGTTTTCCGGGGTGACTTATTCCAATACCGCCAAGGTGAAGGTGCTGGGTGTATCGGAAAGCACTCTGGAAAAATATGGGGCCGTGCATGAAAAAATTGCCGCACAAATGGCTGTGGGCGCACAAAAGATTGCAGGTGCAACATACGGACTGTCCACCACCGGAATTGCGGGACCCGGAGGAGGTACGCGGGAAAAACCGGTTGGAACCGTTTGTATCGGTCTTGCAACACCTGAAAAGGTAATAACGGGAAAGTACCATTTCCCGTTTGGCCTGCGCTGGATGAACAAAAGTGTTTTTGCCATGAAGGCCTTGGATTTGCTGCGACGGGAGCTTTTAAAAATTTAATTCACAGTGCCAGAGATCATGGCAACTCCTCTTCCCGCCGGTTTGTGAATGCCGTAACTTTTGCCGAGGATATCGAAACCGTGCTCAGGTGGGTGGGCCGGCCGGTAATTCTGTACGGGCATTCCGCCGGCTCAGTTGCTGCCGCCATTGTCGCCGGGTATGAAGCGGCATTGCTGGATTTTTTGAAACAACATTCCTAAGATATAGACCGTCACATATTAAATTGCACAAGGATAGAGGGAGGAGGCTGTATTGTAATACGCCGACGACCGATAACGCAGTGAAGTTTAATATGTGACAGTCTATAGATGCTGGATAAACCATTTGGTTGCCTGCTTGATAAATTCCTGCTGATGGTTGTAATTGCTCATGCGGTGGTCACCGGATTTCTGGATAATAAGTTTTTTTGGCTTTTTGGCGTGCCGGTAAATACGCCTGGCATGAGAAACCGGCACCACTTCGTCATTGTCGCCATGAAAGATCAGACAATCGTGAATGCCTTCAATATGGCCTGAGATATCAAACTGAAATGAATTTTTATCGATCAAATTGTCCGGCATTGGTTCATCACCGGTACGGGACAGGGCCGCATTAACAGAATCGCTGTTCACCGGCGCTGCAACAGTGACCAGCGCTTTGATTTTAAGGCTTTTGGCCAATGTCAGGCAAACGGCGCCGCCCATGCTGCTGCCGAAAAGGCCGATCCGCTCCCCCGTGTCCCGGCGATCACGGATGAGCTGCACGGCACAGCTAAGGTCACGCACACGTGATTTCAGGGACGTAACCGTGGCAAAATCGCCCTGGCTGCGGCCGCAACCGCGGTGATCAAACCTGAAAAAGGCGATGCCGTGGGCATTGCATCTTTTTGCCAGCGCAATTTGTTTGGGTGAATCACCGCTGCTGAACAGTCCGTGGGATCCGATGACCGTCGGAGGGGTCTTCACAAGCGGCAGATGGAGGGTCCCTTCAAGGGCCAGTCCGTCCGACGAAAATGAAATTTTTTCACAAATTGTATTTTCCATACTGAATTCAACCATAAATAATGTATGAAGACAAAAGATACTTCAAGACTTGCAAAAAATAATTTTTGACTTTCGACCTCCGCCTTTTAAATCTTTTACGAATATGTGGAAAGTGATATAGCTGCCTTAATGGAAATTAAGAACAAAGCGTATGAAATTACGGGACAGGCCGGATCGATATCCGGAATTTTTATTATGAAAAGATGAACTGGAAAAACGGATGAAAGTAAAAAAAGGACAGCAGCTTGAAGTTGTTGTTGATGATATAGCATTTGGCGGCCGCGGACTGGTCAAAATAGACGGTCTTGCCGTGTTTGTAGACCAGGCGGTTCCAGGGGATCGGGCTGAAATACGGATCGTTAAGAAAAAGAAGAATTTTGCCGAGGCCAGGGTGATTAGGCTCATTGATTCATCGCCTTTCCGGGTAACGCCGCCATGCAGGTATGCCGGGTATTGCGGCGGCTGTAAGTGGCAGTTTCTCGATTATTTAAAACAGCTCGAATATAAACAAAAGCATGTGGCCGAATCAATAGAGCATATCGGGCTGCTTCAAAATATCACGGTGCATGAAGTCATTCCCTCGCCGCGTGTTTTCAAATACCGCAACAAGATGGAGTTTTCCTGCTCCGACCGCCGCTGGCTCCTGCCCGAGGAGATGGATATAGAGGGAACGGATATCAGTTTTGCTCTTGGATTGCATGTACCTGGCACCTATAACAAAGTTCTGGACACGGATACCTGCCTTCTGTTTCCAGATCTCGGCAATGCTATCCTTGAGGATGTCAGGCAATATATGAAACAATCGGACAGGCCGGTTTACGGCCTTCGCAGCCATGAGGGATTCTGGCGGTTTTTGATGCTCAGACATTCGGCGGCTCATGACAGATGGATGGTGAATATCGTCACTGCCGCGGAAGATATGGAAACAGTCAAACCCCTTGCCCATAAGCTGATGGAAAAATATCCGCGGATTATTTCCATTGTCAATAATATTACCGCCCGCAAAGCCGGGATTGCCATTGGTGAATATGAAATCCTGCTGGCAGGCGAGGCGTGTTTGAAAGATAAAATTAATGATTTTGAGTTTGAAATATCCGCCAACTCCTTTTTCCAGACCAATACCCTGGGGGCGGAACGGCTCTATCAGACGGTGGCGGATTATGCCGGGCTCACCGGTAGTGAAAGGGTTGCCGATCTGTACAGCGGTACCGGAACCATTGCTATCTGTCTTTCGAGTGGTGCAAGGGAGGTAATGGGGATTGAAATTGTGGAAAGTGCCGTGGCGGATGCCGAAAAGAACTGTGCCCTGAACAATGTTTCCAACTGTCATTTTATCTCGGGCGATATCAAAGATTGCCTGTCGAAGATTTCCCATGTGCCGGATGTCATGATTATTGATCCGCCCAGGGTGGGGATGCACAAGGATGTGGTCAGGCGGGTTCTGGATATGGCACCACGGAAAGTGGTGTATGTGTCTTGCAACCCGGCGACCCTGGCCAGGGACCTCAACATGATAAAGGAGCAGTATAAGGTACTGGAGGTGCAGCCGGTGGATATGTTTCCCCATACTTTTCACATAGAGTCCGTGGCAGTACTGGAAAGGATTTAGGCAATGAAAATAGAGATGATTCCCATTGGCTATGTGCGGACCGATGCACAGGACCTGCCGCGGCACTGGAGTTTGTCGGATGTAGAGGGCAGTCTGGTGATTGATAAAAAATACCTGGGCGGAATGAAGGACATCAAGGCGGGACAGCGTATTGTAGTATTGTTTAATTTTCACAAGAGCCCTGCGTATACACCCGGATATTTGAACCAGGCCTCCGGGCAGCATGGTAAGCCAATGGGTGTGTTTAGTATCTGTTCGCCGCGGCGGCCGAATCCTGTGGGACTTTCCGTGCTGGATGTGATCTCGGTGACGGAAAACGTGATTTTTGTAAAGGGGCTGGATATGCTGGACGGAACACCGATTCTGGACATCAAACCCCATATCGAAGTTAAGCATGATTGCCCGAGCTACAGTGAAGAAAAGTAACGAATTTTTCTACGCTACTATGAAAAATTGTCCCTGGTTCCATCATTATTGGCGGATTATGTCCCGCTGTGAAAATGCTGCGCAAGCAACTGGGCAACCGGGCCATGATTCGTCTGGACGCAAACATGTCATGGTCACTTTCCACGGCCCGCCACATTTTGCGTGAAATTGAACCGTACAACATCCGCAATTACGAAGATCCGGTGGCGACATTTGAGGAAATGGCCCAGTTGAGGCAGCATTCATCTATCCCATTTTCAACCCATATCCCCGATCTGAGGCGCGCCGTGGCCCTTGGCACCCCTGATAATATAGTCACTAATTTTGCGGTGCTGGGAGGCCTTCGCCGGGCGATCCGATTTATCGGGGCCTGTGAAGCCATGGGGATTGGGTTCTGGTGTTACAGCGGCGATGCCGGTATCTGTAATGCCGCCTATCTACATGTGGTGGCCGCCACGGAAAGGATTCACGAACCGAGTCAGTCGCTCTTCAGATGGCAGCCAGACGATGTGATTGTAAATAGAATATCGAAGTTCAATTGAATCAGGAAAGCTTCGACGCACAACCGGGCAGGATCAGATCGTTCGGGATTTTCTATCTGTGGTTGGCTTCAGCGCTTATTCTACGATTATATCCAGATCTTCGTTCCGGTATATGTCTGGAATAGGAGTATGCTCGTCTTTCGAAATCTAAGCGCCGCTCTCCATTGGGCGGGAATTCTGAACCATATTTTGTTTCCATCACAATCAACCCTCCTTCAGATTTTAAAAATAGAATGATACCAGACAATGCAGTCGTTAAAAGTTATTTGATACTATGAGAAGGATGCCGCCGTCTTAAGTCATTTTTATTTTTAAATAATTGCAATAAATATGCCGATATTCCAATTGTTTTTAATTATTGAATACAGCTGATTTTATCTTCGTTATTGCCAAAGAAAGGGCCGTATTTTTGCGCCATAAGTTACGATTTTTGCACACATTGACGGCAGTTGCCGAACTTCAGCGGGTTAATGGCGGGGCCAATGCCGATATGCCGCAATCTATTTACATGCACTTTCCGGTTATGCAAAATATTGAAAACATAGGCGGGATATAAAGAATTTCAAATTGCTTGACAGATATGCCTATTCCGATCACAGTAGCCTTACACATAAAAAATCAAATTTTATTAAGATTCAGGATTATTATATGTCATTTGATGGACTTGGTCTCAGGATCGAACTGCTTGAAGCCGTTAAGGTCAACGGATACACCGCCCCCACTCCCATTCAGACCGGGGTCATCCCCGCTGTTCTCGACGGACGGGATATTCTTGCCCGTGCCCAGACCGGAACGGGAAAAACAGACGCATTTGCACTCCCCCTGGTTGAAATTCTCAGTCACGGAAAAGGTAAAGGGCGGCATCCCCGCGCACTGATCCTGACCCCCACGCGGGAACTGGCCCTTCAGGTGGGAGAGAGCATCAAGGCCTATGCAAGGAGGGTGTCCATCCGATTTTCGACGAGGCGGACAGAATGCTGGATATGGGATTTCATGAAGAGATCTCCGAGATTATTGATCTCGTTCCATCTGAACGCAGGACCATGCTGTTTTCAGCAACGTATTCCCCACAGATCCGGAAGCTTGCCAAAAGAATGCTGCATGATCCGGAATATATCGAGGTGACGCCCGGCAATAAGGCGGCGGAACCGGTTGTCCAGAAGGTACACCTGGTGGACCGGTCAAATAAACGCGCCCTTCTCATCCACCTGATAACAAGGGGCGAATGGACCCGGATACTGGTATTTACCCGTACAAAACACGGGGCAAACAAACTTACGGAGAAACTTGCCGCAAAAGGAATCAGTGCCGCTGCCCTGCACAGCAGCAAGAGCCAGTCTTTCCGGACACGCACTCTCGAAGAGTTCAAGAACGGCAGGATTCGCGCCCTGGTGGCAACGGATGTGGCTGCAAGGGGTCTGGATATCAGCAATCTGCCCTTTGTGGTCAATTACGATATGCCGCGTATCCCCGAGGATTATGTTCATCGTATCGGTCGTACCGGCCGTGCGGGTGTAAGCGGTATCGCCGTATCATTGGTCGGTTTTGATGAGAAACCTTATTTAAAGGCCGTTGAAAAATTGCTGAAGCATAAGATTCCGGTGGAAAAAGTTGAGGGCTATACAGAGGACAGCGCAGTTCCGGATTTTGTTCTTTTTCGCCCAGACAGCCCATCCAGCGAAAAAAAAGCGGACGAGGATTTAAAAGATATAGTACACAGAAGAAAGTCTGCAAAGCAGCGTTCGAAAACCCGTACTGCGAAAACTACAGGCTCCGGCAA
>NBLJ01000054.1 GCA_002084545.1 Desulfobacteraceae bacterium 4572_123 | reverse complement strand
TGGTTTCTCCTCTGGCTGCAGGAGCTCGTTGCCAGTACTACTATCAGTGTCGGTCAGTACCGGATTAACGGTGGGTTTGTTGGTGGTGTAATTATCCCCGGCCTGCTACTGACCTGGCTGGCCTTGATTCCATTTTTTGACAATAGCCCCCACGCGGCCACTGGCGTATGGTTTCACAGCAGTCGATTACGGCAGAATATTGTGTTTACAATCATTTTGATAGCCATCATTTGTCTTATCTTTTTTACCTATTTTTGCCGCGGTCCCAACTGGGTTTTTTATTGGCCCTGGGAAGCCTGGCCGGATGTTCATTAATAAATAATACAAACCGGAAAGGCTGAGTTTTCAGGCTGAAATCAAGTAGAAATTTTCACTTAAATAGGAAATAAAATGAAAGATGATAATAAACTGGTTGCAAGAGAGACTCTGAAAATACTGATTGCAGGATTTATTATCTTTGTTTTGCTCGGTGTGGTGATGTGGATGGAATTCCGACCGGAATGGAAACAATACCAGAAGGGTTTTAAGAAGGTTTTTCAAAAATATATTGATCCATCTTCAAATCCGGGCAAATCCGCATCCGATGTTAAACAGATTTATCTACCATTTGCAAAACGGGTGGATCGCTGCATGACCTGCCATCTCGGCATCAATTCGCAAGGTCTGGAAAAGGCCCCTTTGCCTTATCAAACCCACCCGGATCCTTCGATTACCTGGCTGCACCCCATTGAACGTTTTGGATGTACACTTTGTCATGAGGGGCAGGGATTTGCCCTTACCAAAGATGAAGCTCACGGAAATGTATCACGAAATCTCTGGCCAAAACCAATTCTGCCTAAAGAATTGCTCCAGGCGTCTTGCGGCAAGTGTCATAATCCTGATCTCATGGAGGAGGATGCGCCAAGACTATTTGCCGGCAAACAATTGTACAAAGAAAAGGGATGTATTGCCTGTCATAAAATCGGCCCTATCGGGGGGACTATCGCGCCGGAACTTACTAACCTTGCACGCTTCAGCATCAGGTATCTGCTCGAATCAGTGACGGACCCGACTGCTAATGATTCGAATTCAATAATGCCGAATCTAGGCTTCACCGAGGAAAAGGCAAAGACCCTGCTGGTTTTTCTACTCAGTCTGGATGAAACATATATTCCCCATGAATACAAAACCGTTCTGCAACAGTAAAATCTATAAAGGAGGTGATAAACGACTTTCAAGATGTTAATTATTTTTTCGACGCCGTAAAGGCGATTAACACCGGAAACCCACTATCAGGAGGTTGAATAAATGAAAACATACAATAAATTGCCATGGTTCTTTCTTGCATCATTTGCGATTATGATAATAGCAGGTTTGACGACGACCATTGCCGATGCCGGAGACATGCAGGATGCTGAAAAATTGTTTACTCAAAATTGTGCTGTCTGTCACGGCGCTGACCGCGGCGGCTATTTTGCGCCGGCTTTGACTAAAGAAAGATTGGCAAATACCAGCGAGGCCGCCATTCGGTCCATGACAAGCAATGGAATTTCGGAGACCCAAATGCCGCCTTGGGGAGGAAAGCTCAGCACGGCAGAGCTAAGAAAGCTTTCTGCATTGTTTAAAAGCACCTCAAAGGCAAAGGTCTCCTTTGGTATGGAAGACATCAAGAAGTCTCTGGAGGTATACGTTACCGATGAATCCACCCTTCCGTCCAAGGCAACCTACCCCATCAAGGATATGAATGATCTTATGGGAGTCATGGCCAGAGGGAGGTATTCCACAGGCAACAGCAGAGTGGTATTTTTTGACGGCAGGACAAATCGCCTGGTGGGCGAAATTCCCACAAGCCATGCGCCCCATAATATGGATTATCACCCGACCGATCCCCGTTGGGCCTATGCAAAAACCGACACCGGTTATGTATATAAAATAGATCTCTATTCCATGCGGGCCGTACGCAGCATCCGCACCGGGTTAAATGGACCAGCGCTTGCTATGTCCAGAGATGGCCGTTATGTGATGGCAGGATCCTATTGCCCCCATACAGCTGTTATTCTGGACTCTAAAACTCTTGAGCCCGTCAAATTTTTTGAACTGAAGGGGGTAGACCCGGATGGTAAAATGGTGGAATCTGATTCAGGGATGATCACAGGAACACCGTTTGCCGATTACCTGGTCATTGCCATAGAAAATGCCGGCCAGGTCTGGATCATCGATTACAGCAAACCGGATATGCCTGTCACCAAGATCAAGAATGTAGGCCGACATCTCCATGATGCAGTATTGTCTCCGGATGGACGATACGTAATGATCGCTTCTTACAAAGATAATAATTTTCCGGTGGTTGACTTAAGGGAAAAGAAGGTAATAAAAAGGATTCCGGGAGGATGCGTCCCCCACCTTGGCTCCGGCTCGATTATCAAGGTCCAAGGGAAAACCCTTGGCATCGGAACCAACATCGGTGGTTGTGATGAACATGTTGTCACTGTATGGGATCTGGAAAGTTGGGAAGTTACAAAACAGATACCTGTTCTGGGACCCACCGAGTCACCGGCAGCTCATCCCAATGCCCCTTATATTGCCGTTGATATCGTCGGCACCGGCCCGAATGCCGACAAGATACAGCTTATTGACAAGGAAACGCTGGAAGTTGTAAAGACTGTGGCCGTCGGCGGTCATTCCCATTTCCAGGAATACACGGCCAGGGGTAAATATCTCTATGTGAGCGCCGGATATCAGGGAGACAAACTGGTGATCTATAAATCCGATACCATGGCAAAGGTAAAGGAAATTCCAATTGAAGATGCCGCAGGCATATTTTCGCATGTCCGCCCAAAAATAGTTGCAATCGGCCTGGAAAAATCACTATAGCCATTGCACATATAATCCTTGAAGAATGGAGACCCGAGTTTTCGGGTCTCCATTATCGCATATATTATACGTATCAGCAGATTGATTATATTTCTGTAAGTTTATGTTAAAAAATTATCAAAAACGACATTTAATTCGAAAAGTGACCGGCCTCATATTCGTCTTGGTCCTACTTGCTTTTACCGGTCTTTTTGCCGGTGAAGATTTAAGGCATGGATGGGTGGCAAGACAAATCTATCTGGAAAATTGCACTGCCTGCCATGGATTTGACAGGACAGGATTCGTCGGCGTGCCTCTTACCCCTGAAGACCTTTCCATCCACAGTGAAGCCGCGATTCGATCCCTGATCAGATTCGGCATAGAAGAGACGCTGATGCCGGCCTGGAACTGCAGACTGACACTGAAGGAGTTGCGGCAATTATCTTATTATTTAAAAAAGACTCCCGCTGAGATCATTAAAAAAATAAAACTCGGATACGACGGTAATTATGAAGTTACTGCAGACATGACATGGTGGCTCGATTCCAGCCGTATTGGAAAAGGGTTGTCCCTTTTCAGTGAATATTGCATGGGGTGCCACCATCCTGAAATTGAAGCCTTTGCCCCTGCTTATAGTGATATTGCGAATAAGAGGGATATCCGCGCCATAATGGGTCAAATCAAGTTTCCATATACCAGTAGTGCAATTCTCGACTATGCGGATCAAATAATGCCAGTATTTGATTTGACGGATAATGAGATCAAAAATTTGGGAGCTTATGTTTATTCTTATCGAAAATTAAAACAATGAAGTGAGCATCCATGTTAAGAATCAGCAAAATCCTAAAAAAAATCCATCACACCGGCCCACAGTCTAAAAGACATGTAAAATCCGGGATGGTCGTAATATGGAATTTGACCAATCGCTGCAATCTGGCTTGTCCTCATTGCTATGCTAATGCAAATTCAAAGGGGACAGTTAATGAGCTCAGTACCAGGGATGCTAAAGAAGTCATCGACGATTTGGCCCGGCAAAAGATCCTGGTCCTGATTTTATCGGGTGGTGAACCGATTTTGCGACAAGATCTTTATGAATTGGCAGCCTATGCAAGGGAAAAGGGAATATCATGCGCCCTTTCTACCAATGGAACATTGATCAATAGGTTGCATGTCCGTAAAATTTTAAAAAGTGGAATCGATTATGTTGGTATCAGCATTGATGGCATTGGTGAAGCCCATGATCAATTTCGCGGCAAAAAGGGAGCCTATTCAGCTTCGCTCAAAGCGATCCGGTTATGCCGTGATGCGGGAATCAGGGTTGGGCTGCGTCTGTCATTAACAGGGCATACAGCCAGGGCTCTGCCCGGAATATTTGACCTGTTTGAAGAAGAAAATCTTGTGAAATTTTATATCTCCCACATGAATTATTCGGATAAAGCCGTAAAGCACATTGCATTAAATCCGGATAGAACCAGGGAGAGCATGAGCTTTGTTATCCAAAAGGCCATTGAATATCAAAATGACGAATCATTCATGCGTGAAATCGTCACAGGTAACAATGATGCCGATGGCCCGTTTGCTTTTTTATCCATGCAACAAATAGATAAAGATCATGCAGAAAGTCTCTATCAACTGTTGGCAAAGACCGGTGGAAACAGTTCCGGTGTTCGACTGGCGAATATAGACTCCTCCGGAGAGGTCCATCCCGATCCTTTTTGTCGAAATATAACCCTTGGCAATGTCAACCAAAAGCCTTTCAGCCAAATCTGGTCGACTCCGGAGCATTCCCTTGTTGTTTCATTGCGGGAACGGAAAGCTCCTTTCAACGGGCGATGTGGAAGCTGTAGATTCATAAACATCTGTGGCGGCAACTCCCGCGCAAGGGCTTTCGCCCACTACGATGACTGGTGGGGTTCGGATCCTATGTGTTATCTAACTGACGAAGAGATCTTGAATAATTAGGTTTATATTGGAGTATGTCATGAAACGATATTTTTACCTGTGTATCTGGGTTATAATGATCACCTTCATTCATTCCCCCTCCTTCGGTTCCAAACAATGGGGTACCGGTGCGTTAATGGTGATTATAGAACGTGAAAGTTCCAGCGTCGTCGTTGTAGATTCACTGAAACACGAAATTTTGGGACGTATTTCGGACCTTGGCCTGTTACACCATGCGACAGTTTCATTTTCTCACGATGCCCGTTATGCATATCTTGTTTCGCGTGACGGCTGGCTGAATAAACTTGACCTTCTTACCTTAAAACGTGTGGCGAGAGTAAAGGTAGGGGATAGCTCCATCGGCCTGGCCGTGACTCAGGATAACAAATTTATCGCTGTGTCCAACTATAAACCGCCTGTAGTTAAAATCGTCGATGCGGGGATGTTGACTGTTGTCCACACGATTTCCGCTCAAAAAGAAACAGAGGGGGGAAAGGTTGCGTCCAGAACCATCGGGATGGTGGATGCACCGGGAAATCTTCTTATTTTTTCCCTGATGGATGCCGACGGCATCTGGGTTGTGGATGCCAATAAAAATGATTTTCCGGTTATAAAAAAATTCTGGGACATCGGCAGAATGCCGTATGATGCATTATTGACGCCCGATGGTCGATATTATATCGCAGGCCTGTATCATTCCCCGTATCTGGCAATGCTGGATACATGGAAATTTGATCAGACAAGAAAAATTTCCCTTAATGACCCTCTCAAAAAAACGCCCAAAATGGGGGTAAGAAAGGTTCCGCATCTTGAAGGCTGGGCAATGGGCAACAACCTTCTTTTTGCGCCCGTGGTCGGTGAAAAACGCTTAACTGTTTATAAGTTCGGTACTTGGGAGCTGATCAAGTCCATCCCCATGGCAGGTATTCCAATGTTTGCAATGTCCGGCCCGGATGGCCGCCATATCTGGGTTAACTTTTCCGGTACAAATAACAGTTTTATACAAGTTGTCGATTCATTAACCCTTAAAGTTGTCAAGACGATTGAGGTTGGTGACAGGGTTTTTCATATGGGATTCTCACCCAAGGGAAAGAATATTTATATTTCTTCTTACAAAGACAATAAAGTGGTTGTGCTGGATACAACCACCTTTCGTAAAATAAAAGAGATTCCGGTCAATAATCCTTCCGGAATTTTTTCGACTATAAGAGCCCACATAATAGGTTTATAAGCTCCTCTCTAAAAATGCATCATTTTTCAGGCTTCATTCGAATGTGCCACAGTTCGACCGAAATCCTTGCCGGACCGACCATTTTTTCCATCAAGCGTTTATAGGTAGAGAGATCCCTCCATAGAAATAAATATTAAATTCGGGACAAACTCGAACTTTAATTCAGTCCAAGTTCCATAATTTTCTCCTGCATCGGGATGCCGTTCCGGTCCCATTGGCGCAGTTTGTAATAGGCACTGAGCATCTCATCCAGGTGACAGACCATCCCCTTTGCGGGGCCGTCCGGCAGGGGTTCTTTCAGAATACGGATGGGCAGTTTGTCATCTTTTCTCGAGAAACCGGCCTTGAGCAGAAACATTCTTTCGGCATTACAGATACGCTCGCCCACCCGGATCAGTTCATCCAGGGTATAATCAGCTCCGGTGGCACTGTTGACGAGTTCCAGAATCCCGTCGGGGCGGATATCCTTTGTGGGCGTGCATAAATTTCGAACTGAAAAAAATACGCACAGGCCAGCGGCATCGATGACGGCAAATACATCCTGAAAATCTTTGATGATCTGGGGTTTATCCTTCCATGTTCTGGGATCGATGAGCATGGGCACTCCCAGAAGTTCAATGTAGGCCGGGTCTCCGCGCATATGGGAAGCGCCGATGGGTGAAGTGGCGTAGGCCAGCCCCATCCCCTGCTCACCCCTCGGGTCGTAGCCGGCAAATTCCAGCCCCTTGGATACCATGGCCAGTTCCTCGTGGCCGTATTTCCCGGCAAGTCTCAGGCTGCCTTCCGCCAGATATTCACCGAACCCTTCCCGGAAAGCTGTCTTGCGCGTGAATTCAACCAGGGCATGGGCATCGCCGAATTTCAACGGCTTTCCAGTATCTGTTTCCGGCAGATATCCACTCTCGGACAGTTCCATGGCACAGGCAAGGGTCGCTCCCATGCTGATGGTATCCATTCCCAGTTCATTGCACAGATAATTGGCTTTGGTCAGTGCCGCCAGGTTATCGATGCCGCACATGCTGCCCATGGAATAAATGGTTTCATATTCAGGACCTTCGCCCTGGCCTTTAAAATCAGGGTCATCCACCTTTGTAACCCGGCCGCACCCGATGGGGCAACTGAAACACGCCTTGGGGGTGACCAGAAAATCCCGGGTAAGCGCCTGACCGCCGATGCTCTCCCAGTTTTCAAAGGTGCCCTGCCGGCAGTTACGGGTGGGCAGACATCCGGCCGCCTGGGTACCGGTAATGGTCGCCGCGGTACCATAAAGATTCAATCCGGATTTGCCCCCTTCCAGTGAATTTTTAAATTTTTTGCGATACTTTTTATTTGCCGCCTTAAACCCTTCCCTGTCCCATAGCGCAACTTCCCCATCCCCTTTGACAACGATGGCCTTGAGGTGTTTCGAACCCATAACCGCGCCGACTCCCGCGCGCCCGGCGGCCCGGTCCTTGTCATTCATTATGGCGGCAAAGCGCACCAGATTTTCACCAGCCGGACCGATGCTGGCCACTTTAGCCCCGGCCTCAGTCTCCCGGCGCAAAGCGGCATCCGTTTCATGAGTATTTTTGCCCCAGATGTGCGAGGCCCCGCGCAATTCGACATGATCGTTGTTGATCCACAAATACACAGGCTCCGATGCCCGCCCCTGGAATATCAAAAGCTCAAGACCGGTTTTTTTAAGTTCAGCAGGGAAAAAGCCGCCGGTATTGGAACAGGTCAAGGCGCCGGTCAGGGGTGATTTTGTGGTCACCATGGCCCGCGCAGCGGTGGGCGCCTTTGTCCCGGTTAATGGACCCAGACTGAAAATCAGACGGTTTTCCGGCTCCAGAGGATCGCATGAAGGGGCTAACTCTTTAAGCAGATAGTATATACCAAGGCCTCTGCCGCCAAGATAGTCCCTTGCGACATCTGCTGCCAGTTCTTCCCGGATTATTTTTCTGCTGCTTAAATCTACCCTGAGAATCTTGCCACTCCAACCGTACATAGTTAACCTCCCGGTTTTTGACGATTATTTATTTTTGTTCACGTAGCCAGGCCGAGAACGATCTCTTCGTATTTTTCCGTTTTCAGATACTGCTGAGAACGGTTGTTCCCGACATTTCAGATGCTTCCAGACACCTCATCAAGCGACTGGGCCAGGGCATCGACAATAAAGTCAATCTGATCATCGGATATGGTATAGGGCGGTCCGTAGATGATTGCGTCTCCGTCGCTCCCGGCAAAGCCGGCAGCGCTGTAGGCCAGCACCCCGTGGTCAAAAAGGCTTTTCCAGATCCGTTCTGCGATTTTTTCTTTGCGGGGATAGGGATCGAGTGTGGTTTTGTCCTTTACGAATTCGATTCCCCATAAAAAACCCTTGCCGCGAATATCGGCAACATGGGGATGGTCTGATAGCGCCCGGTTTAATTTTTCGCCAATAATTTTACCATGGCGATGGACCCGGTCGATGAGATTTTCTTCTTCGATAATACGAATTACGGCATTTGCGGCCGCGGCCGCGACATTGTGATGCGAAAAAGTGCCCCCATGTACAAAACTTCCGCTGCCACTGCAGATCGCGTCAAAATGCCTGCCCAAAACCCCCACGGCCGAAATGGCGATGGCGCCGCCGCCAAGCCCCTTGCCCATGGTGATCAGATCGGGTGTCACGCTGTAATGTTCAGCGGCAAACCAGCGGCCGGTGCGGCCAAGGCCGCACAACACTTCATCGAGAATCAGCAGTACCTGGTAGTGATCACAGATTTCACGAATTTTTTTGAAATAACCCGGTGGCGGTGGCACGGCGGCCAGGGTAGCGCCGCTGATGGTTTCCGCAATAAAAGCAGAGACGGTTTCCGGGCCGAGATTTTCGATGGCTTCCTCAAGGGCCAGGGCACATTTGAGTTTGCAATCCGGATAATGCAGGCCGAATGAACAGCGCAGGCAATAGGGTGCGGGGATATGGCAGACATCTTTCAACATCGGGGCAAAGGGCGATCGAAATGCGGTACGCCCGGCTGCGGCAAGGGCGCCAAGGGTCAGCCCGTGATAGGAGTGCCACCTTGAAATGAGTTGAAATCGCCGGGGACGTCCGTTTTCCAAATGAATCTGACGGGCCATCTTAATGGCCGTTTCCACAGCTTCGGCACCGCCGGACATAAAATAAAATCGATCGATACCGGGCGGCGAATGGGCGGCAAGTGATCTGGCCAGGTCCTCAACAGCCGACGTGGTAAACATGGTGGGATGGGTATAATCGCAATTAAGAATTTGATCATAAACCGCGGTTGCAATCTCTTTGCGACCATGGCCAAGGCTCACAACCAGGGGCCCTCCGCTGGCGTCCAGATAGCGGTTGCCGTGTTCATCCTGGATCCAGAGGTCTTCGGCCTTTGTCGCAAGGGGTAGCAAACGGTCGAGTTTGCGCGGGAAAACATTACCACCAGGTTTCATCTTACCCTCGTTAAAGTAAAATTATTCAAATTGATCGAGGCTTTTTTTCTCACGGATCAACGCGTCACCTTATAAACAAACAGGACTGCTTATCCGCCATTAATCCGACCGGGCATGCGTGCAAAATGTTTCAACAGCACATCAAGTGCCCGCAGGATATGCCGGTGCATGGCCCTGCCTGCCTTGTGGGCGTCTTTTTCTTTAACCGCCGCAATAATGGTGTCATGATCGCTGAGGTAATCACTGAAGGATGGCACCATCAAAGATGTATAGCGATATCGCAAAATGCGCTGCCGAATCTCCTGAATCTGCTCCACGAGTCTGAAATTGCCGCTTTTTTCCCAAAAAAAACGATGAAACCGCAGGTTGTGCCGAGTCCAGGCAGGCAGGCAATCTTCCTCATCGCCGGCGGCAATTTTGGCCAGATCCTTATTAATCGTCCTCAGAACGGCCACACTACTTGAATTTAAATGGGGGATAGCCCATTCCACCGCCTTGCTCTCAAGCAGAGCGGCCAGGGCATAATAGTCCCTGAGGTCCTGAATGGAAAGCTTTGTAACCACGGCGCCCTTGTTGGGGATCAACTCGACAAAACCTTCACGGTTCAGCTGGGTGAGCGCTTCCCTGACCGGGCCGCGGCTTGCCCCGAATTCTTTGCACAACTGCACTTCAACGAGGCGTTCGCCGGGGCTCAGATTTTCACTGATAATCGCTTTTTGGATACCTCGATAAATATCATCTTTAACGCTCATACTGCCCCGCCGATTCAGTCCGTGGTCCGCTCCACTATGGCGCATATGCCCTGCCCGCCGCCGCCGCAGATTGTTTCCAGGCCGTAGCGTGCCTTACTGCGCCGCATCTCATGGAGAAGGGTTACCAGGCGCATAGTGCCGGTAGCGGCAATGGGATGCCCCAGGGATATACCCGATCCGTTGACGTTCACCTTTTCATCAAGCTGGGCTTTATCAAGGCCCATTAATTTTGCATCGGCCAGCACTTGAACGGCAAATGCTTCCTGGATCTCGATCAGATCCATATCCGCTATCGCCAGATCGGCTTTATCCAGGGCCTTGGTTACCGCTGCGGGTACCGCGGGATAAGTCAAGGTAGGATCGGCCGCGGCCACGCCAAAGCTTCTGAGGGTGCCCAGCACGGTGATGTCCAATTGTTCCGCCCGTTCACGAGACATGAGAACCACAGCTGCGGCACCGTCGTTTTCGGTTGACGAGTTGCCGGCCGTGCAGACCCCGTCCGGATAGACGGTTTTAAGCCTGGACAATTTCTCAAGACTTGTGTTGCGCCGGGGCGGTTCATCCGTGTCGATCAGCAATTCGGGACCTTTTTTCTGCGGGATCCGGACCGGGACGATTTCATCTTCAAACTTGCCCGAATCGATGGCCGCACAGGCTTTTTGCTGACTGCGCCGGGACCATTCGTCAGCCGCCTCGCGCGATATGGATTCGGCATCAGCGGCTGCTTCGGCCCAGGAAATCATGGAGTTGAGTTCTCCGAAACGGCTTATGGGCTGACTCATCACCCGGGCGCGCTGAATGCGGTCAAAAATCGGAAGCCCCCACATGGAAAGAGATCCGTGGCCTCTGGGCATAAATCCCCATTTGGCATCGAGCCGGCCCCCCACTCCGGATTTAATGAATTCTCCGGGGATATAAAATTCAGCCGTACTCATGCTTTCAACGCCGCCGGCAACGATGATGTCGGCATATCCGCTCATGATCTTGGCAGCGCCAAAACAGATCGAATCGAGTCCGGAACAGCAGCGCCGGTCAAGGGTGATGCCGGGGATATCTACCGGCCAGCCCGCCGCCAGCAGCGCCATCCGGGCAATGTTGACATACTCCCCGCTTTGATAGGACTGGCCCAGGATCACTTCATCCACCCCGGCCGGATCGAGATTGATACGCGCAAGCACTTCATTCAAAACCAGTGCCCCAAGATCATAGGCCGCGGTTTCGCGAAAAGCGCCCAGGTAGCTGCCGATAGGAGTTCGCACCCCACTGACAATGACCACATCTTTCATTATATTTCCTCCTGCATTTGGAAAAACCGCAAATAAGAAACCATAATAACCTTTACCTGGAATAGATACCCTTGGGATCGAGCTCCCGACGAATAATACGCAGCTCTTCGCGGGTCGGCGGATCGGCCTCTTTAAGATCGGGTGCCATTTTTAAAGGCCAGCTTATTTCGGACTGAATTTGCTCCACGGTAACTCCCGGACGTATGGCTGCAAGCGTCATTTCACCGGTTGTTTTGTCAAAGTAAAAGGTACCCATGTCGGAGACCAGGAGTTGGGGACCGGAACCGGGAATGCCCATGGCTTCGCGTTCACCGGGTTTGCCATTTAAATGACCCGGACTGGTGACAAAATCAAGTTTTTCCACAAAAGCACGTTTTTTCAGACGCATGATCAAAAATATCTTTTGGGCATGGATTGCAATTTCACAGGCCCCACCACTGCCGGGTAGCCGCACCTTGGGATTATGATAATCGCCGATCACCGTAGAGTTCAGATTGCCGAAACGATCAATCTGGGCAGCGCCCAGAAAAGCCACCTGTATGCGACCGGCCTGCAGATAGTTCATGAACAGATCGTTCTGTGGGCAGGATAGAGTCGCGCCGCTGACCAGGGTTGGATCTCCAATGGAAAGCGGTGAGCGCGCCGGTCGCGCACCGAATATGCCGGACTCGTATACCATCTCAATTTCGGGGGCAACGGTTCTGCGGGCCAGATTGCAGGCGACACCGGGGAGGCCGACGCCCACAAAGACAACTTTTTCACCGGCCAGCGCACGGGCCGAAGCGGTGATCATGAATTCAGAAGGGGAATACTCAGTCATATCAATTCCTCTCATGCCGATTAGTAAAGAATCATAGTCCAAAGGTCAGGCTTTTCAGTGCAAAATAAAAACCGCACCGGTTATTTATACTCGCCGTAATTAACAGGTTCGGAATAGGCCTCACCTGCTGACAGCCTTTGCCATATATCCGGTTGCTTCATTGCCAGTTTTGCCAGATATTCGTTCCAGTCCTTAACTCCGTAGACCCATTTGTCGAGCCATTGCCGGGTTTTTTCTTCATCCCGGGACAGTTTGGACCACTTCAGGTAAAAATCATTGTCACGGTCATAATAGCCCTGGACATAGGATGGATGGGCTCCAAAGGGCTGACGGACAACTGCATCCACTGCGAGATTGGGAATCACGGTTCGATTGGGATCTCTGCGAATAACCGCTTCGTCAACGATCTCTTCCACAACAACTATCAGATGTCGGGATGCAAAGGCCACCTCTTTTTGCGATCCGAGCAGCCCCCATATCTGAGTGTTGCCCATCACGTCTGCCCGCTGGGCATGGATGATTGCCACATCAGGGTTCAGAGGCGGGACCACTGCAATGGATTTGCCGTCATAGGGACTTTTGACATATTTAATTTTCGAATTCATTTTGGGAAGTTCATCGCCGAGATAACTGTGGAGTGGGAAAAACGGCAATCGCGCCGCCCCGGCCATATAGCGGCAGATAGTTCCGAAATGGGAATATTCTTCGATCTCCAGCCGGTTGGGGATACCCTTTTCAATGGCTCGGCGAATGCAGTACAGAGGGCCCACACCGGGATTGCCGAGATAGCTGAAGATAAGCTTGCGTGCGCAGCCGGCAGCAACCATCTGATCGTAGATCAAATCCGGTGTCATGCGGCACAGGGTCAGATCCCGGCGCTTTTGACGGATAATCTCGTGCGCCGCGGAAAAGCAGATAAAGGCCGTAAACCCTTCGATTGCAACGGTTGTTCCGTCGTGAATATATTTGGCAATGGCATCTTTCATGCTAAGCAGTTTCACAAATTTCTCCTTATTCAGCAAAGATGAATTGTTTAAATCAATTCCCTCGTCATGATTGGGACCAAATTAAAATTTAGTCATAAAATATCCTGCAATATTGTAAGACAATTTTGTACAACAGATATATGGGGTATCCTGTCTTGTCAAGGAATTTTTTATTTTCAATTCTAAAATGAAGGTGCATGGCGACAGATTTGCATCTTTATTCAGTTACCGTTTTGAATAAAATCGGGATAGATTCAATTCATCAAGGGAGATGGCGGTTTTCCCTTCACATATCAATTCCTGAATCAGTTTACCGGATCCCGGCCCCAGACCAATCCTTTTATCGTAACCCGCATCCCTCCAGCTCGCTCCAATCAGCAAATTGCCGGAGGCCTGCTGGCTTACAATAAGGCCACATCCCAACTTTCCTTCCTTGCCCGTATCTTCTTCCACCATATAGGAGGCACCCATTATAGGGTGAGACACACACGGAGGTAACGGTTCAGTGACCAGCATTGCTAATTGAAAAGGGGTAATCGGCACGTCAAGTCCGACCATCTCCCCAATGGAGTTTCCCCAGCATCCGGCGGCATTTACAATAATATTTGTATTGATTGTTCCTTTGTTCGTGGTAACTCCCCTTACCTTTCCTCCCGCAACATCGATTCCCAGGACTTCTGTATGATGATAAATTTTTGCGCCAAGTTTCTGTGCTTGTAAATTTAATGCTGCCCCGAGAAAAATTGGATTGGTGGTTCCATCTATCGGGCTGAAAACAGCAGCAATGGTTTTTTCCTTTGAAAGCAAAGGTTCTAATTCCAGTGCCTGTTTTGCATCAATTATTTCCAGGGGAAATCCGTCTTCAGTTCTTTTTCGAACATGAGCCTCGACATAGGACATTTCCCTGTCGTTTTGTATGACAAGCAAGCCTCCATTGTGCACATATTCGAAATTCATCTCCAGCTCCCGTTGAAGCTGCCTGTGCAATTTAAAACTATGCATGGCCAGTCTGATATCAATTCCCGGTTTTCTTGTTATTGACCATACAAAGGCGGCATTGGCCGCGGATGCTTCCCCTGCTTTATAGCCTTTTTCAACCAGGACAACATCTATTCCCTCCCGGGCCAGATAATAGGCAGTAGAAGAACCTATAACACCACCTCCAATAATAACTGCTTCAGCTTCTTTGGGAAACATTTGAAGCCTCCTTATATTTTTTCATCATAATTCCCGTGAACGGATGCAGCCAGTACACCAAGGGCTACCGGCCTGACAGGTGGTCTTGGATTCAAATATCCAGGGCCTTCAGGGGAAGCATTTGGATGATTCCTCATAATCTCAATCAGAGAAGGAGCGCACATTCGGCCTTCACACGGCCCCATGCCCGCTCGCGTCTTGCGTTTGAGGTCTTTAACCTGCGTTGTACCATCAGCCATTGCCGTTTTAATCTCCTTTAAAGTGATCTCCTCGCATCGGCATATGACGGTATCATCCTTTGCCAATTCATAAAGACCCGGCCTTGGCATACTCATCTCGTCAAGCACCTTGCGCAGCCGGTTGTATTTATCCATAAGTTTTCTGGATTGTTTTATACTTTTAGCTGCATTAGCATCGGAAATATAATCCAGTGACCTGGCTATGGATATTCCGGCAATACGCCCCTCCTCAATGGCAACCTTGCCTCCAGCCACTCCGGCGCCATCACCAACGGCATAGATACCGGACACGGAGGTTTCCATATTCTCACTGCGTACGGGAATGTAACCACCAAGGAATTGATCATATTTATGTTCACAGTCCGCCAGCATGGTTAACTCAGTTGAGGGGACAAGACCATATCCCAAACAGATGGTATCAACATCTACCGTGCGCTCTGTACCAGGTATGGGTCTCCAGTTTTCGTCAACCTTTGCAAATACGGCTCCTTCCACCTGACCGTTGCCACGCGCCTCAAGAATAATATGATTGTACAACAGTGGAACGCCGGCCTTTTGAATGCCGCGAAGGTATTTCCAGCCTTCATTCAAGTAATCCCAATTCCCCCATATACCTTTCAGGCCCTGGAACCAATTATTACTTACATTACCTGCTTCAAGAACAGCTTCGATTTTTCCCCCGGCTTTGATGATCTGGTGAGCAAGCACAAGTTGAAGTGGTCCCGTGCCGCCAAGAAGTATTTTTTTCCCGGGAAGTATACGCTCTGTTTTGACCAGCTTTTGGGCTCCCCCCGCGGTAAGAACACCGGGCAATGTCCATCCCGGAAAAGGAACCGGTCTATCGTAAGCACCATTTGCTATAAGAAGCTTCTTGTAGCTGATACTTGAAGAAGTCCCGTTGCAGGCGAAAGCCAATGTGTTGTTATCAAATATCCCCCAAACCGTGGAGTTGTTCAAATATTCGATTTCATCACTCAGAGAACTGAATTGATTCAATAAGTCTAACCCCTTTTCGTAATCTCCTCCCAGTACTTCAGCATCGTTTACCTTAAAACCCTTTTCGAATTGACGGTAAATTTGCCCTCCGGGACTTTGGTTTTCATCCAGCAATATTACTTTTACCCCGGTTTTTGCAGCTTCAATGGCAGCGACGACGCCGCCCGGCCCTCCACCGATAATTGCGAGTTCTGCTTCTTTCAATTCTTATACCCCTCTTTTTTTATCACTCTTCTGGGTTTCAACCTGACATCCTGGAGCAGCAAGTGTTTTGCATGCCTGTGTATTAGCTACGCCATTTATTACCATCCGGCACTCTTGGCACAACCCTATACCGCAATACAGGCCCCGGGGGTGTTCTTTTTTATTTGTATAACGAAGCGTCCTCCGACCAGCGGCCATCAAAGCGGCACCGATAGTTTCCCCTTCGTAAGCAATAACCTTTTCTCCATCTACCGTAATTTCAAACCGACGCCCTCTTTCCACACCTTTTATCACTCTTTTTTCTTCCATACTCGTAGTTGTCCCTTCTCATTTGCTTTTTTTAATGTTTGTAATGGACAAACTCTTTGCGGGTTACAGGATCGGCATCTTTGAGATCGAGCGCGGATTAAAAGTTTAATCGAAAATATCCTGCAAGATTGTAAGACAATTTTGTATAACAGATATATTGAGCATCCCGGCTTGTCAAGAAAATTATACTCGGCACTGGATGCAGGCTTGACCTGTGAAACAGACAGAATTCCGTGTAATGAGCCGGGGTGGTCATAAATGACTTGACAAAATTTTAAATGCTGGCATAGATTATATGACAAAATTGTTGGACAATATATTTACAATCTATTCATTCAATAATGGTCTGCCTTCACGCTGACTATAATAACAAAAAAAGGAGTCATGCCATGCGCCGTCCCCAGATCAAAACTCCGCTTCCCGGACCACTGGCCAAAGCCCTGATAAACAAGGATCACCGATTATTATCCCCCTCGCTGCCCAGGGAATACCCGCTGGTTATCAGCCATGGCGAGGGCGTGTGGGTCGATGATCCGGACGGCAACTGCTTTCTGGATTTCACATCCGGCATAGCCGTATGCAATACCGGGCACTGTCACCCTCAGGTGGTCTCTGCCGCCAAGGATCAGCTTGACCGCCTGATTCACACATGCGGAGCTGATTTTTATCACCAGCCCATGATCGATCTGGCCGAAAAACTGGCCGCCATTACCCCCGGCGATGGCCCCAAGCGGGTATACCTGGGCAATTCGGGCGCCGAAGCCGTTGAATCCGGCTTTAAACTTGCCCGCTGGCACAGCCGGCGGCAGGGCGCCATCGCATTTTTAGGAGCATTTCATGGCCGTACCATGGGCGCATTAACCCTGACCGCGTCCAAATCCGTCCAGAAACGGCGTTTCAGCCCGCTGATACCCGGAGTGACACACGTGCCCTATGCCCATTGCTATCGCTGTGCCTACAACCTTACTTATCCTTCATGTGATCTGGCCTGTGTTCAATACATCGAAGATGAGTTATTCAAGTCGATCCTTTCCCCCGAAGAGATCGCGGTGATCGTTGTAGAACCGATTCAGGGAGAAGGCGGGTATATCGTTCCGCCGCCGGACTATCACACTCGGCTCAAAGCCCTTGCGGAAAAATACGGAATTCTCTACATGGTGGATGAAATTCAATCGGGCATGGGGCGCACCGGAAAATTGTTTGCCATCGAACATTTCAATGTCGTCCCGGACATGCTCACCAGCGCCAAAGGCCTGGCTTCCGGTATGCCTTTAAGCGCACTGGTAACCCGCGATACCTTAATGAACTGGGAGCGCGGCGCCCATGGATCCACCTATGGAGGCAATCCGGTTTCCTGTGCAGCTTCACTTGCCTCGATTGCCCTTGTGGAATCGGGATTGACTGAAAACGCGGCCGATCGCGGCAGCCAGCTCAGGAAGGGCCTGGATAGTATGCTTCAGGAATTTGAGTGCATTGGAGATATCCGGGGGATGGGACTGATGCAGGCAATCGAACTGGTAAAAGACCGCAACCGCAAAACACCTGACAAGGCACTGCGTGACAAACTGCTGTTGCGCTGTTTTGAAAATGGACTGCTGCTGCTGAGCTGCGGTGAAAGCACCATCCGCTTTTGTCCGCCATTGATCATTACCGAGCGCGAGGTCGATCTGGGGCTGGAGATTTTCCATACGGTCCTGAAAGAGATCAGCGGATAATATCAATCCAATCAACAGGAGAAAAAAAGTATGGCAAAAATTTTTTCCCGAACCGGCGACGGATGGGTGACCAAGTTAACTGAAGCTGAACTGATGAACGACATCGTTGAAGGGACCCGGGAAGCCGCTGAGTATGGCAAAATTGCTCCTCTTTCCGATGAGGAGATTGCGCATCTGTTCGATATCTGCAAATCGGTTGAAAAAATTACCGGTGTGGAAAAAGGCTGTGAGGTCATCACCACCTACGACGGCCCGACCATCGAAATACGGCATGCGGGCATCATTGCCAACCGGCAGCAGGCACTGCAGATGTTTGAACGCTGTTTTGGTGCCGACACCATTGAATTTTCGCATGTGGATTACAGCTACAAGCCTGCCAAATCCATTGTACACGAAGATCTGCCCCTGTTTGAACAATCCCAGTTGCTGATGGTGATTCCCATGTTTTACGGCGCCATGCCGAACCTGGGTCTCTATACCTACCCCGACGGCCCCATGCCCAACCCGGGAGAATTGCTGCCCCAGGGTAAAATCAAGGAGGCGCGTGAAGCCTATGATCAGGCTGTGGAACTGGCGGTCAAGGATATGGTTTTTGTAGCCTCGGCTTTCCATGAAGCGGGCGCCGACGGCATCAACTTCGATACGGTAGGCGCCTCCGGTGATCCGGATTTTAAAGCAGCCCTGCTGGCTGCTGAAAAGCTTATAGAAAAATATCCGGATATCTGTATCGAGATGGGAATGGCCGGAGAATTCGTACTGGGAACCCATGGTGGAATCTACCATCACGATCAGCGTCTGGCCGGGCTGTATCCCCACGATCAACTGAAAATAGCCCAAAAAAGCGGCGTACGCATTTTCGGGTCGGTCGTCAACACACTTACCAACAAGACAATCCCCTGGAACTTATCGCGGGCCATCACGTTGACCAAGGCCTGCGTGGAATGTGCCGATATTCCCGTGCATGGCAGTATGGGGATGGGCGTCGGCGGGCTGCCGGTGTGCGAGACGCTGCCGGTGGATATGCTCACGGTTGCGGCAAAGGCAATGGTGGAAATCACCCGTCTTGACGGATTGTAGGTGGGCACGGGTGATCCGGCCGGTGTGGCTATACCTTTAGCGATGACCTCGGGAATGGGCGGAATACGAACTGCCGGAGATCTGGTGGCACGTATGCAGATGACCAGGGGTATGAAAATCGTGGAGGCGAAACAATATGTGGCGGATAAGCTGGGCATTTCCGTGCCTGAACTGATTGATGAGGTGCTGATGCGCGAGGTGCGCGAGGATCACAAGATCGGTTTTATCACCTCCCGTGGCGGTCACGCTAAAGGCATCGAGGCCAAGCACCACATCGCCGAATTGCTCGATATCCCGATCAATTCGGTCGATTTATTCAAACAACGATGCCGGTAAGGTGACTCTGCGTGGCAAGGCGCTTATGGCAAACCCGGTAGAAGACAACTGATCTGCCGGGTTCAGGTGTGAAACCAAAATAATTACATTCAGGAACCAAGAGTTTCCAGGATCGCATCCCGAAGCTTATCGGCAACCATGCGGATTTCATCCTCTTTGATGATAAAGGGGGGCGCCACCAGAAGCGCGTCCCCGTGGATACCGGCAATTCCGGTTGATTTATATACAATAACACCTTTTTGGAGCATTGCCTCCCATATTCTCTCTGTCACCTGCTCCTTCCTGTCAAATGGTTGATTGTTTTTCCGGCTGCGCACCAGTTCGATCCCCCATAGAAAACCGATCCCCCTGACATCCGCTACCCATGGCAGGCTGCCCAGGCGATCTTTCAGCGCATCGCCAAGCAGATTGCCGTATCGGGCGACTCGTTCAACAAGATTCTCCCGTTCCAGTATCCGGATGACGGTCAACCCGGCGGCGGCGGCAACACAGTGATGGGAGAAAGTCCCGCCGTGCATAAAGGTGCCGCTGTTTTGACATATAAGGTCAAAATGATCCGATGTCACGCCCACGGCAGATAACGCCAGGGTACCGCCTGAAAGACCTTTGCCCAGGGTGATAATATCGGGTGTGACATCCTGGTGTTCACAGGCAAACCAGCGGCCGGTTCTGCCCATGCCGCACATCACCTCATCTAAAATCAGCAAAACATCATATCTGTCGCAGATATCCCTTATGACGGACAGATACCCCGCAGGTGGCGGACAGGCGGCCAGGGTGCCGCCGCCCACGGTTTCGGCCAGAAATGCCGACACTGTTTCAGGGCCCATGTTCTCAATGGTTTCTTCCAGAGCCAGTGCGCAACGAAGACCGCATTCAGGAAAACGCAGACCATAGGAACAGCGCAGACAATAAGGCGGCGGTATATGAACCGCATCATTCAAAAGCGGTGCGAAAGGTACCCTGAACACAGTTCTGCCCATGGCGGATAAGGCTCCCATGGTCAAACCGTGATACGATTTCCATCGGGCAATCAAGCGAAATTTTTGCGGCCGCCCGGCGGACAGATGTATCTGCCTGGCAAGTTTAATCGCCGTTTCCACCGCTTCGGAGCCTCCTGAAAGAAAATAAAAGCGATCCAGACCGGCAGGTGCATGAACGGCCAGCGCAGTTGCGAGTTCTTCTGCGGCGGGTGTTGTAAACATGGTGGGGTGGATATAATCACAGCGCAATATCTGTTCTGAAACAGCCATGGCAATCTCTTCTCTGCCATGGCCGACATTCACGACGACTGCTCCGCCGCTGGCATCCAGATAACGCCGGCCGGATGCGTCTTCGATCCACACCCCTTCTGCTTTCACTGCCGGGGACAGCGGCTGATCCAGCCGGCGTGGAAATAAATTCCCATTAATTTTACCATTTTCCCTGACCATGAATCATGATTCCTTATTCCGTGTTTTTCAAATTTCCATACTTTTTCAATTATACAGACAAGATCTTTTTAATATCAAGGCCGTATTTTCTCATACGGTTCCAAACGGTTACCCTGTTGATATTAAGAATTTCAGCAGCCTTTGTCTGGTTGCCGTTTGTCTGTTTGAGTGCTTTGATCAGCCGCATTTTTTCAATGGGTAAAACTTCATCTTCCGTCACTTCCGGGACAGGGGGTATGGACACCTTTTGTGTCGTCCCGATCTTACCAGGCAGATGGTCAAGCCGAATGATCGGCCCTTCGGTAGTAACATAGGCATATTCCATTGCATTTTTTAGCTCCCTGATATTCCCCTGCCAATGGTAATCCATAAACACTTCCATGGTATCATGGCTTAAACCGGTAACTGTTTTGCCGGTTTTCATATTCAGACGGCGTATAAATGAATTGATTAAAAAGGGGATATCTTCTTTTCTTTCTCTTAAGGGCGGCAGGTGTATCGGAATTACATTAATCCTGAAAAACAGATCCTGCCGAAACTCTTTTTTTTCTATCAGTTCGTCAAGATCCCTGTTTGTGGCACTGATTATTCGTACATCAACATTAATAGGCGAGATATCTCCCACCCTCTCAAACTGTCCCGACTCAAGAACCCGTAACAGTTTTGTCTGTATAGACAATGGGATATCACCGATTTCATCAAGAAAAAAATCTCCATGGTTGGCTGCTTCAAACCGGCCGATACGGTTGCTGCAGGCACCTGTAAATGCACCTTTAGCATGACCGAACAATTCACTTTCAAGGACTGCTTCATTCAATGCCGCACAATTGAGTTGAATAAAGGGGTGATGTTTTCTGGAACCGCATAAATGAACGGCATGTGCCACCAATTCTTTTCCGGTTCCACTTTCACCATGAATAATAATCGGAGCATTGCTTTCAGCGGATTTTCGTATCATATCAAACACAGACTGCATTTCAGGTGATTTGCCGACCATACCGAAAAAATCGTTTTCGCTGTCGCATTGCCTGGATAGAATATGAATTTTTTCATCAAGCTTGGTAAGTTCGGAAATATCGGTTAATGTCTCAACAACGCCGAGTGCTGTTTTATTTTCATCCCACAATACGGATGCATTTTTTAAAACCGGTACAAATCTTCCATCCTTGCATTTTATAAGACATCTGCATTTTTTCACATCCTCGCTGCCTTTTTCAAACAATTTGCACCATACGGATTGCCTATCCGTCTGCATGGTCTTTTCACATGCATCACAGCCTAATATTTCACATGACAAGCCGATGGCCTCCCTTGACGTATACCCGGTAAGTGTTTCAAAAGCCCTGTTAACCATTAAAATAGAACCTTCGGGGCCGATTAGCATCAGTCCTTCGTTGATGGTATTTACTATTTTTTTCCAGAACATATTCATTTCATGATCATCCACGGGCTCTCTCCGTTTCAATCGTTTAAATGTTTAAACAATCGTTAAAGTAATGTCGCGATTTAAACAGGTGTTTAAATACCATTTAATCATCAACAGGTCAAGCTTTGCCGCGAAATCATTCAATTATCAATCAAAAACAGTATATTATGAAAATTTTTCTTTTTCCCGTTTCGCCGGTACGCCTGTTGCAGACATATTTCTCATTTTTTTATGTTTCGGCAACGGGCAGTGCTATCCGGCGAAAACATAGATTTTTTCAAGGCATGAAAATCATGAATTGCGAGAGTGAGAGTGAGAGTGAGAGTGAGAAAATCCATATGGCCTCAAAAATTATATTGGATCTCAGGGGAGTAATTTCCCCCCTTAATCTGCTCAAATGCAAAAATACCCTTAAAGCCATGGAGCAGGGGGAAATTATGGAAGTCATACTGGCGGATGCTGATGTAATACAGGATCTGCTGATGATCGTTGAACGGTCCACCGATAAAGTGGTCTACCAAAATAAAAAGGCGGATTATATCTGCCTTGGAATTAAAAAAGGTAATAGGATTCAAAACAGCTAATAAATAAATTATGCGATCAGCTACAAATTGTCAATTTGCGTAAGGAGGTACAATGCAACTCAGTAGACGGAATTTTTTTAAATTCATGGGAGCAGCCACTGCATCTGTTCCCGCCCTGCCCTCATCCGCAGGTGCATGGGAGTCAAAGGCACCACCGGATCCATATGGATGCCTCGTGGATCTGACCCGGTGCGTTGGCTGCCGCAAGTGTGAAGATGCCTGCGCCGATGTGAACGGCCTGCCGGCACCGGAAAGGATCAATTGTCAATGTACCATTTTTGACAAAAAGAGAAGGCCGGATGACAAATCTTATACAGTGGTAAACCGGTACTTTACAGGTAAACTGGATAATTTCGACAAGCCGCTTCCAACCTATGCCAAGGTTCAATGCATGCACTGTCAGGACCCGGCCTGTGTGTCGGCCTGTATTGTAGGGGCATTAACCAAGGACGAAACCGGCGCGGTTAAATATGATGTAACCAAATGTATTGGCTGCCGATATTGTATGGTGGCATGCCCTTTTGAAATTCCCGCCTATGAATATCATGACCCGATCACACCCAAAGTGATGAAATGCACATTCTGTTATGACAGAATATCCAAAGAGGGCGGTCTTCCAGGCTGTGCGACTATTTGCCCAACGGAAGCCCTGACATTTGGAAAAAGAGAAACTCTTTTGAAAGTTGCCAAAAAAAGACTCAAGGAAAATCCGGGCGAATATATCGATCATGTGTATGGTGAGAAAGAAGTCGGTGGAACATCATGGCTCTATATCTCATCCGTACCCTTTGAAAAAGTCAACCTGCCTGTATTGCCTGACACACCATCACCAAAACTCTCCGAAACAGTACAGCATTCGCTGTTCAGTTATTTGTGGTCACCCATAGCACTTTTCGGCGTATTGGGAGCGGTCATGTACAACTCCAATAAATCTTCGGAAGAATCAGAAAATAAAGGAGGTGCATGATGGGACATAAGGCAAGTCCTTTAAATAAAAAATTCTGGACACCCGGTGTTTTTGTCCTGCTGGTTTTCATGATTGCAGGGGCCATTTCCATTATTGCAAGATTCACCGGAGGCATAGGTTACGTCACAAATCTTACCAATGCAAGACCATGGGGGCTCTGGGTGGGTGTGGATGTGGCAACAGGCGTTGCTCTTGCCGCGGGCGGATTTACGACTGCTGCCCTGGCCCATCTTTTGGGAAGGCATAATTATGAACCCATTACACGGCCGGCACTTTTAACGGCTGTTCTGGGATACACTTTTGTTGTACTGGGCCTGCTGGTGGATATCGGGCGTTCCTGGGCTATCTGGAAACCCATGTTTTACTGGAATACAAATTCAGTGCTTTTCGAAGTGGCCATGTGTGTCATGGTTTATCTGCATGTGCTGTATATTGAATTTATTCCAGTTGTTGCAGAGCAGTTTAAAGACAGGGTGAATCTTCCGGGCCCTCTATCCGGTCTCAACGGATTCATTGAGATGATTTTAAAAGCAGCCGATGCAATCCTGGATAAAGTCATGTGGATCTTCATTATTTTAGGGATTGTATTGTCCTGCATGCACCAGTCCAGCCTTGGTTCGCTCATGCTGGTTGCACCTACCAAACTTCATCCGCTGTGGTATACACCAATCCTGCCTTTGCTGTTTCTCACATCAGCTTTTGCCGTGGGCTATCCAATGGTGGTTTTTGAAACAACCATTGCCACATCTTCATTCAAGCTGGACTCGGAAATGAACATTCTGGCGCCGCTAACGCGAATTACCATTTTCCTTTTGGGAATTTACATGTTTCTCAAACTTGGAGATATGTTTGTCAGGGGAACTTATACCTATCTTTTAGATGGAACCTATCAGACAAATTCATTTATTTTTGAAAAAATCAGAAATTCGAGACGAGGTGTTTTTACAGCTGCCTCTCTGATTATCGGCGGGGTGGTAATAAACAGAATTAATGTGTTCATTGTAGGGTATAAACCGCCATTGAGTGATACCGGTTATTTTCCTGCAATAGGAGAAATTTTAGTCACTTTTGGACTCATCGCGACCTTGATGTTTATTTATAGATTCATTGTGACTTATCTGCCTGTTCTACAGGCATCCAAGGAGGTGTCGTCATGATAAAGAAATTTATTTTTTTCGCGGGCCTTGTGATCCTGACACCTGCCCTGTGTATGGCAGAGGTCTGGAAAGCACCAGACCAGGAAAAGGCAAAAGATAGGGCAAAACAAGTTGTCCCGTTTATCAAGGAGTACCAGAGTGACGGCAAAATCAACCGAAGGATATGCCTGATGAATGCAGGGATATCCTTAAAAGATATAGACGATGTTTATTTCCTGCTGGACAGCCCCATTATCGAAAAGAGAGAGGATCATTATGGGCCTGTCAGGTTCGCCCACAAACGGCATGCAGCTCTAATTCAAGACTGCAGTAAGTGCCATCATTACCGGCCCAAAGATGAAAATGCACTTGAAACAACAAGATGTTCGGCCTGCCACCAGGATTCATTTAATCCGGACCATCCCGAACGGATAGGCCTTAAGGCCGCCTATCATCAGCAGTGTATGGAATGTCACCAGGAGCAGGCCAAGGGGCCGACGGATTGTAAAGGCTGCCATCTCCGGAATGTTCCCGATCACAAGGAACTTGTAAAACTGCCGGACAATGCCGATCCGTTCCAGGTAACAGCGGAATGCCTGCGGTGTCATGACACCCAGGCTGAGGACATGCTTACAACCGCTCACTGGCTGTGGAAAGGCCCGTCTCCCTATACAACAGGTCATCGAAAGGACATCATGCACGGAAAGGGCACAACCGCCCTGAACAACTACTGAATCAGCCCAATAAGCAACGAGGCTCGTTGCACAAGCTGTCATGCGGGATATGGTTGGAAAGATGAAACTTTTGATTTTACGGATAAAACAAAAATAGATTGTTTGATATGCCATGACACCACGGGCAAGTATAAAAAAGATCCTCCGGGAGCCGGAATGCCCAAAAAAGATGTTGATTTAAAATTTGTTGCCCGGAATGTGGGCCATTCAAGCCGTGCCAGTTGCGGTTCCTGTCACTTTAATGGTGGCGGAGGGGATGCTATTAAGCATGCGGACATGTCAAGACAATTGTTAAAACCGGCCCGAATCTGTGATGTACACATGGGAGGGTATGACTTTTCCTGTGCCGAATGTCATAAAACAAGAAACCACAAAATTGCAGGCCGAAGTTCATCGGTACCTGTTGCCGAGGGCGAGGTAACCTGCCAGCAATGTCATTCGGACGAACCCCATTATTGCGGGAGTCTTCTGGATCACCATTTAAATAACCATTCAAAAACTCTCGACTGTAATGTCTGCCATGCACCTGTTTTTGCTAAATGCAAACCCACAAAGACCTGGTGGGACTGGTCCAAGGCCGGAGACAAAAAACGCAAGATCAAAAAAGATAAATATGGAAAACCTGACTACAGTTGGAAAAAGGGTGAATTTAAATGGGAAGAGTCCGCCGTTCCGGATTACATGTGGTACTCCGGATATATGAATCGAGTGTTAATAGGCGACAAGATCGATGCCAATGCGGATGTCATCAACCTGACCGAACCCGTAGGTTCCATTCATGATCCCGGTTCCAAAATTACACCCTTTAAGATTATGAAAGGTATTCAGCCGGTTGATGCGGATTATGATTACTTCCTTGTTCCTCATCTTTTCCCGCGCAACAAGGAAGACAAGACCGCCTATTGGAAAAACCTGGATTGGGACAAAGCGATCCAGGATGGTATGGACACGGTCGGCCTTGAATACAGTGGATCATTCAGGTGGCAGGAAACCTGGATGTACTGGCGCCTGGAACATGAGGTAATGCCTGCAAGCATGGCCCTTTCCTGCGTTCAGTGTCATGAAAGTCTTAAAGGCGATAAAACCTGTAATCGATGCCATCAGGACAATCGTGATGTTGATTTTAAAGAAATTGCCCATAAGGGGACGGACTTTTCTTATATGAAATCAAAGGGAAGAAACGTCGGGCATTTGATTGAAAAAACGGATTATATTAATTTTAAAGCCCTGGGATACAAAGGAGATCCCATTATCCATGGCGGCCGTTTTACAAGGTTGCCCATGGGGTATGAAAAAAATGATTAAATAATCGATATTTGAATTAGGAAAAAAACCTGATTTTTACCTTAAGCCTGATACAGGAGGATATCTCAACTCCTGCATCAGGCTTTTTTTTGATAACATCCCGGGGACGCGGATAAATAGATTAATCCGTTAATTTTTTGACGACCAGTGCCGTTATCCATGCGCTGAAAATGCCTATAATGCTGAACACAAGTGCAAATCGCCATCCGAAATAGGCAATCATCACCGGCAGCATGGCCGGTTTGACCGATCGGTTGGACA
>NBLJ01000163.1 GCA_002084545.1 Desulfobacteraceae bacterium 4572_123 | reverse complement strand
GCCGCGTCCGTGATGTCGCTTGTCTGGGCCTACTACCCGCTGATTGTCGCCTATTGCGTCTGGGGCCTTTACCTGTATGAATTTGATGCAATAATTATTGGTTCGGGTATTGGTGGTTTGTCATGTGCTGCTTCACTGGCAATGTGTAATTATAAAGTGCTTGTATTGGAAAAAAATCCTACCTTATGAGATTCAATGAGTACCTTTACCGAACCTGAAACCGGCAACTGGAGCTGGTCACCTGGAGTACAATGGGTATGTGATTATTCAGAAACCAGCGTTGACTATATGCTCTTACAGGCTATTACAGACGGAAATGCTTCCTTCTCTCCGCCATTTTTAAACAAAGAACACAGGGACACTCACTATCATACAGCCGAGATTCATCATGAAACCAGATATGAGTATTTCGAAAAATATGAAGGAAAGCAAAGCAGTGATAAATATAAACGAATAACAGAACAGATTACCCGGTTTTATCTGAACCACCTGGATGAAAGGTTTCCTGGAATTATAGAGTATGTCAGGTATTCCAAATTGATTACCCCATTAGATGTCAAGAACTTTACTCACCATAACAAAGGCTCAGTGTTTGGACTTGATATATTAAAAGCGGATAATCCGGAATTATCACCCAAGTCAGGAATTAAAAATCTGTTTTTTACCGGTGAAGATATTTTCTCTCACGGGTTAACGCCCCTTAACGGAGTTTTAACTGCCAGCGTCGTTACAGGAAAAAACCTGATAAAAAGGTTCAGGAAAATAGGGGACGGGTATTGATATATTGGTAGAGGTTATGCCATCATTTTGAGTTTATTTTCTTTTACGATTTTTTCGCCCCTCTTTACTGATTGGCTGGCTGTCATGGGGCAGCTGGCACTATGGTTTTTCTCCCACGCTGTCTATCGCAATCCTCTATTTTCATCGGTGGATCCCAGTCATGTCAGGAAGATCTGAGCCGCAGCATGTAATCGCGCAACCCGGCATACAATTTACTGCCGACATCCGGGTGTTGTTCTATTAATCAGAAATTTTTAAAGTCTTTCAAAATGGCTGCGAATGTATTATACGAGAGTAGAACTTTGGGACAGTATGCCTAAAAGCCCAATCGGAAAAATTTTGCGCAAACAGTTGCGCAAGCACACCTGAAAGGAGGAACGGCCCATGAGCTACTGGTTTGAAGATCCAACTCTTAAGGCGCTGGTTCCATTAGCCCTGTCGTCATCCATACGGGGCCTGACCACCGTCTTTGGAACCCCCAAAATTTATGCCGGGTTTAACGTTATTCCACAGGGTCCGGTTATCGGACCGTCTACCATGGATTCGCTGGCCAGCCGCTGCGCCAGAAAACGCGCTTTTGTCATCACCGACGCGTTCAACGAATCAAATGCGAAACAGGTGGCGAATTTTCTGAAATCCGGAGGATTTGAAACTCAAATCTGGGCCCAAACCCTTCCGGAAGCGCCCATGGAAAACGTCACGCAGTGTGCGGAGGTACTCAAGCAATTTGAACCGGACCTGATCACGGCAGTAGGCGGCGGTTCGGTGATGGACCTGTCCAAGGGGGCCTGGATCTTGTATGAGCGGCCCGATTTGACGGATCTCGGCATGGTGTCTCCGCTTGACAAGCTCAATTTGCGCCAAAAGGCCATACTGGCCGCGGTGCCCACCACCGCGGGCACCGGCTCCGAGTGCACCGGGGCGGCCGTGTTCCACGATGACGCCGCCAACCGTAAAATTCCCATCGCCCACGACGAACTGGTGCCGGATGTGGCCATCCTGTCACCGGAGTTTACCCTGTCCATGCCCCCGAAGTTGACAGCTGGCACCGGGGTGGATGTCCTGGCCCATGCCATGGATGCTGCCATCGCCCCCTCGGGCAATGACTACACCGATCCGCTGGCATTGAGAGCCACTGAAATGGTTTTCAAGTGGCTGCCCAAGGCTTATAAAAACGGCCAGGACCGTGAGGCCCGCTTTCGGATGATGATGGCCGCCAATATCGCCGGCATCGCTTTCGGCATGAGCGGCTGCCATATCACGCACAGTCTGGGCCATTCCCTGGGAGCGGTGTTTCATATGCATCACGGCCTGTGCGTCGGCTTTTTTATTCCCCATTCCATGCAGTTTTGCGCCCGGGTGACGGACAAGCACCTGACCCTTTGCAAGGCGCTGGATATTCCGGCGGCCGATGCACAGGAGGGCCTGGACAACCTGGTGGCAAAAACCCGGCAATTGCTGACGGAGCTCAATATTCCGCTGGCGCTTAAAGATTTCGGGATCACCCGCAAAGATTTTGAAGCCAAGTTGCCGAAGCTTGCCGAGCTGGCTTACGGCGATATCAGCTGTTATCTCAGCCCGCGGCCTATCACAGTGGCACAGTGCGAACAAATGATGCGCTACGCATACGATGGCAAAGACATCGATTTCTAACCAGGAGGGTAAAGCCATGAAAGGTTATCACGGCAGGTTTTTAGAAGTAGACCTCACCAACCGAACCACCCGGGATCTACCGCTTTCCGAGGATTTCTGCAAAAAATACATTGGCGGTGCCACCATGGCGGCCGCCTTGATTTATGAACGATTGGCTCCAGGCACCGATCCGCTGGCGCCGGAAAATCCGATGGTCATGGCCACCGGGCCCTTTACCGGCTCCCCGCTGCCCATGGTCAGCCGCTACGCGGTGGCCGGCATTTCGCCGCTGACCGGTTTCTGGGGGGAAGCCACCAGCGGCGGGACGTTCCCGTTTCGGCTGAAAGGCTCTGGCTGGGACGGTATCATCATCACCGGAAAAGCCGATACTCCCGTCTATCTTTACCTTGCGGGTGGAAAAGCCGAAATTCGGGATGCCGCCGCCCTGTGGGGTCAAAACACCTACGCGACCCAGAAACAGATTAAAAACGAAAACAAAGACGACAAGCTCAGCGTCTGGTTTCGGTGGCCTTTCGGGAATACGGAACCCTGATGTATAGCGACATGGCCATGATTCTAGGCGATGCACCGGCAAAATACTTCACTAAAAGCGTATTTGCGGTCGATAAGGTTACCGGGCAAACCCTGCGCCAGAAATACTCGGTGACAAATTACGCCTGCCTGGGATGTCCCATCGGATGTGGCCGGGAACTGGTGGATTTCAAACCGGGGCTTAACGTGGACGGACCGGAATACGAGACCGCCATGGCTTTCGGTCCCCTGTGCCTGAATACCGACCTGGATACGATTGTCGAGGCCAATCACCTGTGCAATGTCAACGGCCTTGACACCATCTCTGCCGGGGTTTGTATCGCCTATGCCTTTTATCTTTATGACCAGGGGGTGCTGAGCGCCGAGCAGGTCGGCATGGAGCTTCACTGGGGTGACGGCCGGGCGGTGGTGAAACTGGTGAAAAAAATCGTCAATCAGGAAGGTATCGGCGTTTTGCTGTCCGAAGGGACTTTGGCCATGGCCCGGGAGCTGGGCCGCGATGAGGGTGAAGCTGCCCAGGTCAAGGGGCTGGAAATGCCCATGCATGACGGCAGGGCCTTTCACGGCCTGGCGCTTTCCTATGCCACCGGCCCCCGGGGGGCTTGCCACCTGAAAGGGGATTATTACAATATCGATCTGGGCAACATGGTGCTGGAATACATGATCCTGCCTTCCGAACGAATGGCCTCGGAAGGCAAAGCAGAGCCTGCGGCCAAGTTCCAAAGTCTCAAGGATCTATATGATGCCCTGACGCTGTGCAAGTTTTCTCCTGTTCAGGTCACCCAGCTGTGCGAAATGTTGAATGCGCTCACGGGCTGGGACTATGACCCGGAAAAACTGCTGGCGGCCGGCGATCGGTCGGTGAACCTCAAGCGCGCCATCAGCAACCGGCTGGGCGTTACCCGCCAACACGATGAGCTGCCCAAAATATGTCTGGAACCTTTGCAGGAAGGAAGCTCTGACGGAAGCCGGCCCGATATGGAAGCGATGCTCAAGCAATATTACAGCTACCGTGGCTGGGACTGGGAAACCGGCAAGCCTTCGAAAGAAAAACTCATCGAACTTGAGCTGGCCCAGGTAGCACAAGATCTTTACAAGCCATGAAAGTTGGCGCCCGCTTTCATGGCATAAAATTGGAAATTGGGAAATTGGGGCGGGGAAATTGGGGTCGGACCAAAGTGAACGCTCGGTAATTAAGAATGAACGCCAAAAATAATCCCGCTTTTTGGGCTTAAAGTGATGTTTTTGACCCCAAAAAGCGCGGTTTAAGAAAAAGGCATCCACTGGAGGTGCACCAAGCTGGTTTTTTCCCCCAAACGCATCTTTCTGACAGTAAAAACGGCCATGTTTTTAAGCTCATGCCTTAATTTCCGGTGTTTTACCTTGGTCGACCCCAGCACCGCGACATCCCCTTTGGGAATGCCCGCTGGTGAGCTTAATCTGCTTTAAAGATCCAGTTGAATTGTGATAGCCTGGCCTAACCCCTCCATCTCAGTGGAGGAAATCGATCCTGCCGGATTGATTAGCCGCTTCTTGCTCACGGTAGTAAGCTGATCGGCCATAGCCTTGGCCTTTTTCCTACGAAATGTTACATATGTTTCGCTGGGGTAGAGTTTACTGACACTACTCGTCAAGGGCACGACTTGGACTCTATTAAGGAACTGGTTGGCAGCATCATTGCTTACGATGACCGCTGGTCGCTGCTTGCGGATTTCGCCACCGACGGCCGGGTCAAAATTAACCCACCACACATCACCTCTCTTCATCATTTAGGTCTCCAATCGTGCCTTCGGCCCACTCAAGGGCTTCGGATTCCCGGACCTGATCAGCAGCCATCTCTTTATATGCAGCATACATATCTTTCTTGACAACATGCGGGCGAACTAACTCTTCGATAAATCGACTGATTTTTCGTGGTCCAATGACTGCCCGCAAGCCGTTATAGACCTCCTCGTCTATGGTCAATGTAAGCTTCCGTTGCATCGCAAACACCTCCTCGGAAATTACACGTATAATACACGTGTATTGTTTTTATGTCAAGAGTCCAGAAATATTTTTCTATAGAGCAAAACGGGTTCTTCGGCCGCAGCGTATAGCTGCCGGGTGAAACTAGAGGGGGATATCCTCCATATTTGCAGTATTGACCACCGTAAAATCGGTATGGGGTGAGTGGATCAGCGGCTTGAATGGCATCCATTTTTCCCATCGTAATCGGCAAAATTGAGTTGATGAAATATTTCGCGGTCTGCAGCTGGCCTTCGTAAAAAGCGGTGTCTTTGTTTTTGGCTGCTTTTTCCAGTTTTTGCACCGCGATGGTCGCCCGCCACAGGAGCATCCAGGCCGTGCACACATCGCCAGCGACATCCAGAAAGGGTTTGGCGAATGCAAAGGCCACCTTGACGTCCGGCGACATGGCGGTGGTGCCCAGCTGCATGGCGACCTCTCCCAGCCGCTTGACGGCCTCATCCAGTTTTGCAGCCAGCGCTTTGAGGGATTCGATTTTGGCGGCTTCAGCCGTGGTCTTCTGGATTTGCTGGAAAAAATTCAAAAACACCGCTCCGCCCTTCATGCCCAGCTTGCGCCCTAGAAGATCCATCGCCTGGATGCCGTTGGTCCCCTCGTAGATAGAAGCAATCTTGCAGTCGCGCAGCAGCTGCTCCACGGGATATTCGCACGTATAGCCGTATCCGCCGTAAACCTGGACAGCTTCCACGCAAATATCAAAACCGCGATCTGAACAATAGGATTTAAATACAGGTGTCAGAAGATCGATCAGGCCCTGATAATGCGCCTTTTCTTCTTCATTATCCGTGCACACCTGTTTGTCGAACATCCAGGCGATATAGTATGCCAGGCTGCGCAGGCCATGGCACAGGTCGCGCTGCCGTGGATACCCATTTTTTCCTCGATACCCGTGCAGACAATGTCGTTGGGCTGTCCCAGGCTTCCGTCGTCATTGACCCAGATCTTGGGGACAATAAACAGCGAGATCCCCTTGGTGCCTTTGGGCGCCCCTTCGATACGGGCCAGCACCGGGTGGATGATGTTTTCGGCAAGATCGTGGTCACCGCCGGTGATAAAAATCTTGTTGCCTGTCAGGCTGTAAGTCCCATCGGAATTTTTCACTGCCGTGGTGGTCAGCGCCCCTACGTCGGATCCGGCCTCAGGCTCGGTCAACTGCATGGTACCGCTCCACTGGCCGGTGTACATCTTTTTTAAAAACATCTGCTTTTGTTTTTCGGTACCGAAATTTTCAACCAGTTCTCCGGCAGCGTGCCCGACAAAGGCATACAGGGTACAGGCGTAATTGGCCCCGCTTAAATACTCGGAAGCCGCCTGGGCGATGCTACGCGGCAATCCCTGCCCGCCCAGTTCAGGATCGGCGATCATCGCTGTCCACTCGCCTTCGCGCATCAGCTTATAGGGACGGTGAAAACATTGCGGGACCTTCACCTTCCCGTCTTCAAATGTTGCCCCGTTGCGATCCCCCTCGGCAAGAGTCGGCAATATCTCCTTGATAGCCAGATTGCGTGCTTCATTGATAATCAGGTCAAAGGTTTTACGGTTAAAATCCGAATACTTCTCACAGTGCGTGAGTTGATCAACTTTAAATTGCTCGTAAAGAACAAAATCAATATCTCTCCGGTCTGCAATTACCTGGGCCACAATCCGCTCCTCCTCTTATCGTTTTTTCCATTGCGCAGGCCGTCTTTCCATCATGGCCGTGATGCCTTCCTGAAAATCCTTGGTCCGCAACAGAATACTGTTCAGGTTGGCTTCCATGTCCAGCTGGGTCATCAGATCCACCCCTTCACCGCGTTTGATAATTTTTTTTGCCGCCCCCACGGCCAGCGGTGCGGTGCTGCAAATGTCGCGCCCCAGGGTTTCGGCTTCGGCGACAAGCTCTGCTTCCGGGTACAGGTAATTGACCAACCCCCAGTCAAGAGCCTGCCGGGCGCTGTAATTGCGTGCGGTCATAAAAATCTCCATGGCCCGGTATGAACCCACCGCCCGTGACAGCCTTGAGGTGCCGCCCAGATCGGCGATGACACCCAGTTTCAATTCCGGCAGCCCCCACAGGCAATCGTCGGCCATCAACAAAATATCGCAGGCCAGTGCAATCTCCAGGCCCAGGCCTAACGCCCGACCGTGCATAACGCAGATGATGGGAATTTCGATGGCTTCCAGCCGGTTGATATACTGCTGAAATTTGTAAATCAGCGCCCGCAATGGCGCGCCTCCGGCTCCGGCGTCCCCGGCATACGGCAGGACGGCTCCGCCCAGGGAATTAAAATCAATGCCAGCAGAAAAAATAGTTCCCTGCCCCCGGAGTATAATCGCTCGAATATCAGGATCCGCCGCCTGGGCTTCGGCCATCTCGCAGATGCCGATGAGCATTTCCACGGTAATCGCATTTCTTTTCTCCGGACGGTTTAAAATGATGGTATAGATGCTTTCGTTTTTTTCGCCAATCAAAAAATTATCCGTCATTTTTTCCTCACTTCAACGCGGCGTAGCGCAGAGCGCATGGCGTAGTCTAAAAACCTAATTTCTATCCGATGTCACGCTTTGCGCTTTGCGATAGGCGCTATGCGACTATCTTCAAGTCTTCGATTGGATATGACATGCACGAATGCACGTAGCCAAACTGTCTGTCGGACTTTCTCACCAGTACGCCGGCCGGTTGAAATACTTTGCCGGAAACAACTTTGACCCGGCACATGCTGCACTCCCCGGAACGGCAAAGAGAAGGAACCACAACCCCGTTTTTTTCCAGGGCCACCAACAACGGCTCATCCGCCCGCGCCTTCAGCGACTGGTGGCCCTTGACTTTAACGGTAAAAACGGCATCCTGGCCGATTTCAGCCGGCCAGCCGGGATACTCGCGGATGTTGGCCGGAGCGCCGTACATTTCCTGCTTGATCTTACGCCTGGGCACTCCAATTTCTTCGACCTGGGGCAAACAAAAGTCATACAGGCCGCGGGGACCACAGATAAAAAAGGATTTATCGTCGATCCCCTCCAGCACTTCTTTCATAATATCACGGGTAATGAATCCGCAAGCCCCCTGGTAACCGCCGGCAGGCTCTTCGACTACCGGGATGTAATGAATATTATCAAATCGTTCGGCGATACGTTTGAACTCAGCGTCAAAGATAATATCATCCGTGGTTGCGCTGCCATAAAAAAGATATACGTTTCGATCCAGTTGGCATTCAATGATTTCGCGAATCATACTCATAAACGGTGTAATACCACTGCCGCCGGCAATGCAGACCATTGTCTTTTTATGGATCAGCGGATTGAAGTAAAAATTTCCAGCCGGACCGGAGCTGATCAGCGTATCTCCGCGTTTGATCTCATCGAGCAGGTAATTTGAAACCAGCCCGTTTTCAACCCGTCGCACGGTGATATCGTAAAACCCCGTCTGATTGGGTTGTGAAGAAATGCTGTAGGGACGGCTCGTGCGAACACCCCCGATTTCAAGAAAAAGAGCAATGTATTGTCCGGCCAGAAAAGGCGGCAGGACGCCATCGACGGGAACCATTCGAAAAGTTTTTGTAGAAGCTGTTTCGGTGATAATCTCGCTGACGCGCAAAGTGATATATGCCGGGTGCAGGCGATTCAGGTAAGCGGTCAGCGCGCCTTTTTCAGCCGTAAAATCGGATCCGTATTTGCGCGCCAGCTCAATTTCTTTTTTTATTTCACTGTAGCCGTCCAGCTGTTCAACAATATTGGGTTGCATGGATATCCTCCCGGTTATTTTTTCATCGCGTTTATTACAGATCTGGCCGCATGCACGCCGGACTCGAGGGTTGGCTGAAATCCGTTGTAACCGACCCACCCCCCGGCCCCGTACAGGCCTTTTATGGGAGATTTATTGGGTACAAAAAGAGTCGAGTCCTTGATGAAATGATCAAAACCGTATATGGCCCCCTTGGGGTGGCCCAGGTAACGCATATGAGTCAGCGGGGTACCGATTTCAATCTCTTCAATGTGAGCTTGCACACCCGGAAAAACCTTCTCGACGACTTTCAGCATGGAATCGGCCATACGAAATTTTTCCCTGGCGTACTCGCCAGGCGCGATGGCCAGCCAGGGATCCCCGTATTTTAAGGTAACCAGCGCGATCTGGCTGGTGCCTTGCGGTGAAAAATCCGCATCGATCAGATTGTAACAGGTGAGCATCAGGTAGTCGCGCTCATCGATATCGATTACCTTCATTCGTTCGTAAGCCAGCTCCGCATCCGTGTGGTTGAGAATAAAATTGGTGGATTCGGTGATGCCCACGCTCTGGGGTTCACAGTCGAGTCCCATAAAGACCGTAAATGCCGACTGGCTCAACGTGGACTGCCGCAATTCAGCCAGTATTTCAGCCGGTATGTGCTCGCGGTCAATCAGATCCACGTAAGTCGTCACTTTGGAGGCATTTGAAATGACGTAGTGCGTTTTAACCTCCTGCCCGTCCTGGGTCAAAACCCCCTGGATCCGACCGTCTTTTACCCGAATCTTTTCAGCCCCGCAGTTGAAGCGGATCGTGCCGCCATCTGAGATAATCGAATCGGCCAAGGCATTGGAAAGCGCCTGGGAGCCGCCTTTGATGTGGTAAGGCATAAATTCACAGTAGGCAAAGAGCATGGCGGCCATATCCACGAAGGACATCAGCCGGGGCGGCAGCCCCATGTAAACCCAGTATGGGGATATAACGCTTTTGAGCAGCGGGTCATTGAAATGCTGGTCCAGCACCTCCTGCAGATTTTTCAGGGCATATTTAAAATAGACGGGATACTTGTCCCGGGAAATCTCGGGGTCCTGGAGATAAAACGCTCCGATAACCTCCGTAAACAACGCATAGACCAGTTCAATGTACTTTTCGATGGCACTGGCCTCCTTCGGAAACTGCTTTTGCAGTTCAGCCGTCAACGCCTGCCGGTCAGGCTTGAAAGTCATGTCAATTTGTCCGGGAATCACAATATGATACAAATCGGTCATAGGAACAAATTCAAGTTTGTCGGTGACTCCCAGCTGATCCAGCAATGCCCGCAGCGGGCCGGGCTTTTCGACGGTCCCAAGGCCGCTGAGCTGGTGCAGCGCCACCTCGAATTCGAAGCGACCCCGGCAAAAACTTGTGGCCGCCCCTCCCGGAATGTTGTGCCGCTCCAGCAATAAAACATTTACACCCTGTCTGGCCAGCGTGGCCGCTGCCGTCAGCCCCCCATTGCCGGCCCCGATTACGACGGCATCATATGCTTGCATATTGTCTCCTTAGCAGGATAGTTATTTTAGTTGATTGGGTGTGGTCCAGTACTTGGCCATGGAAGTTTCGATGATCACATCTTTTTTTTCCATGTGCTCGGCAATCAATTTTTCAACAAAGGTCCTGCCGATCTTCACCTCGGTGGTCATTTCCACCAGCGCAAACTGCACGGCCTGGGATTTGCTCATGGGTTTTCCTGAAACCGATATCGCTGTCTGCCGGCAATAGTCCGTGACCCATTCCAGGATGCGCTCGGCAACGGTAACGCCCATGATGGCGCACACCAGCCGCTCCTGCTGCAATTTTTGCACCAGCATCAAAAACCCCATCCCTTTGTCGCCCAGTCGGTTTTTCACCGGAATCCTGCACTTGGAAAAAAACAGTTCGGCGGTATCCTGGCTCCACATTCCCATTTTTTCCAGATGCCGTCCCCGGGTGAAGCCAGGTGTTTCGGATTCAACCACATACAAGGATATGGCCTGGTGGGGATTTTCCACCGCCGGGTCCTTGGCGGCGACGACCACCAGGTCTGAATTGAGACCGTTGGAGATAAAAGTCTTGGAACCGTCAATAACGACGTCATCGCCCTGCTCGACAGCAGAGGTCGTCATACCGGCAAGATCACTGCCGGCCCCCGGTTCGGTCATGGCCACCGCTGTGACGATGTCACCGGAAACGCAGCCCGGCAGATATTTGTGTTTCATCTCCTCGGAGCGTCCAGACGTTTCTGGGAACCATCCGATCTTTTTCCCACTGATCGGCATAGGGGGTCACTTCTTTTTCCAGAAACGCCTTCAAACGCTCGCGGAACTGATTATGCGCTTCGGTGTAATTTAAAATTTCCATGATAAATACTCGCTTCGCTCGTGGCCCAAGGCGCAAGGACTAAGGCATAATGACGTGGTATAGGGTATAAGGTTTATTGATCATATTTGCCGACAATCGAAATACTGCAGACATTCATGGCCGGAAAGCCGCCCAGGTTATGGGTCAAACCAAACCGGGGGTCTTCGATCTGTCGGTCGCCAGCCCGACCGTTAAACTGCAGGTACATCTCATAGAGCATCCTCAGACCCGAGGCTCCGATAGGGTGGCCGAAGCACTTCAGCCCGCCGTCCACCTGACACGGAATCTCACCATCACGGTCAAACTTGCCGTCTCTCACATCACGCCAGGCCTTGCCCCGTTCAGACACGTGAAGGTCTTCCATGGTGACCAGTTCCGTAATGGAAAAGCAATCGTGCACCTCCATCATGCTCAATTCTTTTTTGGGGTCGCTGATACCCGCCTCCTCGTACGCCTTGACGCTGCACTTGCTGGTGGTAACAAAATGATCGCCGTCCCAGTCGTTGTAACCCAACTCCTCGCCGCTGCTCAACGCCAACTGCAGGGCCTTGACAGTGATAAAATCTTTTTTACCCATTTTTTTGGCGATCTCAGGAGTGGTTACGATCGCGCAGGCAGCCCCGTCACTGACCCCGCAACAGTCAAACAGTCCCAGCGGATGGGCAATGATGGGGGAGGCCATGATCTGGTCCTCGCTGACCGCCTTGCGCAGGTGGGCTTTGGGATTCAGCACACCGTTGGCGTGGCTTTTAGCCGATACATGGGCCATGGCCCGCTTCAGATCCGCATCGGC
>NBLJ01000162.1 GCA_002084545.1 Desulfobacteraceae bacterium 4572_123 | reverse complement strand
GACGGTTCAAAGTACGGTGGATTCGGAGTATTTATTATCAGGGAAAGTGTGGATGATGTAACTTATTCAAGAAATGAAGAAAACAGAAATTGTACATGCCTTACATTATTGTTAAAAAAGGAAGAGGAAAATGGAATTGAAAATTGAAAAAACTGATGATGTTGTTGTTGTGACCCCTGTTATTGAAGCTTTGGATGCCAGTAATTCCAAGGAATTCAAATCGGATATTTCACCGGTGCTGATGGAAAATAAAAAGGTTTTATTTGATATGAGCAATGTGAAATTCGTGGACAGCTCCGGATGCGGAACCCTTTTGTCCTGTCTTCGTCAGCTCAACAGTGAAGAAGGCGACCTGAAGCTCATGGGCGTTCAAAAAGCCGTGCAGACCCTTTTCGAACTCGTCAGGATGCATCGAATTATTGAAATATTCGACAGTCGTGAAGAAGCCCTGGACTCGTTCAAGGCATAACAACAGGGACATTGTTAAGGAGGGCGAAAGCATGAAACCGCAAGGTGCGACGTCGGTGCATGCCGGAGATGACAGTCGAACAGTCGACTATGCCCGGCGTGTGGAAATAATGGATGAACTTTACAACCTTTATGGAAACTCAGGAGTCAACACCCCGGGCAACCGTTTTCGGCACTGGCGTAAAAAGTACTGCTGGTTTATTGTGACGGGCGGTGCCAGGCTGTTAAAACGCGCTCTTGATATCGTTGTCGCGGCATCAATGATAGTAGCCCTGTCCCCTCTGTTTCTTGTTGTATGGCTCTGCATTAAACTTACCGACCGGGGTCCTGTTTTTTTCTGGCAGATGCGCGTGGGAAAATGGGGGCGTGAGTTTCCCTTTCCCAAATTCAGGTCCATGGTGATCAATGCCGAGGAGATAAAGGATTCCATCCTCGACCAGAGCGATCATAGTGACAGCATCACCTTTAAAATGAAAAAAGATCCGCGGATAACATGGATCGGCAGAATAATCCGCAAATTGAGCATTGACGAACTGCCGCAGCTCTGGAGTGTTTTGATCGGTGATATGTCCATTGTCGGTCCCAGGCCCCCCGTGCCCCGGGAAGTTGCTCAATACACTCTGGCAGACCGCCGGCGCCTTGATGTAACACCCGGCCTGACCTGTACCTGGCAAATCAGCGGCCGGGGCGATATTGCATTTAACGAGCAGGTGGAACTGGATTCCGATTATATTGAAAGTCAGACTTTCTGGAGCGATATTGCAATTCTGTTCAAGACCGTACCGGCCGTGTTATCAGGCAAGGGGGCGTACTAGAATAGTGAGAAGTGAATAATTTGGTTCCGGAGGCAGGCAAATCATGAGAGCGATTGTTATTAATACTTTTGAGTGGCCGGATGACAAAAGCGGCGGCGAGAAAACACCGCCTGTACTTCTCCCCTTGATGGATCGCCCGTTTATTCAGCATATTGTTGAATATATTGTAAACCAGGGCGTCACTGAAATTGATTTTGTTTTGTGTCAGTATCCTGAAAAATTTAAATCTCTATTGGGAGACGGCACTCGCTGGGGTATCAATTTTCATTATCATCTTGTTAAGGAACCTTCCAGACCCTATCGACCTCTCAGGCATCTTGACTTGAATGACGATGAAAAATCGGTGCTGCTTATTCATTCCGAACAAATACCGGGAGTGGATATTCAGGAGGAAAACCCCCTGGGCGGGCCCGATGGAGCCAAGGCCGATGAAACCGTTCTTTATTGCAGGGAAAAAGAGGGAACTTTGCTTTGGACCGGATGGGGCCGGGTTTCGCGGCATCATTTAAAAACAATACCCGACAATGTCGATAAGGCCGGACTCTTTGAATTTTTGCAATCTGCTGAAAATGGTTTTGCTGAAATCAGGAAAATTACAAAATTACTGAGCTTCCGATCCCATACGGATCTACTCGAAAGCCATAGAATTGTTCTGGACAAAGATTTCAGCGGCCTGCTTCTCACCGGAAGGGAAATAGAAGAGGGTATCCATCTTTCCAGAAATGTGAATCTGCATCCGACAGCCCAAATTCATGCCCCGGTTTTCATAGGTAAAAATTGCAGAATCGATAAGGGGGCCGTCCTTGGACCGCATGCCGTGATCGGTAACAACTCTGTTGTTGATGCCCGCACAACTATTTTGAATTCCGTTATTTTCAGCGGCAGTTATATCGGGCAGGCTCTTGAGCTGAGAGATGTCATTGTCAACAAGAACCGCCTGATCAATACCCGCCTTGGAACCAATATTATCATAACCGAAGATATCCTGCTGGGTGTAAATTACGAAAAAAAAAAGTATGGGCTGCGGAAAACATTTCTTCCCCGCCTGGCAGCCCTTTTGCTTCTGTTGCTGACACTGCCGGTTATTGGTGTTACGGCCCTGGTGCTGAAGCTGTTTCGCAGGGGCCCGCTTAGCAGTAAAATTACGGCTGTGCAACTGCCGGCCAAACCGGACAAGGCTCTCTGGAAAACATTTGATTTTAAAAGCTTCTGCAAGATTCGAGAAAACAAACCGGCCGGGGATGAAAATTCGAACAGTATCGGTATCCAGGGTCCTGTCGGATGGCAGGATCTGCTGCTTCGGTTTTTACCGGGCTTGTTCACGGTACTGAAAGGAAAGCTGCATCTTGTTGGTGTTGGCCCCCGCACTGTTTCCGAAATTCAGGGACTGCCCGAGGACTGGCGCGCGCTTTATCTGAAAAGCAAACCCGGGCTGATTACCGAAGCTCTTGTAAATTTTGGTTCCATGCCGAATGCCGATGAACTGTTTTCGGCAGAGGCGTTTTATACGGTATCCGCCGGACCGATGTATGATTTGAAAATTCTGGGCAGGTATCTCGGGCAGGTGGTTGGACTTCTGCCGAAACCGGACCGGGAGGACACACTGCGTGCGGAGTGATGGGTTTTGGGTGTTATATGAAAAAAAACTTTGGGTGATGCGCAATGAATTGTAAATAAAATATAGGGGCCGGCCTTGTGCCTGTCCGATGGTGAAGAGGTGATTTATGAAGGGGTAAGACTGATTGAAAATAAAATAAATGTTGGGTTTGCAGCAGCTAATAATCAGGCGGTTGAAAATGCCTTTGGAGAGTATGTTGTTCTGCTTAATCCCGATGCCTATATCAAGCCGGGCGCCATTGACAACGCAGTTGCGTTTATGGAATCGCATCCCGAATGCGGACTTTGCGGGGGACGTCTGGTGAATCTGGACGGTGACCTGGACCCTTCGGCCCGTCGATTTCCCAACAGTATCTATAAATTACTGACCCTTTCCGGTCTCAGCGACAAATACCCCAATTCGCGGATATTCGGGCGTGGTGATTTTAAATATTTTGATCATAACAGTGTCAAGGAGGTGGACTGGGTTCCCGGAACATTTACTATCTACCGTCGCAGGATGCTGGTGCGAACCGGATTGTTTGATGAGCGGTTTTATATCTATTATGAAGAGACCGATCTCAGCCTCCGGGCAAAGCGTATGGGATGGAAGATTTTCTTTATCCCGAACGCGGAGGTAATTCATGTGGGCGGGGCCTCTGCTCAGACCCGCAAGGATGAAAAGTACGACAGCGGCGGATCACAACTGCTGAAATTCCGGATGCGTGCCGAATATCTTTATTTCCGGAAAAATTACGGCTACTTGTCTGTAATTGCCAATGCCGGCGTTGAAATAGGATGGCACCTGCTGCGCTATATTATCAACTGCCGGCCGAAAAATCCGGCAGGGCCAATGAAACGAAAGGGCTCAGCGACGTTTATCAAAACCGGTCTTGCCGCCTTGTGGGATACCAGGATGGGAGGGAAATCGCCTTCGGTACCATGGTAAATGGAGTTTGAAGGGGGCAAACAGGTTCCGGCGGTGCCGGGTCGGGAAGCCGTGATCAATGAAATTTTTTCCAAATTTACGGGCAGACATCAAAGTGTATGATGGAGATTTCCTGGCCCAGGGCTTCTGGGTCATGATCGTGTACCGTTTTGGCCGATGGCGATATACCATAGGCAGCTCTCTGCTGCGCAAACCCTTTTCCCTGCTGTATAAATTATCTTTCAAAGCAGTTCAGATCCTCACCGGCATTGAACTGCCCTGCGAAGTTAAAATCGGAGAAAATTTCAAGATTGAGCATTTCGGGGATATCATTGTAAGCGGGTATGCCAGGTTCGGCAATGGCTGTATCATCCGCAACGGGGTAACCGTGGGATTGCAGAACATCGAACATCCGGCCGCGCCTTTGATCGGCAATAACGTGAATATAGGCGTGGGTGCCAAACTTCTTGGCGATATTACCATCGGGGACAATGTCGATATTGGGGCCAACGCCGTGATTATAAGAGATATTCCAGATAACTGCATTGCCGTTGGAATTCCGGCCAGAATTATTTCCAGGAACAGGAGCAGGTAATGACTAACAATGAATTTGATATAGATTGCGTTCTTATCGGGGTAAATGCGGCCAGTACGGTGGGCCGATGCATTGAAAGTATTCAGGCATGCCGGTATAAAAGGGGCAAAATTCATATTTATTATGTTGACGGCGGTTCGAGCGATGACAGTGTTGCCATTGCCGGAAGTTTTCCGGGTGTTGAGACGATCGAACTGCACCCTGAATTTCCCTCCCCGGGCATGGGGCGCAATGCCGGATGGAAAGCCGGAAAATCCCCCATGGTGCAGTTTCTGGACTCGGACACGGTTCTCGACGCCGACTGGCTTGACAATGCGGTCAATGCCCTTGGCGGCGGTATTGTCGCAGTCCAGGGCAACATCCGTGAAATGAATCCCGATGCCTCTGTTTTTAACTGGATCGGGAGTATGGAATGGAATGCCTCGCCAGGAGAATGTGATGCATTCGGCGGGTGTGTGCTGATAAAACGTCAATCCCTGGAAGAGACCGGGGGGTATGACGAGGTCCTGGTTGGCGGTGAAGATCCCGAACTCAGCCAGCGGGTCCGGCAAAATGGCGGCAGAATTATGCAGCTTGACATGCCCATGGTTTCCCATGATCTGGCCATGACGAAAATTCGGCAGTACTGGAAACGCTGTTTTCGCACGGGCTATGGTTTTGCTGCGGTTACCATGCGGCATTTGTTTAAATCCAGGAGTTTCTGGGTATACGAGGTCATCAGGATTATGATTCGCGGAGGCGGCTCTCTGGCTCTTGTCGTATTGGCACTGTCCGGTTCTTTATGGCATGTGGGAAGCCTTGTGCTGCTGGTGCCGGCCTTTATTTTGCTGTTTTATCCTCTGCTTTTCAGTGTTAAGAATTTTATGGATGAAAAACAGTTGTCCAGGGCCAAAGCTGAAATCTATGCCCTGCACTGCTCTATAATTGTGATTCCGGAATTTTTCGGTGTGATGCGGTTTTTTATCGGTGCGCTTTTCAGGCGTCCTCTGAGAAATAAAAGGGCAGGGCTGAAAACCCGGGTGACCGGTGGGAAGTGAAAAGTGAGAAGTGAAGGAATTCTGTCTATTTTAATCCGTGGATTAAGCAGATTTCTTTGAAAATCAGCCATTAGCTAACCGGCAGCAGGGGATCAATTTTGGGTTTTGGGTGATGAATAAAATGTAGGGGCCGGCCTTGTGCCTGCCCGTCAATGATGTGTGATTGGTTTTGGATTATGGATTTTGGGTTTAAGGGGGAAAATCATTAATGCCTTGTAAAAAAGTTGCTTATCTGGCCAGTGAATATCCAGGCATATCGCATACGTTTATATTCAGAGAGATACAATCCTTGAGAGAAGTCGGGTTTGATGTAAAAACCGCTTCCATCCGCAGACCTGCCAACCTTGATAAAATGACTGAAAAAGAAAAGGCGGATGCCGCTCAGACTCTTTATATTAAAGATGCCGCGCTGGTCAATATCTGCCTTTCCCATCTGCGAATACTGCTGAAATCGCCTTTGCAATATTTTCATATGCTCAAAGAAGCCGTTTCCCTGGCGCGCAGGGGACCCCGCAATTTTCTGATGGGCCTGGCCTATTTTGCCGAAGCCGGTATTCTTTTGAACTGGCTTATGAAAAACAGAACACGGCATGTACATGTTCATTTTGCCAATCCGGCTGCAACGGTAGCCATGATTGCAGCAGCTTACGGGACCATGGAATTCAGTATCAGTATTCACGGTCCCGATATTTTTTACAATGTAGACACAAGCCTGCTGAAAGAAAAGGTCTGCCGGGCCTCATTTATCCGCTGTATCAGCTATTACTGCCAGAGCCAGCTCATGCGCCTGGTGGATCATCACATGTGGGACAAGTTTCATATTGTACGCTGCGGCATAGACCCGGGCGTTTTTGCTCCAAGGCCGGAGCCGCAAAATGAGATTCCTGAAATTCTATGTGTCGGACGGCTGGTGCCTGCCAAGGGCCAGCATATTCTGCTGGATGCCTGCTCGATACTTAATAAACAGGGAATCGCTTTCCATTTAACCTATGTTGGAGACGGTGAAGACCGATCTTCACTGGAAAAACTCACCAACAGCCTCGGCCTTGTCGACAAGGTTACATTTACAGGTGCCGTGGGCCAGGATGATGTTCATCAGTACTATAATCGGGCGGACCTGTTTGTGCTGGCCAGTTTTGCCGAAGGCGTACCCGTGGTACTCATGGAGGCCATGGCCAAACAGATCGCATGTGTTACCACCCGGATCACCGGCCACCCCGAACTTATAGAGGATGGAAAAGACGGCGTGCTGGTGGCCCCCTCGGATGCCGGGGAGCTGGCTGTGCGGCTGGGAAAACTCCTGGCGGATTCTTCGCTGCGCCAGGAATTTGGTAAAAAAGGCCGTGAAAAAGTATTGAAACGTTATGACCTTGCTGCCAACTGTAAAATGATGGCCGGGGTATTTGAAAAATACACAAAGGGTGCCAAATGATTATTATAAAAATTCTTTTTGCAGTTGCAATACTTTATGTGCTGGTCGCCACAGTGTATCTGCTGGTGCTGACCCTGGCGGCCTGGCGTTTTAAAAAGAAAACCGATCCCACTGCGGGACCGCTCAAAATAGCCGTGATTGTTCCGGCTCACAATGAGGCCGATCAGATTCAAACAACGTTGAAAAGCATTGCCGATTCCGCTTATGCACGGGAAGACTACCGAATCTGCGTAATTGCCGACAATTGTGAAGACGATACGGCCAATCTGGCCCGTGACGCCGGGGCCAGGGTTTTTGAAAGAACCGATATTGCCAACCGTGGTAAAGGTCAGGCACTGGACTGGCTCTTTACAACTCATCCGGAAGTATATCACGACTTTGATGCGCTGGCGGTTGTGGATGCGGATACCCTTTTGCACCGCGACTTTTTATCCGAAGTTTCAGCATCTCTGTCCCACCCTGAAGTAAAGGTCGTCCAGGGATACTACGGGGTTTCCAACCCCAATGACAACTGGCGCAGCGCCCTTGCTTCAGCAGCCCTTAATGTGTTTCATCATGTACGGCCCGCCGGACGAAACCGGATTAAGGGTACTGCCGGACTCAAAGGCAACGGCATGGCCTTTTTATCTGAAATTATAGAAAAATACGGATGGCCGGCCTATTCCATTGTGGAGGATATTGAATTTTCCATGCAATTGCTGCTTGACGGCATCCTGGTGCATTACAATCCCGATGCCATAGTTTACGGTGAGATGGCCACTGAAAAGAAACAGGCCGAGACTCAACGAAAACGCTGGGAGGGAGGGCGCTGGCAGGTTTTTAAGACTTACGGCCCCGGGTTGATCAGAAAATTTGTCAGACAAATTGTTTTATTTATCTGTACAGCTCTTTTTTATCCCGGTCTGAGCCCGGCCCTCGTGCTTTGTCTGCTCTCCATCGTATTTTATGTTTTTTCCGGGCTTTTATTGAAGCGGGCATCTTTTTATGTGTGGAAAAGCCTTTTCATGGCGCCATTTTTTATTCTGTGGAAAATTCCTATTTATCTCAAGATTGTAAAATCAGGTGACGACAACACCTGGGAACGGACCAAACGGCAGGCCGAGATGAATAAGAAAAAGTGACCCTGAAACAGGGAGCGTGATGAAATTTAAGCAGACCCTTTCCTTTTTTCCCGTTGATCTGTGCCTGCATCACCTGGTTGAAGCGGCGGCTTTAAAATATCCTGACGCCGCCGCCGTGAGCCATGAACATCGCAGCATCACCTATCGAACTCTGGATAATCTCACCAACCAGATAGCCCGCCATCTCATCTCTTCCGGAGTCGGCCCCGGAACGGTTGCAGCACTTTACCTTCCCGTGGGAGTAGATGCAGTTGTCGGGGTTCTTGGTATTCTCAAGGCCGGAGGAGCTTATCTTTCCCTTGATCCGACCTATCCGAAAAACCGGATCGCACAAATGCTGGAAGACAGCCGGGCCCCTGTAATCCTCACCCGGTCCGATTGTTTGAAATCGCTTCCCGACACGCATGCCCGGATGGTTTGTTTGGACACAGACAGGGATCGGATTGCATCGGAGAATACTACAAAACCATCCGTGCATGTGACCCCTGACGACCTGGCTTATATAATTTTTACGTCCGGTTCCACCGGACGGCCCAAAGGAAATTTTGACGTATCCGTGTATGAAATTTTTTCTTCGCTTACTGCCGGAGCCGAATTAAAAATCGTGCCGGACAAGGTCCGCCCCGACCCGCTGGTATTGATGGAGTGGCTGTTGCAACACCGGATCACCAGCGCATACCTGCCGCCAATGATGGTGGCCGATCTTGCCGCCTGGGTGGAAGTCAATCCCGGTCAAAGCCTGCTGCGGCGCCTTCTGGTTGGAGTGGAGCCCATTCCTGAAAAATTGCTTGTACAGATTGCTCACAATGTTTCGGGAGTGCGGATTATCAATGGCTATGGGCCTACCGAAGCCACAATCTGTGCAAGTTTATATGATGTGAAACCGCAAAGGCCCTTGCATGCAAATACGCCCATCGGCAAACCGGTCCGGAACATGCGGATTTATCTGCTGGATAAAAATCTGCAGCCGGTTGAACCAGGCACGGCCGGTGAGATCTGTATCAGCGGGATTGGTGTAGCCAACGGTTATCTGAACCGGCCCGGCATGACGAATAAAAAATTTGTAATTGACCCCTTTTCCTCAGAATCCGGGATGCGCATGTATAAAACCGGAGATCAGGCACGTCTGTTGACCGACGGGAATCTGGAATTTATAGGCCGGACCGATTTCCAGGTAAAATTTCATGGATACCGGATTGAAACCGGTGAGATTGAAACAGCCCTGCGAACCCACCCTTCTGTGCGCGAAGCCGTGGTTTTGCTCCGGCAGGATCCGGCCGGTATCCAGTCCCTTGTTGCATATCTTGTCTGTGGGCGGGGCGGAACAATAGCCCCGGACAAGGTAAAGGCATACCTGAAAAATAACCTGCCGGAGTATATGATTCCCTCGATTTTTATCTTCCTGGATCGTATACCCATCACCGCCAACGGCAAAACCGATCGAAAAGCTCTACCGGCACCGGGAGCTGAAGATTTTAAACAACTCAGGCGGCAGACCTATGACGCACCGGAAACCGAAACAGAAATAATTTTATGCGCGATTTTTGAAACGGTTCTGGGCAGCGGGCCCGTGGGTCGTAACGATCATTTTTTCGAGATGGGCGGCCATTCTCTGCTTGCTACCAGGGTTTGCTCCCTGATTCAAGAAAAACTGGGCATCCGGCTTCCCTTGTCCACTCTGTTTGAAAGACCCGTTGTCCGTGATTTTGCATCTGTGATTCATGCGGATGCATCACCTGACAGGTTGTTTTCCAAACCCATTGTTCATGAAACAGGCAACCAGAAAAACAACCCTTTGTCTTTTCCACAGCAGGCTATATGGTTATTGAACCGGATGGATGAAAAACATACTGTTTTTAATATACCTCTGGTTGTGAAAATCAAAGGCGCCCTGCGGATCAGGTGCTTTCAGGATGCGTTAAATGCGGTGATCCACCGGCATTCAATTTTGCGAACCACATTTCATATGGCGGATCAGACCCTTTTTCAGGCCCGGTTGCCGGAACTGGTTCTCACCGTTCCGGTCAAGGATCTGTCTCATCTCAAGGAACCGGCAAAAAGCATAGAGTTCAAACGAGCGGCCGATGATCTTGGCAACCATGTTTTTGATCTGACCACAGGGCCTCTTCTAAAGGCAGTACTGATCAAAGACAGTGCAGATGAATATCGCATGCTGCTGACCATCCATCATATCATTATGGAC
>NBLJ01000053.1 GCA_002084545.1 Desulfobacteraceae bacterium 4572_123 | reverse complement strand
TAATTCGGCATAGCCCTTAACGCTCTTTGCCTTGAGGTTGCCCGGATTTTTTTTCACCACCTGTTCACTGATGGCTTTGGCCATAGCAGGCTGTTTATGCTGAAGTTTTCTTTCCGCCAGCCTGACCAGCATAACTTCGGTTGACTTGCCTCCGCCCTGAAAATAATCCAGCATCTTCTGTCCGGGCCCGAGAATGCATACGGTAGGCAGCACCATCCGGGCATGATACAGATCACTGACTGCTCCATTGTCCAGCAGTACCGGGAAAACAGGTCGGGTGCGCGATACAAAACGGGCAATTTTTTCGCGTGATGAAACGGCAATGGCCCATACCATGAGATTCGCATCTTCATATTTTTTAGCCAGGCTGTCGAGACTCAACAGACCTTCCTGGCTTGAACGGGACTCCACATCAAAGAAATAGAGAATTACCATCGGCTGATCTTTTATAACAGCCAGATCATAGCTGCGGCCCTTGATATCATTCAGCTTGAAACCCGGGGCCGCATCACCGGCGGCAAGTCGGGCATGGCCCGTGCCGATGCCTGCCAGGCATACCGTTATCACCACTGTCGTTAATACAATCAGTTTAGCTATAATTCGCATAGCAGTGCCTCCTTTTGTTGTAATATCATAGGTTGTCACATATTCTCATGACCCGTTCACGGTTACTGATTTTCGTTACTCCTCGGCCACCAGACGAACATACAGTGGTGTTTCACCGGGGTGGTCCAGATCGATTCCTGCCTCCCATTCATAATAACCGCGCAAAGTGACCAGTACCTCATATTTTCCCAGAGGCAGAGTGAGATTAGCCGGCGTTTTCCCCTTAAAGGCATCATTGATAAAAACTTGCGCGCTGGTTGGCACGGAATCTATTTTTAAAAGGGCAAGCACTTCCTTTTTTTTATCAGTGCTTTGCTTTTCAGGGCCTGTACTTAAACCGGGAGTGGTTGTTTTTTCACCACCGGCAACCGCTTTATCTTGAATTTCGACTTCCGGTATTTCGCTTTTAGCACTATCCTCAGCCGGAAGCGGAACCGAAACCGAAGCAGCGGGCGCGTTGCCGGCCGGAGTTTCCATAGTTGTCTGTTCTACCGAAGGTGGTTCTATCGGCGGCTGATCTTGCATCGGCTGTCTTGATTTAAAATAGTAAAAACCACCTCCACCGACCGCCAGCATCAGGAGAATCACTCCGATCCAAAGCAGGCGGCCTTTTTTTTCAGGCCGGCCGGATTGAGGAACATCCACATTATTTTTTCTCTCCAGGCAGACTTTAAGTTCATCCGCCATCTGTCTGCCGCTTTGAAAACGCTTTTCAGGTTCTTTTGCCAAGCTTTTCATAATGAGCGAGGCAAAACCCGGCGATAGATTGCCGTCGGCTGTTTGCGGCTCCGGCGGTATATCCTGGATAATGGCCCGGAAAATAACAGCTATATTTTTACCGGAAAAAGGGCGCCGGCCCGTAGTCAGTTCATAAAGGATAATCCCCAGTGAATACAGGTCGGATCGTCCGTCCACGGTTTTTCCCATGACCTGTTCAGGTGACATGTACACGGGGGTGCCCAGAATCTCTCCCGCCTGTGTCTGCCGGGTAACTTCCGGATCTTCGATGCGGGCAATGCCGAAATCGGTAATTTTTATCCGCCCCCTGTCGTCAAGAATAACATTGGAGGGTTTGATATCGCGATGAATAATCCCCCGGGCATGGGCATAATCCAGGGCTTTTGCAACCTGCAGACCGATGTTTATCACATCCTTGACGGCAAGCGGTTTCTCCCGGACAACTTCATTCAGCGGACGGCCTTCCAGAAATTCCATGGCGATATAAATCGTCTCGTGATCCTGGCCCACATCATATACCGTAACGATGTTGGCATGACTGAGACGACCGATGGCCCTGGCTTCTTTCAGGAATCTCTGTACAAAGTCCTCGGTGGTTACCCGGTCCGGGCGCAGCACCTTCAGGGCTACAGGACGATCTATTCTGGGGTCATGGGCCTGATAGACAACCCCCATGGCCCCGCGCCCCAGCTCTTTGATAATTTCATAACGCCCGTATTTCATTTGTTAATTTCCGTTTAAAAAAGAAAGAATTGTCTCAAGGGGAATTAAAAAACCCACTGAATCAGTCCCCCGGTAACGCCCCTTGACCATGCCCGCCAGGTTGCCCCGGTTATCAAAAACCGGACTGCCGCTGCTTCCCGGATGAATCTCCATGTTGACCTGCCACAGGGGTAAATTACCTGACCGCCTGGGCGGGGCGTTGATAATACCGGTGAAAACAGTCCCTCTCAGATTTTCCGGACATCCCACCGCGAACAGGCGTTCTCCCATTCCAAGCAGTTCACGCCCGTTTTCAAACGGTACAAACGAGTCCCGGACGGTATCGACCTTATAAAGGGCAATATCTCTATGTTTGTCAATTTTCAGGGGCTTGCCTTCCAGAATTCGTCCGTCATAATATACCACCGTCACCACTTCGCCTGCATCAACACCGTGGGCCGTACAGAGAATAAACCCTGCCGGATCGATGACAAAACCGGAGAATTGATTGTCCATGTCACCGTTTCTGCTGTTTATGCAGACCACGGCGTCGATGCGGCTCAGTACGGCAGTCGGAATCTCCAGATTTGAACTCTTTGCGGTTGTATTCGGAATTTTAAAATAATCGTCGAGAAAACGCCACAGAATATTCAGCCTGACCTTGTCCGGTTTGCCGTCCAATCGACAGATGGCCCTGGCCCGGGTAGCAAGCGGCGAATGCCTTTTCAAGTTGACCTGCCAGGTTTCACTCCGGCGCCGGGCATGCAATGTGGTGTTACCCGGCTTGATCATGTGAAGGCTGACCTCAAAATCAGATCCGGCAAACCAGTGTTCAAGTACATCAATCAATTCGGACATGGGCAAGGGATAGATTTTTTCATCCGTATCAAAGCCGGCAAAAGCGGTCGAAGCTGTAATCATGATGCACAGGAACAGGTAAAATATTTTTTTTTGCATGATACGCCTGAATTTACTTTTCATAAGCGGATTTATGGAAAAATATGATTGTCGGGGTTTATACTGGCCAGCACCACTGTGATATTGTCTTTTCCGCCCAAAGACTTGGCCATTTCAATGAGCTGTTCATTCTTAGAGGTAAGCGAGTCATTCCGGGCCAGAATTTTTTCAATATGCAGGTCATCCACCATGTCCGTGAGCCCGTCCGAGCATAAAAGAAACAGATCCCCCGCGGACACCTTGCCCCGTAAAAGATCAAGCGAAATATCCTCTTTTACTCCAACCGCCCGCATAATTAGATTGCGCAAATGATGTGTTCTGGCTTCAGCGGGTGTTATAAGCCCCTGGTCGATCTGGTCCTGCACAAAAGAATGATCGGTTGTCAGTTGTTCCAGCTTTCCGGAACTGAACCGGTAGGTTCGGCTGTCCCCCATGTGACCGAGCACAAATCCCTCATCAAAAAATGCCAGCAGTTCAGCCGTGCAGCCCATGCCCTTGTGAAGAGGATTTTCGTTAACATGCTCAAGAATTTTTTGATTTGACAAATAAAAAGATTTTTGAACTTTTTTGACGGTTTCTTTCTCGGATTGTCCTTTAAAGTCCGCAAAAGTCGATTCAGAAGTCAAGGCAAATATCCGGCTGGCCAGATCTCCGGCGGCAGCGCCTCCCATTCCATCCGCAACCAGACAGAATCCAAGGCCGGGGTTGATGACCAGGCTGTCTTCGTTATTTTTCCGTTTAAGTCCAATGTCGGTTTTTCCGGAATATTTGATTTGAGCCATATTAAATCCTGCTTCGGCAAAAGTTTAGTAACTATCGATTTTATTATTTGAACAATACATTTTGTCACTGTTCAGAAGGAGCCGATCATGGGTTTGCTGATGACCAAGTCTGAACGCTGCAAAAGAAGATAATAAATATTAGACCAAACATATCGTAATTTCAATTAAATTTTTGATTTTTATTACTTTGCTAACGGCTAAAAGCATGGTATCTTGTCACCGGTTGATTATTCCCTTGACAGAACCGCCAAATTCCCAATAATTTAATCTCAAAAGAACAGCCGGAGACGAAAATCAGGATTGCCATCTAAAACAAAGTGATCCATCATGGAATAAGCAGCACGCAATTGCCGCACTTGGCGCGTATTATTCCCTGGCGAATCGTAATCCAGATACGTAATAAAATATGAAACAAATACCCGCTATTGCTATTCAACTGATTCACATTCAGGGGCCGTTAAAAGGTGAAATTCAAGAGTTTTCCGAACCATCAATATCCATTGGCCGCCACCCTTCATGTGATGTGGCGTTTCCCGTGGATGTAACCATCATTTCCCGCCGGCACGCAACAATTTCCAGGAAAGGGAACCGCTTTAAACTGGTCGATCAAAGTTCCAACGGTACCTACTTAAACGGCAAACGTGTCAAGGAAGCATTTTTAAAAGATGGTGATGTTTTAATATTTGCCGAAGGCGGCCCCAAGGTCAGTTTTTTAACCAAATCGGTTAAAGACGGCTCAACTGCCCCTTGTACAAAGATTCCAGAACCGGTTTCGCGGCCTGATATACCGGCGGCAGCCATTCCGAAAGCGGACCTTGAACAGCATTTTCAAACGGAACGGCCTCAAACGGCATCATCCGCCGAAGTCCCCGAACCCCGTGTTGAAACAATGCGTGTTCCACTGGTGATTCAATACGGCCCGACGCTAAGGGACTTTAAACAGGTGCCCGTCACAATCGGGAAAAGTCCTGACTGTGATTTTACCATGGATCATCCCGGAATTGCCCATCAGCATGCTCAAATATTTTTCAGCCGGGACCAGTACTGGGTAAAGGATCTTACCGGCAGACAATCGATTCTGGTTAACAACCAGGCCATATCCTCTAACGTGCCTCTTAATGCGAACGACCGTCTGACTCTTCTTCACGGGGGGCCTGAATTTCGTTTTCTGGGAGGCGGGCGTCTGGCGGAAATTGTTGAATCCGCTCCCAGTGAGCCATCCCCTCCTGTCACGGCCGGAGACAGCATTGCGGCCGAAAAACCGCATCCTGAAAAATCCGGTAAAAAATCCGTTTCTTTTTTCAAAAAAATTTTAAACCGATGACGGACTCTAATTCGGGTAAAAGGGTACGTGTGAAATAATGCGCATAGGAAACGGGTATGATGTCCACGAATTGGTAGAGGGACGCAGACTGGTTGTCGGAGGCGTAACGATTCCCTTTAACAAGGGATTGCTTGGACATTCAGATGCCGATGTCCTGGTTCATTCCGTGTGCGATGCGCTGCTGGGCGCCGCGGGTCTGGGCGATATCGGCACCCATTTTCCTGACAGTTCCCCGGAATTTAAAGACATAAGAAGTATCGACCTGCTGGTTCGTGTACGCCGCATGATTATTGAAAAAGGCTATTGCATTCAAAACGTGGACTGTACTATTTTTGCACAAGCACCAAAATTTATTAAATACCGCCCGGCCATGGAGCAAAATCTTGCACGGGCAATGGGAATAGAACCGGAAAGGATCAATATCAAAGCCACAACTACGGAAGGACTGGGAATGTTCGGCAGGGGGGAGGGGATAGGTGCCATGAGTATCGCCCTGCTGGAATGAGCCTTTTACAAGACCGTCTAAATTTGACTTTTTCCGAGTTTATCAATATTAAATGGATAATTTTTTGGGCGGTTTATCTGGCCCGCGATTTTTAACAGGCATTGAGGATAATTATGACGATCCGCATTTATAATACGTTAAAAAAAAAGAAACAGGTGTTTGAAACCATTGAACCCGGCAAGGTGCGCATGTATGTCTGCGGCCCCACTGTATATGACTCCTGTCATATCGGGCATGCCCGTTCAGTGGTGGTGTTCGATGTCATTATGCGTTATCTGGAGGCAAGTGGTTATGCCGTAACATATGTCAGGAATTTCACCGATGTGGATGACAAAATCATCAAGCGGGCCAATGAAATGAAGGTAGATTGCCGCGAGATTGCTGAAAAATACATTGCGGAATTCTATACGGACATGGACAGGTTGAATGTACGACGGGCCACCATCGAACCCAGAGCCACGGAGCACATCTCTGATATTATCAGGATTATTGAAATTCTGATGAACAAAAAAACGGCCTATCGTGTTGAAGACGATGTTTATTTCGCAGTTGAAAAATTTAATGAATACGGCAGGCTTTCAGGCCGCAGATTAGAGGATATGGAAGCCGGTGCACGGGTGGATGTGGACGAAAGAAAACACAATCCTTTTGATTTCGCTCTCTGGAAAGGGGCCAAGCCGGGGGAACCTTCCTGGGACAGCCCCTGGGGCCGTGGCCGGCCGGGGTGGCATATTGAATGTTCGGCCATGAGCAGTGCCCTGCTTGGGGAAACCATCGATATCCACGGCGGCGGCAAGGATCTGATTTTTCCGCACCATGAAAATGAAATTGCCCAATCCGAGGCAGCCTTTGCCAAGCCTTTTGTAAAATACTGGATACATAACGGATTTGTCAATATTGATCATGAGAAAATGTCCAAATCCCTTGGTAATTTCATGATGATCAAAGAGATTATCAATACCTGCCACCCGGAAGCATTGCGTCTTTTTCTGCTGTCGAACCATTATCGCAGCCCAATTGACTATACACCCCAGAATATTGAAGAGGCAGGTAAAAGCCTTGATAAATTTTACGGGGCACTGCAGCGAATCAACGAAACGATCGGAAACAATCCCGAAAATGTTGCGGATAATTCTTTTGAAGGTGAATACTGGAAGAAATTTTGTTCCGCCATGGATGATGATTTTAACACTGCCCTGGGCCTGGGATCTGTTTTTGACGCGATTCGAAATATCAATCGCATGCTGGATGAGACGCCAGGCAATGTCTCTGATGATACACGGGAGCAAGCGCTTTCCGCAAGAGCACAGATACTGAAAATCGGTACAATCCTTGGCATTCTTGCTGAAAATCCCGATGATTATTTCAGGGGACAAAAAAAATCAGCCATTGAAAAGCAGGATCTGGATCCCGGGATGATCGAAGACCTCATCAAAGCAAGATCCGAAGCCCGTGCATTGAAAAACTGGGCCAGGGCCGATGAAATAAGAAAAAAACTTGAAGAAATGAATGTGGTTGTAGAGGACCGGGCTGACGGAACATTCTGGAAAATAGAAGTACTGTAAAAGCATGAAAACCAAATTTTCAATTTCTAATTTCCAGGGACAGGATGTCAATATTTAAAATAAAATCCGACTTTACGCCCAAAGGAGATCAGCCATCAGCCATAAAGACCCTGACCATGGGTCTGGAAGAAAAAAAAAAGCATCAGGTTCTTTTGGGGGTAACCGGGTCAGGCAAAACATTTACCATGGCCCATGTAATTGCCGGGTTAAACCGGCCCGCCCTGGTTATGGCCCCCAACAAAACCCTTGCCGCCCAGCTTTACAATGAATTCCGCGGGCTTTTTCCGGAAAATGCGGTTGAATATTTTGTAAGCTATTATGACTATTATCAGCCCGAAGCCTATATTCCTTCCAGCGATACTTATATTCAAAAAGATTCATCCCTGAACGAAATGATCGACAAAATGCGTCATTCGGCTACACGTTCCGTCCTTTCAAGAAGGGATGTCATCGTAGTGGCCAGTGTATCCTGCATTTTCGGACTGGGAGCACCCGAAGATTATCTCGGCATGCGAATCGATCTTGAAAACGATCAGGAGCTCTCCCGCGAGCGCCTGCTCTCCGATCTTGTCCGCATGCATTATGACCGCAATGATATCGATTTTCACAGGGGGGTTTTCAGGGTGCGGGGGGATTGTGTTGATATTTTTCCCGCCTATGAAGAAAATACCGCCATCCGGCTTGAGTTTTTCGGAGATCAGATCGATATGATCACGGAAATAGACCCGCTCCGGGGAACCGCGAAAAGAAGATTAAACAGGATAACACTGTTCCCGGCCAGCCATTACGTAACCAGACAGCAGACCAGGCAGCGGGCCACAAAAACCATTATTGCCGAACTAAAGGAGAGGCTTGATTTTTTCAGAGACAACAATCAGCTTGTAGAGGCCCAGCGAATTGAAGAAAGGACAAATTTCGATCTGGAAATGATGCAGGAGATCGGATATTGTACAGGTATTGAAAACTACTCCCGTCATTTGACCGATCGCGCGCCGGGTGAGCCGCCGCCGACACTCATGGATTATTTTCCTGATGATTACCTGCTGTTTATAGATGAAAGCCATATTTCCGTCCCGCAGATTCGGGCCATGTATAAAGGAGACCGCTCGCGCAAGCAAACCCTGGTTCAATACGGTTTCAGACTTCCGTCGGCCCTTGACAACCGGCCCCTTAAATTTGATGAATTCGAGTCCAGGATAAATCAGGTAATATATATTTCGGCAACGCCGAGTGATTACGAAATCGACCAGGGGAAAAATTCCATTGTTGAACAAATTGTGCGGCCCACGGGATTACTTGATCCCGCTATAGATATCCGGCCTGCCAAAAATCAGGTTGATGACCTGCTTGAACAGATCCGGAAACGCATCGACAGAAATGAAAGAGTCCTGGTAACAACCCTGACAAAAAGAATGGCCGAAGATCTTACCGAGTATTATGAAGATCTCGGGCTCAAGGTGCGCTACCTGCATTCGGATATCAGTACGTTTGAACGCATGGATATTATTCAGGATCTCAGAACCGGGCTTTTTGACGTACTGGTGGGGATAAATCTTCTCCGGGAAGGGCTCGACCTGCCGGAAGTTACCCTGGTGGCGATTCTGGATGCCGACAAGGAAGGATTTCTGCGCTCCGCACGATCTTTGATTCAAACCTTTGGACGTGCTTCCCGCAATGTAAACGGCAAAGTTATCATGTACGCGGACAGAATAACCCCTTCCATGAAAAATGCTGTTGAAGAAACCGGTCGTCGTCGAAAAATTCAGCAGAAACATAACAAAGTCCATCATATTAAGCCTGAATCCATCCGGAAAGATATCGTTCCTGTTTTTATGACCGGATATAATCAGACCGGGGAAAATGCTGAAATGATCGCGGAATCATTATCGGATTTTTCCTCCACGGATGATATCGACAGCAAAATCAAGAAGCTTGAAAAAAAGATGGACCTCGCGGCCCGGGATCTTGAATTTGAAAGTGCGGCCCGGTTCAGGGACCGGATCGAGGCTTTAAAAAAATTGATGGTGTTTGAACTGTAATTTTCTTTTCTATGAAAAACCATTCTGAAAAACTATCCCTGATCGCCTCTGATCCGGGTGTCTATCTCATGCTGGATGATGCCGGTGATATTATTTATGTCGGCAAGGCCCGCAATCTTAAAAAACGACTCTCCTCCTACTTCAAGAATCCTCAACGGCTGGACACCAAGACCCGGGTCCTTGTAAAAAAAATTGCCGATTTTGATACAATACTGACCGCAAGTGAAAAAGAAGCCCTGATTCTTGAATCTACTTTGATAAAGAAACACCGGCCCCGATATAATGTCATTCTAAAAGATGACAAACGCTATCCGGCCCTGTGTTTTGAGATGAACCATCCCTATCCCCGGCTGAGCATCGTCCGTAAAATTGAAAATGACGGAAACCTCTATTTCGGACCCTTTTCATCGGCCAGGGCGGTTCGCAGCACGTTGAAAATCGTCAATAAAACCTTCAGGCTGCGAAAATGCAGCAATCGCGGCTTTAAAACACGTACCCGCCCCTGCATTAATTTTCAGATGAAGAACTGCCTGGCGCCCTGCTGCATTGACATAAAAAAAGGGGTCTATGATGACATGGTCCGGGAAGTGACCCTTTTTTTAAAAAGCAGAACCCGTGAACTGGCAGCAAAAATCAAGAAAGAAATGCTTGCAGCAGCAGAAACCAGGAACTTTGAAAAAGCGGCCGAACTTCGGGATAAAATGTTTGCCATTGAAAAAACCCTTGAAAAGCAGGTCGCGGTAACTACCGACCTCAAAGACCGGGATGTTGTAGGAATAACTACGGCACCACAAGCTACCGCCGTCACACTGCTGACAGTCCGCGGCGGACATCTCCAGGGGGCCGGAAATTTTACCTTTTCAACAACCATGGCTACCGATGCCGAAATAATCGGTTCATTTATCAAACAGTATTATGATAATAAAAATTTTATTCCGTCCGAGATCCTCACACCCGTGGCACTGGAAGATGCACGTTTGCTGGAGGAATGGTTTTTGGAACATAAAAATATAAGAATTAAAATTTTGCATCCCCGGCGTGGAGAAAAAGTTCGTCTGCTTGAAATGGCGCTGCAGAATGCCGAGTATCACCTTAAAAACCATATTGCCGACATTGCCGGCCGGAAAGAGCTGCTGACCAGACTGCAAAAACGTCTTTCAATGAATCGGTTGCCGCAACGAATTGAATGTTTTGATAATTCCAATTTATCCGGAACTCAGGCAGTATCGGGTATGGTAGTCTTTATTGACGGCAGAGCCAGCAAATCGGATTATCGCAAATATATCCTTCATTCCGTATCAGGCTCAGATGATTACGCAGGCATGGCCGAGGTGCTTGAAAGACGTTTTTGCCACGATAGTGAACCATATCCGGATCTTCTCCTTATTGACGGCGGCAAGGGACAACTCGGCATTGCCCTGTCGGTCATCAGGAAATTTGGGTTGGAAAATCGTTTTTCACTAATTGGAATTGCAAAAAAAAATGAACAAAAAGGTGAAAATACCGATAAAATTTACAAACCGGGCCGTATGAATCCGATTAATTGGGGGCGGGAAGGGGATCTGCTGCTTTTTCTTCAAAAGGTCAGGGACGAAGCCCATCGATTTGCAATTACCTTTCATCGGCAGCGCAGATCCAAAGCATCCACGGGGTCCGTGCTCGATTCAATTCCAGGAATCGGCAAAAAACGCAGGCGGGCAATGCTGAGGCATTTCGGAAGCCTGAAAAAAATAAAGGCAGCCACGCTCGAAGAATTGAGCGCGCTGCCCGAAATGAATCAAAAAGCCGCCGAAGCCGTAATAACAGCCCTGGCTGCCGGATAATTCATCCTCCTTATTTTGCATCAAGTTTTTTCAAAGTATCCTTGAGCCCCTGCACTGCGGCGGCTGATTTTTCCAATGCCGCTTTTTCCTCATCGGTAAGAACAATTTCAATCACTTTCTCAATACCCTTGGCACCGAGTTTGACCGGGACACCTATGAACAGGCCATTAATATCATACTCGCCTTCAAGATAGGCTGCACAGGGAAGAATTTTTTTCTTATCCTTGAGAATTGATTCAGCCATTTCCACGGCCGCGGACGCAGGCGCATAATATGCACTGCCGGTTTTCAGCAAACTGACTATTTCAGCTCCGCCGTTTGCTGTTCTTTCCACAAGTGAATCAATTCTTTCACGGGGCATCAGTTCCGTAATCGGTATACCGGCCACGGTGGAGTATCGTGGCAGTGGTACCATTGTATCTCCATGTCCGCCAAGGACAAACGCATGGGTGTTTTCAACGGAGACATCAAGTTCCATTGCAATAAATGCTCTGAATCGAGCGGAGTCGAGGACGCCGGCCATACCGATGACCCTGTTTTTTGGAAATCCACTGGCGTCATAGGCCACGTGGCACATGGCGTCAAGGGGGTTGCTGACAATGATCAATACGGCTTCAGGAGAAAGCCTGGCAACTTCCCTGGTTACGTTTTTCATAATTCCGGCATTGGTACTGATAAGGTCATCACGACTCATACCGGGTTTTCGTGGAATCCCGGCTGTGATAATTACGATGTCGGATCCTTTGGAAGGCTTATAGTCATTGGCGCCGATGAGGTGAGCATCATGTTTTTCAATAGGGGCCGCCTCGGTCAGATCGAGTGCTTTACCCTGGGGTACCCCCTCGATTATATCGATCAGAACAACGTCACAAAGTTCTTTTTCAACAAGTCGCTGAGACACTGTAGCTCCAACGTTGCCGGCTCCCACAACGGTTACTTTTTTGTTCATATTTTCTCTCCTTGGATTATAGGTTGATAATAAGTCGACGCTTTAAAAAATTGTTAACATAATAGGCGCTAATGTCAATACATTTATATCATTCTCAAATATTGACATTATATATAAAAGCAGGATATATAAAAATATATTTAAATGAACAGCAGGAGCAGCGTGCGTTAAGATGGATATTTCTAAACAGGTAAAAGCATTATTGAATGAAGCGGAGATATATCGGGGCCAGGGGTTCAATGAAGAAGCACTGGCAAAATATTATTCCGCGGCCGATATTATCAATAAAAACAAGCAGATTAAAAATGGTCAAAAGCTGATCAGTTTAATAATGGGAAAAACCAAATCCCTGGAAAAAACGTCTCCGATAGATGAGATACCGCGCGCAGTTGAAGATAATGCTGCCGCTGATTTGAAAAATATTATGAAAATGCTTCATGAGGCCGAATTTTACAAAGATCAAGGATTGTTGACAGATTCGGCGGAAATATACCGTAACTCTTTGAATATACTAAAAAACAAAGATTTGGATAAAAAAGGCGGGATACTTGTCAAAACCATTACAGCTAAATTAGAAAAAATTAATTTGCGCATCAAGAGTGTTCAAAACGCACCTGCTGTTCCTGAATTGACGGATAAAAATAAAAAACTGATAAAAGAATTATTTGCCTTTACAAATGATGGTACTAAAGAATCCGCCGATTTGTCGAGTGCCATCGCCCTTGCTAAATTCGGGCAGTATGAAAGTGCCATCAACGAGTTAAACAAATTACTTCTAAAAGATAAACCTCGCCTGATCGCGGCTAAAAATATCCTGCGTTGCTGCATTGCCATGAATTTACCTGAGAATGCAGCCAAACAATATCAGGAGTGGAACTCGGGCGACCTGTTTTCACCCCCACAGATTGAAGAACTGTATCTGCTGCTGGAAGCGCTTTTTAAAAAAAATAACCTCGATTCGCTGCTGCCGGATAGAAAAACCGCGCAAAAAGAAAAAATTAAAAGAAATCAGGAAATAGAAATTATCGACATCAGTTCTATAGGCATCACCCTGCAAGAGGGCCCTCAAAAAGGCCGCCTCATTGAGCTGGATGTCAATTATCAGAGCGGGAATATCATCAGTTTTGTCATTTCGAAGAGTGATAGAGAACTTGTAGATAATTTCAGTATCGGGCTCCAGCTTAACGAGATTCAATTTTATTCGCCCATTGCAATATTCAAGGGCGCGGGCTTGATATACGACAAAGTAGAAATCAACAGGGGCCCTAAAAAGGGGTGTCTCAGCCTGGATATAAAAATTATCAGTATTTAGCCATTTAAGGGTACTGCGGAAAAATAGTCATCGCTCTTAAACCTGAAAATATTATTAATTTGCATTGATACACGACTCCTGTTTTGTTACATAACCAGTGATCATCAGGGAATAATGTGACAAAACAGAACCGGAAAATGATAGCTGACGATACTAAATCACGCTTGTTTGCATTGGAGTTGGAAATCTATGGCTGTTTTTAATTTAAAAAGACGCGAAATAGAATGCAAGATTGTATATTACGGCCCCGGCAGATGCGGCAAGACAACTAACCTTGAATTTATCTTCAGATCTTACAAAAAGCAGATTGTCGGTGAAATGGTATCCATCAACACGGAGGGAGACCGGACTCTTTTTTTCGACTTTCTCCCCATGGGACTTGGTAAAATCAGAGGATGTGACGTGCGGGTGCAGTTGTACACCGTTCCCGGGCAGGTACAGTACAGTTCCACCAGGAAACTTGTATTGCGAGGGGTCGACGGGATATCAGCATTTTTAAAATACCTCTGGTCCTGCAGTACAACAAGCGGGATCTGGCCGATCAGGCCATACCTATTATGTCCATTGATGAAATGGAACAAAATCTGAACCGCCAGCTTAAAGTACCTTCCTTTCCTTCAAGCGCGGTCAATGGATATGGTGTCGGAGTTACGTTGAAAGAATGCCTGAAACTAACATTACAATCTCTTCAGAAACAATTGAAATGGGCAAAATAACTGTTTCTTATGAAAAATAAAATAGTTCTCGCGGGTAATCTCGATTTTCTCAGCCTGGCGGATATTTTTCAACTGCTGGGTGCAAACGCAAGTTCCGGTATTTTGCGCATCATGAGCCGATTTTCTCCGGAGCCGGGCATTGTATATTTTACCAGGGGAAATCCGATAAACGGTTCGATCGGCAACCTGAGGGGGCTTGATGCCGTCTATTCCTTTTTTGGATGGACCCGGGGCGAGTTTGAATTCAGACAGGAGCCGGTCAATGTTGCCAGGGTCATTAAAAAAAGCAGAATGGAAATCATCCTCAACGGATTGAAAATGCTTGATGACGGCCTTATCGAAAATTTCGGGGCTGACAGGGTTCAGAAAAAAATCAGAGACAGTCAAAAAAACGAATCAGCCAAGACTGTAATCAGGGGTCCTTTGGTTGATTATATGCATGTAGTCGATGAAGAGGAGTTTTATGACGGTGAAAGAATAGTAGAGGAGGGGAAGCACGGCAACTGGATATGGATTATCCTGGAGGGCCGGGTCGATATTGTTAAAGAAAGTCCCAGGGGGCCCTTAACGGCCCTTAAAATAGGTGACGGTGCATTTGTCGGAAGCCTGGATTCGCTTATGACGCGCGGAAGCAGACGCAGTGCTTCAGCCATAGCCAGAGGTAATGTTCAGCTCGGGGTTCTGGATTCACAGCGGCTATCGAGGGAATATACCGCCATGTCACCGGAATTAAAAAATGTAATGACAAGTTTGGATAGAAGATTGAAGCGGGTTACCAACAGATATGTTGAAATTTACACTGACCCTGATATGCAGGAGTATCGGCTAAAAAATGTAAGACAACTGATAAAGCAGGGGCAGGCCGAGAACAGCCTGTTTAAGATCACAAATGGGAAAGCGTTTATAGCAAGACAGACCGATCACGAAATTTTGCTTTTTTCGGAACTCGAAAAAGGTGATTATTTCGGTAATATCCCATTTCTGGATATAGGGCATGAACCCTATTCAGCTTCCGTTTTTGCTTCCCGGAACCTTAAAACAAGCCGGGTTGACGTCGAAAAACTCCAGCAGGAATATGAACAACTCTCCTTAACTTTCAGGAATATCGTAGCAAATGTGGGAACCTGTATATCAGCAACCTCAATGATCATGCGTAATACATTTATGAAAACAGAACGCTGACGGCAATCAGCATATCAGGCATTTAACCTGACTGGGAAATTGATATGAGTAAAATTGAAAAAAGAAAGCATCACAGGATCGATTCGCTGAACTTGTCTTATCTATGTGTCAACGAGAACAATGAGGTAGTAAAGCAGGGTATGGGAAGAACTCTGAATGTTTCAGAATCCGGGATACTTCTGGAAACCGTTTTTCCCTTAAAAAAAAACCTGTCGCTGTCTATCTCAATAGGGCTTGAAGATGATTTGGTGGATATTCAGGGAAAGGTGATACATTGCCGTACCGGCCAAAAAAAAAGATTTGAAACCGGGATTGAGTTTGTTGATATTAATAAAGCGGCTCTTGTAATTTTACAGCGGTTTGTGGACTTTTTTTTAAAATCACAAAAATCGGTTTAGTTATGCCTTTCAAGCCCTTTCGGAGTTGAGTTTTTATGAAAAAAATATTTCCGGAACGATAACAAATAAATAACTAAAAAGGAGCGAAAAAGTTTTAATGGGAAAAAAACATACCGTATTTGAAACAGATTTTAATGATCTGAACCTTGTTAAAAGAGGAAAGGTCAGGGATATATACGATCTTGGTGATACACTGCTGATGGTAGTTACCGACAGGATTTCCGCATTTGATGTTGTAATGCCCGACCAGTTGCCGGACAAGGGTATAATTCTTACCCAGATCTCTCTTTTCTGGTTTGATGTCATGGAGTCTATTATTCAAAACCATGTTATCACGGCGAATGTTGATGAGTATCCTGAAATCTGCAGGCCTTATGCTGACTCGCTGCGCGGGCGCAGTATGCTGGTAAAAAAGGCTGATCCGCTGCCCGTTGAATGCATTGCCCGCGGGTATATTTCAGGTTCCGGATGGAAATCTTATCAAAAATCGGGTGATGTTTGCGGTATTAAACTACCGCCGGGTCTCAAGGAATCGGAAAAACTGCCGCAGCCAATTTTTACACCGTCAACCAAAGCCGACGAAGGGCTGCACGATATAAACATTAAATTTAGCGAGGCTGAAAATCTTATCGGCAAATCACTAGCCGGCCGGGTCAAGGAACTGACCCTGGCAATATATAAAAAAGGTGCTGAACTGGCTGCCGACAGGGGAATAATTATTGCCGACACGAAGTTCGAATTCGGCCTGATTGGAAATGATCTGATCCTGATTGATGAAGTGCTGACGCCTGATTCATCCAGGTTCTGGCCCAAAACATCGTATAAACCAGGTGGTGCTCAAAAAAGTTTTGATAAACAGTATCTGAGAGATTATCTGAATGCCCTGAACTGGGACAAAACACCGCCCGGGCCTTCGCTGCCTGAAGAAATTATCACCAAGACGAGAAGTAAATACCTTGAAGCACTGACATTACTGACCGAATCAAACCATGGACTTTAAAGCCTGTAATGTACATCTGCGGTCGATAGATCTGGATGACGATTCATACAGAATATCCACGGGGGATGATGTCGACGATCTGGTTTTATCCATCAGCACAGCGGGGTTAATAGCTCCGCCGCTCCTGATGGAATCTTCCGAAAAATTCAAGATTATATGCGGTTTTCGACGAATAAAAGCCTGCATGGAACTGGGCTGGTCCAAAATCGACTGCAGACTGATGGACGCCGCCGTAACTTCTTTCGAGTGCACACAGCTTGCCATAGCCGATAATTCAATGCAGAGAAAGCTTAATCTGCTTGAAACATCCAGGGCCCTGAATTTGCTGGCAAATTGTTTTAATAATGATGAACAATTGCTTCAAGCTGCAAAGACACTGAATCTGCCCGACAATATTACAGCCCTTAATAAAATCAAGGAAATTTGCCTGCTTCCACGGGAGATTCAGGAAAACGTGCTCCAAGAAAACATTTCCCTGGTGGTTGCACTGTCGCTTGGAAAAATGGAAAGCAACGCCGGCATTGCCCTGGCAGGCCTTTTTACCAACTTAAAGGCCAGCTTGAATAAACAAAGAGAAATTGTTACTTTAATTACTGAAATTTCACTGCGCGAGGCAATATCAGTACAGGATCTGATCAATACTCCCGTAGTGCGGGAGATCGTTAACCACCCCGATATGGACCGCAACCTGAAAACGGCAAAGATCAGATTTTATCTAAAGCAGCGCCGTTACCCTGCTTTATGCAATGCCGAAAAAAAATTTAAAAAAAATTTAAAACTTCTGAAACTGGAATCGGGCATTAATCTTATCCCGCCGCCTAACTTCGAGGGTCAATATTATACACTTAAGCTGTCATTTAAGAATCTCTCTGAACTTGCAGGACGCAGGAAGGCTCTTGATCAGATCATGGATAATCCTGCTCTTAAGAAAATATTGCAATAAAATCCGCATTTATTTCTATATATTTGCTCAAACCTATTTGAATCGGCAGTTTTTCACGATAGCAGTATATGAAATTAGAATAAATGAATAATACTTGACAAATGATAGGTAAAAATTATAAAGTAATATAAGGAATAAATGGAATTCACATAATAATGGGAATACAGGAAAGAAAAAAGCGCGAAAAAGAGAGAAGGCGCCAGCAGATTATAATTGCCGCAAAAAAAGTATTCTCTTCCAAGGGTTTCAATAAAACAACCATGGAGGATATTGCTAAAAAGGCTGAATTAAGCCCTGGTACGCTCTACCTGTATTTCAGAAATAAAGATGAGTTATTTACCTCGCTTTCCATGAGAATTCTGCAATATCTATTAATTCGGATCAATGATATAGATTTAAAGGCGGAATTGACTTCAAAACAGCTCATGAAAGCCCTCAAAGATGCCTTTCTTGATGTTTATAAATTTGACCCCCTGATTCTTGTTAACATGTTCCATCTCCAGTCCAGTGAGACTCTGAGCCACCTGAGCCCTGAATTGCTTTCCGATATTCACGAGCTATCAAACAACGCATTGAATTCCATTGCCCGTATTTTTGATAAAGGGATACAAAATGGTGAATTTATAGATAGAGCCCCTTTGACCATGGCGCATATTATCTGGGGTATGTTTTCCGGCATTGTTCTCTGGGAGGAAAACAAAAAAACGACACAAAAAAAAGGGGAGCACCTGAAACAAATTCTGGAAACGGCGTTTTTAATTTTTAGTCGTGGAATAGAAAAAAAACCTCAAATTTAAGCGGCATTATGCATATATCAATGCACACTTCCTGATTTCTCCCATAAGTACTTTATAACACTGCAACCCATGCAAAATTATTTACAATATCATACAACTTGTGATAGTTTAAACGATCTGCTCACTTGCTTTTATTTTCTCGATATCGGAGAACAGCTCAAATTAAAAAACAGCACGTGAGCGCTCTTCGGGAAAATCTTCAGTCTCCGACCAAGTTCATGGAAAGTGGATTTCTCAATCGAAATAAATAAGAGGAGGGCAGGTGTAATGGCGAAAAAAAAAGTGGTGGAAACATCGGAAAATCAAATCGCGGTACATTGGCAGGAAGAGGAATATTTCTATCCGTCTACCGACTTTATTGCCCAGGCCAATATGACCGACGAAGGTGTCTATGAGCGTTTCAGTCTGGATAATTTTCCCAACTGCTTTAAAGAGTATGCCGATCTTCTGGACTGGTATGAGTATTGGCACACAATCCTGGATACAAGTGATGCGCCCTGCTATAAATGGTTCAAGGGCGGCAAAATTAATGCCTGTTATAACTGTGTTGACCGGCATCTTGCAAAAAATAAAAACAAGACGGCTATCCATTTTGTTCCTGAACTGGAAGAGGAAAAGGTTGAGCACATAACCTATCAGGAGCTCTATGTCCGGGTCAACGAGATGGCGGCCCTGCTGCGGGATTATTGCGGTTTGAAAGCCGGAGACAGAGTGACCCTGCATCTGCCAATGGTGCCCGAGCTTCCGATTACCATGCTGGCCTGTGCCCGTCTGGGTGTCATCCATTCTCAGGTATTTGGAGGATTCAGCGGAAAAGCCTGTGCCGACCGGATTGAAGATTCAGGAAGCAAATATTTAATTACCATGGATTCCTATTACCGGGGCGGCAAACTTCTGGATCACAAGCAAAAAGCGGATATAGCCGCCAGACAAGCTGAAAGCATGGGCCGGAAACTGGATAAGATTCTGATCTGGCAGCGTTATCCCGGAAAATATTCCGCGGCCACACCCATGGTTCAAGGACGCGATTTTTTTGTCAATGATCTGCTTAAAAATTATTACGGCAGGCGGATCGATCCTGTTCCGATGCCTGCCGAAGCACCGCTTTTTCTCATGTACACCAGCGGAACCACCGGCAAGCCCAAGGGGGCACAGCACAGTACCGGCGGTTATCTTGCTTATGTAGCCGGCACATCGAAATATGTGCAGGACATACATCCCGAGGATGTATACTGGTGCATGGCCGATATCGGATGGATCACGGGCCATTCATACATCGTCTACGGGCCTCTGTCGCTGTGCGCTTCCAGCGTTATTTATGAGGGCATTCCCAACTATCCCGATCCCGGGCGGCCATGGCGGATCGCCCAGGATCTGGACGTCAACATTTTTCATACGGCGCCCACCGCCATTCGTGCTTTAAGAAAGATCGGTCCGAACGAGCCCAAAAAATATAATTACCATTTCAAACATATGACCACCGTGGGCGAGCCTATCGAGCCGGAGGTATGGCGCTGGTACCAGAAAGAGGTCGGCAAGGGTAAAGCTGCCATTGTCGACACATGGTGGCAGACCGAAAACGGCGGTTTTCTGTGCAGTACCCTGCCGGCTCTCAGGCCCATGAAACCAGGCAGCGCCGGTCCCGGCGTACCCGGTATCCATCCGATCATTTATGATGATGAGGGCAAGGAAATCACTCCCGGATCGGGTATTGCAGGCAATATATGTATTC
>NBLJ01000052.1 GCA_002084545.1 Desulfobacteraceae bacterium 4572_123 | reverse complement strand
ACCATCCGTATCCAGCAAAAATTCAACGGTGCCGGCATTGACATAATTAACGGCCCGGGCCGCTGCAATAGCGGCTTTTCCCATGGCCGCTCTAAGTTCGGATGTCAGCCGGGGAGAGGGGGCTTCCTCAATCAGCTTCTGGAATCTTCTCTGAATGCTGCACTCCCGCTCTCCAAGATGGATCATATTGCCATGATGGTCTCCCAGAATCTGAAACTCTATGTGGCGGGGATTGCGGATATATTTTTCAAGGTAAACTTCGCCGTTGCCAAAGGCGGCCTCTGCCTCCATCTTGGCCACGGAGAACTCCTCTTCCAGCACGGCTTCATTTTCACAGATCCGGATGCCTCTGCCGCCACCGCCGCCGGAAGATTTGATCATGACCGGATAGCCGATATCGCGGCAAAAAGTACCGGCGCTTTCAAGGCTGTCCACCGCTCCGGGACTGCTGGGAATAATCGGGACACCGGCTTCCAGCATCAGCCGTTTTCCGGTAATCTTGTCCCCGGCAAGTTTCAAATTTTCAGGGGTCGGTCCGATAAAGACAAGCCCCGCATCAGTACAGGCCGTGGCAAAAGGTCCACTTTCGGCAAGATAACCGTAGCCCGGGTGAATGGCCTGACTGCCGGTTTCCACCGCCGCATCGATGATTGCCGGAATATTCAAATAACTCCTGGCACTGATGGGCGGGCCGATACAGACCTTTTCATCCGCCAGTTCAAGATGCAGTGAGGCATCGTCCGCCTCGGAATAAACAGCAACGCTTTTTATGCCGAGCTCTTTACACGCCCTGATGACCCTGAGGGCAATTTCCCCCCGGTTGGCAACCAGAATTTTGGTAAACATGTTTTTCCCCTGTATTTACGAGACCGTCAAGTTTCAAGCTTCAATCACAAACATCAACTGCTCATCCTTCAACGCCGTCTCGTTTTCAGCTGCTATTTCAACTATTTTCCCTTTGGCCGGGCTTTTTACCTTTTGAAAAACCTTCATGGTTTCAAGAAGGGCCAGTACCTGTTTCTTTTTTACCATATCGCCGATTTCCACATATGATGGCTGATCAGGCGCCGGAGTGCGATAAAAGACACCTGACATGGGGGCTTTGACTTCAATTCGTTTTGTCTTTTTTTCACTGCTCATATGTTCTCCTCTTAAAGTAGGTTGCTTGTTGTTTGTTGTTTGTTGCTTGGTAGCCGTTCACAGATTCATAATTCAAGATCAGGAAGCTGTATGCTGTCTATTGGTGGGCACAGCCTACCCTGCGATGATTTCCGAATATAATTATGCCCACGCAGGCGCAAAGTTTGCAAAGAAAAATAATGACATGAATTTATTCACAAACCTTCGCGCCTTTGCGCCTTTGCGTGAGACTTTTTGGCCCTGTCCTTTATTAAGACGGTGCCGTAGAGTGCATTTTTGCCCTCGGCGGCATGGATACCTTCTTGGTGCGGACCATGGCAAGGGCTTCAATAATCTTCCTGCGGGTCTGACCCGGTTCGATCACTTCATCCACCACCTGGGCTGTCCAGCTTTTGGCCGCATCAAACACGTCGATTTTTTCACGGGAGCGGTCAAGATAACCCGTGTGCGCGTCCGTATCGATGCCCTTTCCATATGCGCTGCAATAATCAAGGGTGGATGCCTGAACGGCAAAGCGGGCAATGGGCCAGGCATAGCAAAGGTCGGTTCCCATGCTTTTCACTCCGCCCATGATCAGGCTTCCTGCATCGGCATAGGCTTCCCGCAGGATAATGCTGATTTTAGGTATTTTCGCCGTGGCATATACGTCGAGGATCTTGCCCATGTGGCGCAGCAGGCCTTTTTCTTCCTGCGATTCCCCGGGGACTGCGGCCGCTGTGTCCGTCAGATTGACAAGGGGAATATTGTAGGCATCCAGCACCTGCAGAAAGCGGTAATACTTGTCACAGGCATTGATTTCATAAATACTGCCCGCCTCTGCCGGATTGCTGGCCACCAGGCCGACGGTTTCACCGTTAAAGCGGCAAAAACAGGTGATCAGATTTTTGGCATACTCATCCTTGATCTCGAATATCTCTCCATCGTCCACCAGCAGCTTTATGACATCGTGCATATCATATGTTCTGTCATATTCATCCGGCACTATATCAATAATTTTGCTGATATCACGGCCGATATCATCGGCAGATTCTTTCAAAGGCGGCTTTTCCCGGCAATTGGACGGCAGATAGCCCAGAAGATCGCGGGTTTTTAAAATAGTTTTTTCATCAGTATCGCCGACGATATCACAGGTGCCGCTATAGGCCATGTGGTAATCCGCACCGCCCACATCATCGCCGATTTTTTCGGAAGTCGCCGCCTGTGTCATACGCGGGCCCCCGAGCCAGAGATGGGCCGTTTTCCGGCTCATCAGAAGAAAATCACACAGCGTGGGACAATAGGCCTGACCGGCGATGCAGGGTCCCATGAGAACGTTGATCTGGGGAGTGAGGCCCGAATAGCGCGACTGCAGGGCAAACCACCAGTCTATTCCGGCCGACGGCACATCCTGGTATCCCAGGCGTCCGCCGGACGAGTCAAGCAGCCATACCATGGGAACGCCGCAATCGGCCGCCATCTCCATCATTTTTACAAACTTCACCACATGCTGGGCCCCCAGGGAGCCTCCCAGCACGGTAAAATCACTTGCATACACGACAACCAGACGGCCCTCCACCCTGCCGGTGCCCACAACGGCCCCATCACATGGCGCATCCGTCTTTCGGCCGTCTATGCGTGCGCCGGTGGTATTGACGCAGGAACCAAATTCACTGAAAGTGCCCGGATCAAGCAGACAGTCGATCCGTTCCCGGGCCGTGAGTTTATCCCGGCCGTGCTGGCGCTGAATATGTTTTTCACCGCCGCCCATAAGATTTGCCTTTTTTATATCGTGCAGCCGCTCAATGGCTGCATTCATTTTTTCGCCCATGATTTGTCCTTTTTTATGCGGGTTTGATGAATCTGTTTTTTTCCGGTAACTGTTCCTGTTTTTTTGCAAGGGATTTGATCGCCCGTATGATTTTCGGCCGCGTGTCGCGCGGATCGATAATTTCATGGGCCGTATAATAGGTGGTCCAGTTCTTGGCCAGATTAAATACGGAAAACTGCTCTCTTAAAATGCCCAGCAACATGCCGTAGACTTCATCATAATTACCCTTTTCCTTTGCCTTGGCCAGCTCCTTGTGGAACACCGCATGAACCACGGTTTCCGGGCCGGTGGGTGCGAATTCCGCGGTGGGCCACGCATAAACAAAGTCCGGGAACATCTTGGAACAGCCCAGCACAATATTGGCGCCGCCGTAGGCCCGCCGCAGGACTATGGTGATTTTGGGACAGGTCAGGTGGGAATAGGAGTGAAGCAGTTTGGCCCCATGGCGGATAATACCCATCCTTTCCCAGCGGTCCCCCGGCGGAAAGGCGGTTGTATCCACAAGCGTGACCAGCGGAATATTAAACGCATCCAGAAAATTCATGAAACGATCGTACTTATCCGAAGCGTCCGGTTCCAGGATACCGCTGAGTTCATCGGGATTGTTGGCTACGATGCCCGCCACATGCCCGCCGAAACGGCAGAAACCAACCACGAGATGGGAGGCAAAATCCTCCTTGAGTTCAAAAAATTCGCCGTTATCGGTGATCTTTTCGATAATTTCATGGATATCATAGGTAAATTTTACATTGTCGGGCATAACGTCCAACAGTGCTTCTTCCCGGCGCTCGGAATCATCACCCGCATTGCCCGGAGGCGGCTTTTCCCAGCAGTTTTGAGGCAAAAATTCCAGCAGTTTCCGGGCTTTATCAATGGCATCTTCATCGCTTTTTGCAATCAGATCACACTGCCCGCTGTTTTCCATATGAAATTCAGCATAACCGGCATCTTCCGACTGCTTTGCGCCGCCCAACCACAGAAAACCGGAATTTTCATTGATAATCAAAAAATCGGACAGCACCGGCACAGAGGCAAACACCCCTGTACAGGGTCCAAGCAGCAGCGCAATCCTGGGAACAACGCCCGAATAAAGGCAGTAATTTTTAATCAGGGCCCCCACGGCATTCAGCCCCGAATCCCCGCCCTTTAAGCTGAGTCTTTCACCGGCCGAATCGATCATGCCGATGATCGGCATTTGCCGTTGACCGGCCATTTCCATGAGGTCGGCCAGTTTCCATGCCGCCTGATCCCCCAGGGAGCCCGACATGACTGTAAAGTCAAATGAATACACCATCACCGGACGCTCATCGATAGTGGCAAACCCCATTACAATCCCCTCCCCCGGACTGGGCCTGATGGTACCGTCAAAGGGCCGGCGGTGGTCCCTGACAACAGAGCCGATCTCTTCAAAAGAACCGGCGTCCACAAGCCGCTTGATGCGCTCTCGGGCGGTCAGTTTGCCCAGCTTGTGCATACGTTCCAGACAATCCGTACCGCCGCCTTCCAGATTTTCCCGGCGGACTGCGGCAAGCTTGTCCATATAGCCGTTCATCCATGTTCCCATATCAGCTTCTCCTTAATATTCCTGTAAACCGTGAACCTTTTTAACAGGCCTTTTAGCTGCCGGTGATCACAGCCCACCCTGCGATTGCAAAGTTGGCTTCAAGCTTCCCGCTTTTCAATCCCCCTGAAGGCAAACTCACAGATATCATCGGTGAGCTGATCCGGTGATATTTCGCGATCAAAAATGATTTCGGTCAGGCAGGCATGCTCAATGGCGCCCAGAATGCTTTGGCGGATCATCCTGGCGGATATGTCGTCACGAATTTCTCCTTCGGCAATGCCTTCTTCGATGGCATCCAGCAAAACATTGCAGTATTTTTTTACGAATTCATACGTTTCACTCTTATAATAATCCGGATAATTTCTAACCTCTATCAGCAAAATTTTGGCAAAAATCCGGTTGGTTGCATAGGCATGAATGTGTGCCCAGATCAACTTCCGGATTTTATTGCAGGCCCCCTTTATTCCCTTCAGGTCCAGTTCAAACTTACTACAGTATTGTTCGAGGTATTCCCTGAGAATCTGATGGAGCAGGTCGCGTTTGTCCTTGAAATATTTATAAATAAGCGCTTCCGTGACGCCGGCTGATCTGGCGATCTCGGCCGTTGTGATAGCATTGAAATCCTTTTTTTTCAGCAAAGTCTTCAGCGCATTAACTATTTTGACACGGCCGGGCGGCATTTTAACGGGCTTCCGGTTGTTTTCAGAACAACTCTTTGCCTGAATATTTTTCATTGTTATTTCCTTTTACCCGCTTCCAGGCCTGTGGCTGCAGGCCCGGCATTCATCGGCCAGGTCTTTACATATTTCTTTCATTATGTTTTCCTTTCAAATTTCAATACCCCTGCAATTTGGCGATTACATCGCGCATGACTTCGTCGGCCCCGCCGCCAATGGACAGGCCCCGGGCATCACGGTAATACCGTGAAATATCCATTTCATTCATAAAACCCATGCCTCCGTGCATCTGCAGACAGCCGTCGGCTACCTTGTTCAAGATTTGACCGGCCATGAGTTTACCCATGGAAATTTCCCGGATGGGATCCAGACCGGCTTCTTTCATACGGACGATATGATAGATCAGGTGCTTTAGACATTCGATTTCAGTGAGCCAGTCCGCCAGGCGGTGACGCAGCACCTGTTTTTTGATCAGGGGCCGGCCGAATACGATTCTTTTGCGGATATATTCCACTGTCAGGTCGATGATATCCCTTGCGGCCGTGCAGGCAAAAGGCAGGAGGGAAAACCGTTCATGCTGAAACTGCATCATCTGGTAGATAAACCCCTCGCCTTCCCTGCCGATCAGATTTTCCGCCGGTATGCGCACATTGTCAAAAAAAAGTTCGGCAGTATCGCTGACGCGGGCGCCCAGTTTGTCCAGCCTGCTTCCGATCTTGAAACCGGGCAGACCGGCCGGCACGACAAAAAGGCCAAAGGAGTGATAGCCCGGGGCATCATTGGTCCTGGCCAGCAGCGTATAGAAATCAGCCTGGGTACCGTTGGTGATAAACATCTTGGATCCGTTGATCACATAATCGTCCCCTTCTTTTTCAGCGGTGGCGGCAAGTGCCGCCACATCCGAACCGGCATCCGGTTCGGTTACTGCAATAGCACCGACCATATCTCCGGCAATGGCGGGTTTAAGGTATTTTTCTTTAAGATATTCACTGCCGAATTCATTGATGGCCGGGGTGGCCATATGGGTCTGGACGGTTATGGCCACTGCAATCCCTAAAGCCCTGATATGCCCCAATTCTTCCAGAAACACGGTATCATACCAGTAATCCAGCCCCTGCCCGCCATATTTTGTATCATAATGAATACCCAGGAAACCGAGGTCACCCATTTTTTTAAACAGCTCATGCAGGGGCGGCACTCCTTTTGCTTCCCATTCGTCGACATACGGATTGATCTCTTTGTTCACAAAATCCCGCACCGCCTTCCTGACCATCTCATGATCTTTTGTAAAATAGAGCTGATTCGCGGATTTAACTTTTTTTGCCATATCCCCTTCCCTGTTTATTTTTTCTTCATTTCCAGAAACATTTTTACGATTTCCCTGTTTTCCCTGGTCTGGAGCATTATTGACTGATGGGCAGCCTCCCATTCCAGGGCCTGGCTCAGGGTCATATCAAAACTGTTTTCCAGCCCTTCCTTGATCAGGGAGAGGGACAGGGCAGGTTTGCCGGCAAGGGTCCGGGCCAGATCATCAACGGTTTTATCGAGATCTTCTTCGGGCACCGATTTATAAATCAGTCCCATTTCGGCTGCTGCACGGCCGTCGAATTCATCTCCGAGCAGGGCCAGTTCGCGGGCTTTTGCAAGACCTACCAGCCGCGGAAGAAAATAGGTGCCGCCGCCGTCCAGTACCGTACCGATATTGACAAACACTTCACAGAATCGTGCAGTGTGCGATGCCACCACAAAATCACCGGCCAGGGCAGTATTTGAGCCAACGCCGTAAGCTACACCACGAACCTTGCAGATAATCGGCTGGGGCAGTTCGCGCATGGCGACAATCAGCTTGCGCAGACGCCTCATGAACTTCAGCATATCGGGTGCATAATCGGCCTGATCAAGAAGAATCATGTCCGCTCCGGAAGAAAAATGATCACCCGCGCCAGTCAGGACAACGACCCGGATCTCCTCATCTTCCTCAATACGGTCAAGGGCTGCCTGGAATTCCGTGAGTATTTCGCGGCTTACAGCATTCATGATTCCGGGCCGGTTCAGCGTCAGGGTACATATTTTATCCTGTTTTTCAAACAAAACGATATCTTCAGTCATTTTTTTCTTTCCCTCTTTTCTGATTTCCAGTTTCAAATTTTATCTATCAATACCCCTCCAGCTTGGCAATGACGTCGCTCATGACTTCATCGGCACCAGCTCCGATGGCTATAATACGGGCATCCCTGTAGTATCTTGATATCAGCATTTCATTCATGAACCCCATGCCGCCGTGCATCTGCAGACAGCCGTCGGCCACCTTGCGCAGCAACCGGCTCCCAAAGAGTTTACCCATCGAAATCTCCCGGGTGGCGTCGAGTCCGGCTGCTTTCATTTTGGTTACGTGGTAGGTGAGATGACGCATGCATTCTATTTCGGTAAGCCAGTCCGCCAGCCGATGCCGCAGCACCTGTTTTTTTATCAACGGCTTGCCGAAAACAATTCTTTTTCGAATATATTCCACCGTAATGTCGATCATGTCCCTGGCCGCAATATAGGAAAGGGGCATGGCGGAAAAGCGTTCATGCTGAAACTGTTTCATCTGGTAGATAAACCCCTCGCCTTCCCGGCCGATGAGATTTTCCGCCGGTATTCGCATATTGTCAAAAAAAAGTTCAGCCGTATCACTGCTCCGGATACCGAGTTTATCAAGCTTGCGGCTGATCTTAAAACCGGGCAGGTCGGTGGGCACCACGAAAAGGCTGAAACAATGATATCCCGGATCATCACTTGTGCGGGCCAGCAGGGTAAGATAATCAGCCTGGGGGCCGTTAGTGATAAATGTTTTGGAGCCATTGATAACGTAGGAGTCACCGTCCTTTTCGGCAGTGGTGGCAATTGCGCCGACATCCGACCCTGCTCCGGGCTCGGTGACGGCTATGGCAGTCACCATCTCTCCGGCGATGGCCGGTTTCAGGTAAGTCTCTTTCAGGTATTCACTGCCGAATTCATGAATGGCCGGGGTGGCCATATGGGTCTGTACCCCGATGGCAATAGGCAGGCCAAAACCCTGGATATGACCGAATTCCTCCATTACCGCAAGTTCATACCAGTAATCCAGCCCTTCTCCGCCGTATTTCGGATCATATCGAATACCCAGAAAACCCAGACCACCCATTTTTTTAAACAGATCATGCAAAGGAGCGGATCCTTTTTCTTCCCATTCATCCAGAAAAGGATTTATCTCCTTATTCACAAAATCGCGGACCGATCTGCGTACCATTTCATGTTCTTTGGTAAAATAAAGCTGCTCACCGGATCGGATTTTACGTCCCATATGAATTCTCCTTTTCAATAATCACTATCGATTTACATAGGTAAGGACGGACTCTTTATTGATTTTTGTATCAAACAGGATTTTCAAACTATCTTTTTCCTGACACTTCTCAGCCTTAAATCCGTCCACTTGAGTATTTCAATTATTCTTGCTTGAATTTAAATTTATTAAGTGTTAAATTTATGAATAGTTATTTAGTATCATAGTTAGTAAGTGTCACTAAACAAAATGTCAAGAATTTTTTTACATGAATTACGAAACAATAAAGCTTACAGTTTACGGTTAACAGTACCGGATTGCCATAATTTTGATTTCCGTGTAAATCCATCGTAGGGTGGGCTGTGCCCACCAATAAACAGAATACCTTATTTAAAAACTTCAAAAGTCACCAGCAAGAAACCGTGAACCGTGAACCGACAATCGTAAACCATAGGAATATAAACATGCCCGATTTAATCACCTTCTCAAGAAATCGTTCTGTCAGTGTGGATCAGGTCGACCCAAAGACCATGCGGTCATCATGCCGGTTACAGGACAGCCTCATTGATGCATTTGTTGAAATGACTGTTGGGCTGCCGGATCTGGAAATTACAAATGTATCCTGCAAAGTAAGGCGTACACACCTTAAGCAGTGTCGTGATCAGGAAGATTGCCTTCAAAAAGTGATCGGAACCCGGGTCGGACCCGGAATGCTGAAAATTATCCAGGGTCTTCTGGGGGAAGCCACGGATTGCCGGCAGCTTATTTTTATGGTGGAAGAATGCTGCCACGGGATTATCCTTTCCTTTACCAAGGATATGCTGGCACTGGCGCCCCAGGGGAAGGAACTTGCCGTTGAGGATTGTAAAAAAATGGTGGTCGACAACATCCGGCTCTATAACCGCTGTGCAGCCTTTGCGCCGGGCAGCAGTATTGTGGAAGGGATTGAACCGCCGTGAGAAATGAAAATTTAAGGAATTCTATCTACTAAAACGGAGTACCAGCAAATATGTTAAAATTCAAGCGTGATAAACTGGTTACTATAGTAGAAAAAGAAAACACCCTGGCTGCACACGGTGTGCTGGATGACGACATATACAGTCTTGAGCTTGATGTTGTGTTCAGCATGTCCGATCTGGAAATTCTGTCCATCAAGGGCCGCTGGCACCGCTGGACCACCCCTGAATGCCCCAGATCCGATCAGTTTCTACAGGAAGCCGTGGGATTCAAGGTGCGTGATGCGGATTTCAGCCGCAAAGTTCACAAAATAATCAGCCGTAAAGCCTGCCGCCACTATGCTAACCTGCTGCTGGAATGCGGCCACAGCGCCAATGAGGCCATGCAGGTTATCCAATACAGGGCGGCCCTGGCAGAAAATCCTGAGCTGAGTTTTGAGGCGTTCTTAAACGATACTCCGGCTCCCGTGACGGCCAAAACCGAAATTACCCCGATTAATGACATTGCCCCTGATACCGATTCAACAGAAAAGGCGGACAGTGCTGCAAAACCAGCAAATGCTGATACCGGGCACGATCCCTCCGAGGATTTTTTCATCGATCTGCATGTTCACACCTCCCCGGCATCCCCTTGCAGTTCCGCCCCTGTCGATGATTTAATCAAAGAGGCCAGGCGCATCGGGCTTAACGGAATCTGCCTGACGGACCACAACCATGTCTGGCAGGCTGACGAGGTGGAAGAACTGCGCCGGAAACACAATTTTCTGGTACTGCGGGGCAACGAAATCACCACGGAACAGGGGGACATGCTGGTTTTCGGACTTGAAAAAGACATTAAGGGAATCATCAACTTAGAGGATCTTTACAAGGAGGTCCGAAAGGCGGATGCTTTTATGATTATGGCCCATCCGTTTCGCGGTTTTCTGATTTTCGGGGCCGGCCAGGTCGGCCTGACGCCGAAAAAAGCCATGGAGAGGCCTCTTTTCAAGCTGGTTGACGGAATCGAAATCATGAACGGCAAGGTGACCGAAAAAGAGAACAACTTTGCCGCACAGGTTGCATCCGGGCTGGGACTGCCGGTAACCGGCGGAAGCGACGCCCATGAAGTTGAGGAGGTCGGCAAATATGCCACCTGTTTTCCAGGCGTGATAAGAGATGAAAAAGACTTGCTCGCCGCATTGAAAGCCGGCACCTATTCACCGGTTGCATTCAAAAAGCGTAACCGTTAACGATTTACAGTTATCGGTTCACGGTTGAAAAAAAGGAGAAAAATTATGGATCAAAAAATTAACTGGGAAAAACTCATTCGCAGAATGGAACTTCTCATGCGGCTGAAATCTTTTCCGGTGGGATTTAAAATGCTGGAAAAAAAAGAAGAACTGGACGACATCCCGTTTATGCGGCCCAACTCCGGCAAGATAACGCTCTGCCAGTTGATTACAAAAGTCCGAAACTTTGACTGGACAGTGGGCGCCGTACTGGGTGACTTTCTCTCCCCTGTATGCCCCTCCATGATCGGGCTTACCGAAATTCCCGAATTCGGATTCAAAGACGGCACATTTCGATCCATCGTATGGGTCAAGACCAAGGAAGACGGGAAGAAATATGAAAACGGCATCCCCAGACTGCCCGTTGGCAAATACGAGGCCGTGGCCATGGCCCCCGTAGTTTATAATCCCTTTGATCCGGACATCATCCTGATTTACGCCAACCCGGCTCAGATGATGCTGCTGATCAACTCCCTTCAGTTTGAGGACTATGAGGTGATGCAGTTTTTCTGTGTAGGCGAATCCTCCTGCGCGGATGCCATTGCCCGCTGCTATCTCAGCGGGAAACCCTCTATGACGATCCCCTGTTACGGTGAGCGCCGCTATGGACACGCCCAGGATGAAGACATGGTCATGGCAATTCCGGCCGGCATGATGGAAAAGGCCCTTAAGGGAATGGAAACCCTCTATCGCCGGGGCATCCGCTATCCCATCAGTTTTGCCGGGGCCGAACAGGACCTGAGCAGCGCCTTTCCCATGTCCTACGGCGGGCTGGATCAGCTCAAGGGTTTAAAGGGAAATGACAACCGCCTGCTGGTGGGAATCACAGGCGGTATTGCCGGCGGAAAAACATCCGTCGCCAACATGCTTGAGGAACTGGGGGCACCCATTATCGATTTTGATGTAATCTCACGGGAGGTGGTGGAACCGGACAAACAGGCATGGAAGGAGATCGTGGCTTTTTTCGGCGAACAGGTCCTGCAGGAAGACCGCACCCTTGATCGCCAGAAACTGTCTGATATTGTTTTCAACGACATGGTCAAACGCAAGAAGCTGGAGAGTTTTATTCATCCCCAGATCGCCGTGGAGTTTGCCCGGCAGGTACAGGAGATTGCCGCCGAAAAACCGGGAGCTATCATTCAGGTGGTGGTACCGCTGATGATTGAAGTAAACCTGCAGTACATGATGGACAAACTTGTTGTGGTCTACGTACCCGAAGAGACCCAGATAAAACGGCTGGCCAAACGCGATAACATCACCGAGGATGCAGCAGCCAACATCCTGGGTTCCCAGCTTTCCATCGAAGAAAAAGTCACATATGCCGATCATGTGATAAACAACGAAGGCACACTCGAAGAAACACGCAAGCATGTGGAAAAACTCTGGGAGACCTTGAAGCAATTTCAGAAAAACAGAATAAACAGACAAAGCGACCCGCCCGCCTCGCCTGAGCGAGAGCGATGGCGGACAGGAGCAATACCATAACTTTTCACTTTTCACTTTTCAGTATTCATTTTCACTTATAAACGGGGGTAACCTGAAATGGCACAATTGATTGCAGACCGCAGGGATGTTGATTTTGTACTGTATGAACAACTGGAAACAGACAAGCTGTGTAAAAATAAAAAATACAACGGATTTAATAAAAAAACCTTCGACATGATCATCTCCGAAGCCCGTAACCTGGCCATTAAGGAGATACTGCCTACTTTTGCGGAAGGCGACCGCGAAGGTACTGTCTTTGAGAACGGAACCGTTCGAATGCCCAAATGTTTTCACCGGGCCTACAATCTTTTCAGAAAGGGTGAATGGACCGCCCTGACCGCGTCTGCGGAACTGGGAGGACAGGGTCTGCCCATGACGGCAGCCCAGGCCGTTGTTGAATATTTTTTAGGTGCCAATTATACACTGACCCTTTGTGCCTGGAGCGGTGTCGGGGCCGGAGAACTGGTGGAAGCCTTTGGCACCTCCAAACAGAAAGATCTTTTTCTAAAAAAAATGTACTCTGGTGAATGGGGCGGAACAATGGCGCTCACCGAAGCTAATGCCGGTTCGGATGTGGGAGCACTGACTACAACGGCGGTAAAAAACGACGACGGGACCTATTCAATTACCGGCAGTAAAATTTTCATCACCAATGCCGAGCAGGACCTGACGGAAAACATTATCAATCCGGTGCTGGCTCGCATCGAAGGAGCTCCTGCCGGCACAAAGGGGATCTCTTTGTTTCTTGTTCCCAAAATATGGGTAAATGACGACGGCAGCATGGGAGAACCCAACGATGTGGTCTGCACAGGGATAGAAGAAAAAATGGGCATGCACGGCAGCCCCACATGCAGCCTTACCTTCGGCGGCAAAGGCAGATGCCGGGGTTTGCTGCTGGGCGAAGAAAACAAGGGCATGCGGGCAATGTTTCACATGATTAACAGCGCCCGTCTGATAGTTGGAGCTGTCGGCTTTACCAACGCATCCACCGCCTACCTGTATGCGGCAAATTATGCCAAGGAACGAATCCAGGGGCGCGCACTTGAAAACGCAATGAACCCGGACGCTCCCTCCGTGCCCATTATCCAGCACCCGGATGTCAGGCGCATGCTCATGTGGATGAAATCCCATGTGGACGGCATGCGGAGCCTGATTTATTACGGCGCCCATCTGATGGATATGGAAGAACTGGCAACGACGATTGAAGAGGGGGAATATTACCAGAACCTGCTGTCCCTGCTCACGCCGGTAATCAAATCCTTCTGCAGCGACCGCGGTTTTGATGTCTGTTCCGAGGCAATGCAGGTGTTCGGCGGCTACGGATACACAAAGGATTTCCCCATTGAACAGCACCTGCGGGACCGCCGGTAAAATGGATGCCATCCAGAGTGGTGACTCATCGGCCCTGGAAGCCGCCGAAGCTGTTTTCGGTGGTTAAAAAATATCCTCCTGTGTCTCTCTTGTAATGAGATTCAGGGGGATCTTGCCATCTCTTTCCCCCTTGCCCGGCTTACCCATCATTAAACATTTCAAATTTACACAAAAAACCTGTAACCGTTTCAAAGGTGTTCACGACTTTAATAGCAGTGACTGTGACCGACGCAATTCGCCGGCATGCGCCTGTTCGGTTCTTTTTTTCAGCTTGTATAATATTTTAGCAGTGAATTAAAAAAATACTAATTTCGTGAGACAAAATGTTTAAAAAGGAAAGGGGTAAAAAATGAAAATCAGTAAAAAATTTGCAATGCTATTTACAGTTGTGATAGGTCTGGCCTTAACTTCGACAGCAAATGCCCAATTCGGGCACGGACGGATGATGTGCGGCAAGGGGCCGGGGTTACCTGGATTGAGGATGGTGATGGACCTTGATCTTTCCGACACCCAGCGGGATGAAATCCGCACCATCGTCAAAAAATACCGGGCGGAAGGGAAGGAAATAAGAGAAGATCTTGCTTCGGCAAAAGAGAACATGGCTGCCGTGATGTTTGCCGACCCACTGGATGAAGCCGCCGTTCGCAGCCAGTTTCAGTCGATTGTACCGCAGATGGAAGATCTGGCCGTTTTAGGAGCCCGGATCATCAGTGAGGTTAAAACGGTGCTCACCCCGGATCAGATCGAACTGATGAAGGAGATGTGGGCTGAGCGTACCGAAAAACAGAGACGATTCCGAAAGTGTCAACAAGAATCAACTATCGAATAGCTGCCCTGAACCGATCTTTACCGCCGCCGGCTGCAATATAGAGGCCAAGGGCCTTTGCACCGGCGGCGCTATTAAAATTAAAAAGAACTGGAAACCGGAAAACGATGCAGGGCCAAACCACACAGGAAGACGATGCCGCCGCCATCAGCCGGGTTCTGGCCGGAGAAATAAATGATTTTGAATACCTGATAGAAAAATACAAAGGATATGTCTTCAGCATACTGCGGAAACATCTGCCCGGCGATGAGGTGGAAGACGTTGCCCAGGAGGTATTTATCCGGGCCTATAAGTCCCTGCCGACACTGAAAAACAGAGCTGGGTTTAAAAACTGGCTCTCTTCCATAACCGTGAAAACAACCTATGACTTCTGGCGCCGGCAGTACCGGAATCGGGAAGTGGCCATGAGCACCCTTTCAACAGAAAACCGCAACTGGCTTGATGGAATTATAGCAGATGCGTCCCACCGCTCTTTTCACGAAATTAATTCCCGCAAGGATGCCCGGGAAGTCCTTGACTGGGCATTAAACCATCTGTCGGCCGAGGAACGTATGGTTATCCAATTGGTCTATCTGGAAGACTTTTCAGGCAAGGAAGCAGCCCGGCTCTTAGGGTGGAGTACCGCCAATGTAAAGGTAAGATCTTTTCGGGCACGCAAAAAACTGCGCAAACTGCTTGGCGATGAAGGACACGGCAGACAGGAAATCATGGGGGAACGATGAAACTATCCACGACGGATCACAACAAAATCAAAAAAGAATTATCTGCTGTCTGGTCCGAGCAGGCTGATTTCAAGGAAAGCCGGACATGGCAGGCGAATACCATGCGGCAAATCCGGCGCATCGGCCCGCTCGACAATGGTCAGGGCTATTTCCTGCAACTGGGGCAGAACATCTGGCGTCTGGCACCGGTTGCCTGTATTTTAATCATAGCCCTGACCGCAATGGTGATCCGGACCGATTTTTTTCCACAAGATGCTGTTTTGACCGTTTTTGATTATGATATGGAAGAGTTGATCCTAAAACAGGTTATTGGACTCTAAGGAATGACCATGAAGCGATGGAAAATATTTGTCGGTATATTTCTGGTTTTTACGCTGGGGGTGTTAAGCGGCGTGCTTGGCACCGGATTGTTTATAAAACATCAAATCCTCGAATTTAGAGGAGGGGCACCTTTTATGCGGGATCGATTTTTAATGCGCCGGCTGACCAATGAACTGAATCTGACAGTCGGGCAGCAGGAAAAAATCGGCGCCATCCTGGCAGACATGCGTACCCGGCATCAGGATTTTTTCCAGTCGAGACGGTCGGAAATGACCAAAATAATCAATAACGAATTGGCGGTGATTAAAAAGGAACTGACCGCGAAGCAGCAGGAAAAACTGGACCGGTTACTCGAAAAATTCCGTAGACACCGGCCTCGTTTCCACGAGAATCCGCCGCACCGGCGCTACGGGACCATGGCCCACCCTCCCCTGCCCGGTGCTCCCCCTCCGGGTCGGGAAAGCAAACCACGCGGCCCTTGATGGGGATCAATGATAAATAGATGCGTGAATTGAAATAAAAAGTTGACAAAGTGTATCCGACAATCTATTTTAGGATAGTTTTATGGCAAAAACAGGTGCCGGGCATATTCGGAAAAAGCGGGTATGCCGGTTAAAAGGAAAGATGGTTAGAATCCATCGTAAGCCAGTCATTGCTGTATTCGGGGACGAACGCCGCGTATACCACTGGGACCACCGGGAAGGTGCGGTAATTAGATTGATCCGTAAGCCAGAAAGCCTGCCTGAATGCCATGTGAATATGCCTGGGTAATTAATGGTATATTCAATTTTCCGGATACCTCGCTGGATGCTATCCGTATCTTTTCAGCCGTCGGGAATGTTTGGGCGGAGGGACGGGTGCGGGTTATCTGTATGCAGTTGACAGGAAACAACCTTTTTTAAATTCGCCACGTCGCCATCCTCTTTCCAGCTCCAAACCTTCTTGCAACTGAAAAAATCGTATAAGCATAATTTTTAAACGAAATAGGCATGTAAAGGGTTGCCGAAAGTAATAAGTATCTCGAAACCGGGCATACTTTTAATTTTCCGCGCCCTGACTGCCGGATTGCAACGTGGTAAAAAGGAGCTGTTATGCATGAAAATTTTGACAGGGAACTTGGGGCCGTGATTACCCGGCTCATCCGAAAGGAAAATTTGTCCCGAAGCGAAGCAAGGAATGCGTTTACCAGAATTTTGAGAAATGAGGTCACACAGATGCAGCAGGGGGCTTTTCTTGCTGCGCTGACCGCCAAGGGAGAGACCGAAGATGAGGTTGCCGCCGGCTGGGAGGCGATTTATGATCTGGACACCAAAAAGGCCGCACATACACCCCATGGCCCTGGGAAGAATTCTTTCAAATATCAGTTTCGGATCAACTCTGAATATTGCCGCTTCTCTTGCCAATCCCGCCCTGCCCAAAAGAGCGGTGCGGGGGGTGTACGCCAGGCAGATGCTGCTGCCTGTGATAAAAGTGATGAAAGCCATCGGTTATGAACGGGCCGTCGTCCTGTATGGGGCTGTTGACGGCACGGACAGGGGAATGGATGAGGCATCGGTCTGCGGGACCACCTTTTGTGCCGAACTGTCGGAAAACGGCAAGATCACAACATTTGATTTTCGTCCGGCGGATTACGATATAAAACATCATAATGCGGCACTGCTTGCCCCCGGCAATGATATAGACCGGGAGGCTAAACGGTTTATCTCTCTTTTGCGTGGCGGCCCGGACAGAGCCAGAGCCGATGCAGCCGTGCTCAACGCCGGTCTCATTTTTTATGTTGCCGGTAAAGCCTGCAGTATCAGGGAAGGCATTAAACAGGCGGCAGAGGCACTGAAAACCGGCAGCGCCTTTAATACCTTTAAAAACTGGGTTGCAGTCCAGAACCGGGATCCGGAAAAAGGGCTTGCACGACTGGGCAGTCTGACATGTTTAAATTGAAAAAGGTTGTATTGCCGCCTGCCGGTTCCGGACTAAGGAAAAACAGATCAATGGAACTTCTTATCATAAAAAACGGCGAGAATTACATCCGGGTTAAGGATGAAACGTTCATTCAGTGCGGGATCGAGAAGGCAAGTGTTTTCCCTTGTGAAAAATTGGACATGGTCAAAGGGTATATTAAGATATTAAAGGCCAAAGGAATCAAATCTCCGGCGATATACAGACTGGTGATACGGGAAGAGCCCCTGGAAATGAATATTGACTATTAAATTTACTTCCGGTTCGACACCGGGTCAGTGAAAACAGATGAAAATAGTTCTCACCGGGCTGAAACGCCTGGAGATAAAGGAATCGGCAAAACCTCGGCCCGCGGCAGGTTTTCGACTGCTTCGTGTAAACTACTGCGCAGTATGCCGGACCGATGCAAAAATGTGGAACGAGGGACATCGCGACCTGGTTTTTCCCCGTGTGCCGGGGCACGAACTTGTGGGCCGGGATGAGTCGGGAAAACGGTTTGCAGTATGGCCGGGCACTGCCTGCGGTGTTTGTCGATACTGCACCAGCGGCCGGGAGAATCTCTGCGAAAAGATGGAAATCATGGGATTCCACAACGACGGCGGATTTGCCGATTATCTTTCGGCCCCGGAAAAAAGCCTGGTGCCGGTACCCGACGCCGTTTCTTCACATATGGCCTGTTTTGCCGAGCCGGTGGGCTGTGCGCTCAATGCCCTGGAAAAGCTGCATCTGAAAAAGAGAGAGCGAATCATTATTTACGGCGGCGGTACCCTGGGACTGATTATCGCCCTGATCTGCCGGCAGATGGGCGCTGTTCCAATGATCATTGAAAAAAATGAGGAAAAAATTTTAAAAGCCGAAAATTTTTTATCAATGACCGATATCAAGTGCGTCAAGGAGACCACCGACAGTGAGTTTGATGCGGCCATAAATGCCTGTCCCGATTATATTGCCTTTTGTCTGAGTATAGTCAAGCTGGGCAAAGCCGGGCGGTTTTCATTTTT
>NBLJ01000161.1 GCA_002084545.1 Desulfobacteraceae bacterium 4572_123 | reverse complement strand
CACCACCATGGGAAGGCCGCTGAGGGCCAGTTGAAGCGTCAGACCAAGTCCCCGGTACAGATTGCGGGCATCAAGAATGTTGAGGATAATATCCGGCGGTGATTGAAGAAAATAATCACGGACCACCTGTTCTTCTTCAGTGACTGGGGACAGGGCATAGGCACCGGGAAGATCGATTAAATTAATTGTATATTCATCTAGTGTAAAATGACCACTCTTTTTCTCAACGGAGACTCCCGGCCAGTTACCGGTTGTCTGACTTGCACCTGTCAAATGATTGAAAAGGGTTGTTTTCCCTGAATTAGGAATGGCAGCAAGGGCAATATTGATGGTATCAGTCCCTGGGTTCATGGCTGATCACCTCGACAATAATTTTTCTCGCCTCACCACCACCTAATTCAACCTGCCTGTCCTGGTCAACAAGGTATACCGAAATAGGGTTGGTACCTGTTTTTCTGATCTGAATAAGTTCTCCTTTTGTGAGGCCTTTACGTTCCATGCGCAGGTGAAAGGTTTTGCCGCCCAGCAGGGATCTAACCCTGTATGTTAGCCCGAGCATCAGAAGTTCAGAAACAAGCGGCATGGCAACCGGATCACAGGTCATAGCTTCCAATTCCTTCTGACGCAGGGCAAAGCTCTGCCCCTGTACATCTTTAACCTCAATGGTACTGCCAAGGGGTGCAACACGGATAATTCGCAGTTGTGTGCCCGGTAAAACACCCATCTGGGCCAGCCTCTGAGCGATTTTCTCATCAGGTCCCAGTGAACGAATAATACATTCACTGCTGGGTTGCAGAGCAGATACCGGCATATGTTTAGGTCAATTTTCAATTGTAAGTTCTCCGTCAAAAGCAGGATAAGTGTTTCTAAACTCCATCCAGATTGTAGTTATGCCGGTTGATATCCCTGCCGTTTAAGGTTTTTTCTACAAGTCTTATGTCATTTTTCCGGCCAGCAGCCCCACGTAGTACACCTGGGGAATACCCGGTGTATAAAACTGAATTGCCCTTGCGGCAAGATAGGCGTTGTCATTGCATCCCAAGGCCGAGTAATTGTAATAGGTACAGTTTACAGATATATATCCATGTTGTTGTCATCTGCGCTGGAATAGATTTTTTTGGTATTGGTCTCCTTTCCATATAATTTATCAATAACCCTGTCAATTTCTTCCTGGGTCATCAGGTCGGCGACATCGCCTACACCAATCCCATCATGAGTGTCAAGCGTATTAAATTGCTTTTTCGGACAGATTTTCAACCAGTCAATCAGCTCGTAGTCAAATGTACACCATATGATTTTTTTGAGCCATCAGGACGGCGAATAAACTGGTAAGGGACCCGGGGTTTTCCCCAAGACTGTCGGGATAAATTTTATTGTTTTAGCGGCAATCTAGTTTTTTTAAACTTCGGCCGGCGTTATGATAGGTTGGATATCAGAACTAAGTCCTATTGCCAATAGTGCCCGGGTTACTGTCACTGGTTACCACCCAGCGGGAAATATTGGAAGCGGCAACCCCAAGACGTCTGCCAATCTCCGGGCAGCTATACCGCTGTTCCATAACCAATTTAACGGCGTCTTGCCGGAGCTCTTCAGTGTAATTTGGACGTTTTCGTTTTTCGCTCATTGAGCACCTCGCTTTCTGAATAATTGCTCTTAGCATGGTGTCCGCTATTGTTAAACCACATTAATGCCGGTCGGCCCGGTCCCGGCGGACAGACGCGCTGCCCGGTGACACGGCCCGCATCCATGTTTAATACATGGGTAATGCAGGGGATGAGTTCGGTTTCACTGTGGTTTACATAGATCAGATTCGTGTCGGTATGCTCGCCGACAAAGTCGGCGATATCAAGGACTTTTCTGCGGTTTTCGATATCCAGTCCCTCGCAGGGATCGTCGAGAATCAGCAGGAGCGGTGATTTGACCATGGCGCGTGCAAACAGCACCAGTTGTTTCTGGCCGTGCGAGAGCATCCCGAATTTCTGTTTAGCAAAATGGCCGATATCCATCAGATCGATCCAGTACCCGGCCACCTCCAGTTGCTGCCGGCTGCAGCGCCGGTAAAGTCCGTTGGAATCGAAAAAACCGGAGCAGACCATATCAAAGGCACTGATTTGATGGCCATATCGGGCCTGCATCTCTGAAGAGATAATCCCGATGTGGTGCCTGATCTCCCAGATGCTCTCACCCGAACCTCTTTTCCTGTCGAACAGATAGATCTCGTTGGCATAGACCTGCAGGTTTTCCCCGGTGATCAGCTTCAGTACGGTGGTTTTGCCGGAACCATCTGGGCCGATGAGTGCCCAGTTTTCAGCGGATCGCATGGTCCAGTTGAATTTGTCGAGACTCAGCCGGTTTTTGTAACGGATGGTCACGGCCCGCATCTCCACGAGCGTCTGTATTTTGTTTTTTCCGGCCTGTCTTGATAGCTGAATTATCTTCCGCGCCTGCCGGGAACCGGCGATATTGCTACGGGTGTTACCGGCGTTGATACCGTTGCCTTTAATGCCGTAGATTTTTTTGATCACGTCAGGCCGCAGGGCCTCTGCACGGCGGCAGGTTCCTGCGATACGGCCCTTTTCTAAATACAGTACATGGGAAAATCCTTCGACGATCTCTTGAAGCCGGTGGGTAATCAGGATTACCTGCATGCTGCCCTGCATGAGCCGCTCGATCAGCCTGGTCATGGATTTTCGCGATTGCTTGTCCAGTCCGTCGAAAGGTTCGTCGAGAATCAGCAGCCGCGGCTGATTCAGCAGTGCCCTGGCGATGAGCATTTTGCTCATTTCTCCTTTGGAGATGGCGCGTATGTTGCGTGGCACCAGATCCAAAATGCCCGTTTCGACGGCAATCGCTGAGAGCCTCGCCTTGAATTGCGAGGCGTCCTGCCTGTCGAGAAGTCCTTCTTTCAGAATATCACCAACGGTGGTCACCTCATTGATATTTCCGCTGAAATGCCTGGATTCGTCCAGCATTGCCTCTTTTAGCAGTATCTCCCGGTGCTGGTCCGGAGACACATAACCGATCGATCCGCCACTGAGCCGGGTGCCGGCTGGATCGTCGTTTAAAAAATGATAGACAATCCGTCCCGCGATGACGGGCACTTTACCCAGTATCGCCAGGGCCAGGGTTGTTTTTCCAGAACCGTTAGGCCCCAGCACCGCCCAGTGCCGGCCGGTTTTAATTCGCCAGGATGAATTTTCAAGATATCGTCTGTCGTACAGACGTACCGCAATATTTTCCAGCGTGATAAATGGAGCTGCACACATATTCTTATTCTCCTGAAATCGGCATGACCGTACTATTGATATTCATAACTTGCAAGGAGCCAGTTATTCATTCGTGAAATAGTTAAATCAGATTTGTTATTTTTTCCCTTGACTAATATATTAGTATTTTAGTATATCAGCTAATACGATTTAAACTGATACAGTTAATAAAGGGAAAAAGCATGCAGATGCACATCCAAAATAATTTTCAACTTCTCAGGAGTCAGGTTTATGAACATTTACGGGGGGAACTCAAAAACCAGAATTTAAAACCAGGTATGTTTGTCACGATTAACCAGCTTTCACAACAGCTCGGCATAAACAGGACGCCTTTAAGAGATGCCCTTTTGCAGCTTCAGGTGGAAGGGTTTGTAACCTTTCTGCCGCAACGCGGCATCCGGATAAATGAAGTATCCCGCAAGGATCTGGAAAATATATATGAAGTGCTGGGTGCATTGGACTCAAGAGCCCTGTTTTCAGTATTTGATCAAATCACACCCGGACACATTAAACAGATGAAAAAAATTAATGATAAGATGTACCGATGTGTGGCGGGAAGGGAATATGGCAGGTATTTTGATCTGAACAGCGCATTTCATGATGTTTATTTGAAGTTGTCGACAAATGAGATGCTCTTGAATCAGGTCAATATCATTCGTCAGAGACTGTTTGATTTTGGTGCAAAAGGCGACTGGATAGAGCATGTGCTTAAACTCAACTATATAGAGCATCTTACGCTGATTGAGCTTATCGAACAGGGGGAGTCGAAAGCGGTTTCTGATTTTATTCGGGATACTCATTGCTGTATTAACTGGGAATAGACGACGGATTGTTAATACTTAAAAAAAGGAGGGATATAATTCGGTCGGGTTTTTTAATAAATTCAAACTTTAACAGTATGGAGGAGAAAATGATGCGACGATATTTAAAAATAGTTGTTTGGGCATTAATGGTGCTTTCCCTGGCCACGGCTTCATGGGCAGCGGAAAAAAACATGGTGTTTGCATCACCTTACGGCATTACAACCCTTGACCCAAGTACTTCCTATTCAACAGAGCTGTGCTATATGTCAAACCTGTATGAAACCCTGATCAGGGTGAATCCCCCGGGGAGCAAAGAGCTCTTTGGCTTTGTCCTTGCAACGGGTTATTCCGCCTCGGATGATGGTCTGGAGTATACATTTACCTTAAGAAAAGGGGTGAAGTTTCACGATGGTACGGCTTTTAATGCTCAGGCGGTAAAATTTTCCATTGAAAGAACGAAAAAAATCGGCAAGGGCGCTGCCTTTATCTGGGCTGATTTAAAAGAAATTCTGATTATTGATGATTACACGGTTAAACTTGTATTAACAACGCCCGTACCATTGCCGCAAATCGCGGCATCCGCCAATGGGTCTTATATGATGAGTCCAAAAGTTGGTGATAAAAGTTCTGACTGGTTTAACAAGGGTAATGATGCCGGAACGGGTCCTTACACTCTGAAGAACTACAAAGATGGTGAATCCTGGATGCTGGCAAAATTTGACGGCTACTGGGGAGGCTGGGATGGAAAACACGTTGAAAACATACTGGTCAAATACACCAAAGAACCATTAACCCAGCTTCAGATGCTCCAATCCGAACAGGCAATGCTCGTTGGCAGAATTCCATTAGATAGCTATGCTTCTGTTAAGAATGGCAAAAAAACAAAAGTAATGTATGGCCCCAGCTATCAGAATTATATGGCATTTTATAACACCAAACGCCCACCCCTGGATAATCCAAAGGTTAGAAAAGCCCTGAACCACGCCATCCCTTATGAGGATATCGTTAAAATTGGATTTATGGGAAATGCGAGTCAGGCACGCGGCCCTGTTCCCCAGGGACAGTTTGGCGGTACAAAGGATGTCTTCCAGTACAAGCATGATCTTGAATTGGCAAAAAAACTTCTTGCCGAGGCCGGCCACGAAGGCGGCGGGTTCAAGCTGACACTGTCATTTGCCGCTGAAAATGTACAGGAGGCACGGTTTGCCCCACTGATTCAGAGTGAGTTCAAGAAAATAGGTGTAGATGTTGAAATTAAAAAGCTGGCATGGACCACCCAGTGGAGCATGGCCAAAAAAGATCCCAAAACGGCCCAGGATATGTTTGTTCTGCTCTGGTGGCCGACATACAGCGATCCCTATGAAACACTTTATACATTACTGCGTGATGAGGGAGAAAAACCGGTCTGGAACCTGGCATATTACAAAAATCCAGCCTATGAAAAAATGATTCGCCAGGCATATGAAATCGTTGGGTCCAATCCTGAAAAAGCGCTGGGGCTTTATGTGGATGCCCAGAACCTGATTCAAAAAGATGCGCCGGCTGCCTGGATAGCTGATGTTGTCGAAAATTGGCCAATGAATAAAAAGTTAAAGGGTCTTGTCATGAATCCGGCCTATCCGCAGGTGCCGTTTTTTTATCCCCCCCTTAATCCCGGTTTAAAGGGGCTGTGATAAAAAATGGAATAGTAAATCCCATGCTTTTTTTTCTTTGCAAACGATTTGTCGGCCTGATCGCTCTGCTTATTGTTCTCAGCACCCTGGTATTCTTTTTTACCCGTTCTCTGCCGGGCGATGTGGCGGCACTTTATATCGGTGGCAATGCGAAACCTGAACAGATCGAGCGTGCCAGAATAGAGTTGGGCCTGGATAAACCGCTTATCATACAATATAAACGCTACATGGGAAAATTGATTCATGCGGATATGGGGATTTCCATTCGGACCCATCGCCCTGTTTTTCAGGATTTGATGGAAAAAATTCCCATGTCATTTGAGCTTGTTTTCTGGGCGCTTCTGATAGCATCTTTTGGCGGGGTTTCCATCGGGGTGACGGCAGCCTATTATCAGGGGAGTTTCATAGATGAAATTTTAAAATGGATTACATCGGCAACTGTTTCCATTCCCATTTTTTTTCTTGCCCTGTTATTGCAATTGATTTTTTTTAATTACCTGGGATGGTTTCCCTTGCAGGGCAGAATGGACTCGTTTCTGGAATTCACCAGCCCGATACAGCATATTACCGGTTTCAGCATGATTGATACGCTGGTTTCAGGAAATTTCAAGGCATTTCAAAGTATTTCCAAGCACATGGTTCTTCCTGTAGTTGCCCTGCTTGTCGGACCTCTGGGGATAATTGCTAGGCTTACCCGTTCATCTCTGCTTGATGTAATGGAACAGGATTACATTCTGGCGGCAAGGGCATCAGGGATCAGTGAAAGGGTGTTGTTTTTCTGGTATGGCCTTAGAAATGCTCTCTCCCCTGTACTCACGGTGATCGGATTATCCGTGGCAATGATTTTAATGGCAACGTTTTATGTGGAAATGATTTTTAACTGGCCGGGAATCGGGTATTACGCCCTGGCCGCAATCATGACCCTGGATTTCACGGCAATTGTCGGCGTTTCCCTCACGGTCAGTATTGTTTTTGTAATCGCAAATACAATGATGGATATTCTCAGACGAATTATTGACCCGAGAATAGAATAGGGATTTACCAATGGATAGACAAACAGATTCATATACTGCAATGGCAAGAGAAGTGACCCGGGAACACAGAAAGGTGAAATGGTTCAAATTGAGGCGCCTGCTGAAACGCAAGGCAGCTTTCTTATCACTGATCATATTGGTACTGACTTTGATCTCAGCCGTGTTTGCACCCTTTATTGCACCATATCCCGAACAAGGCAAAGGATCACTCAATCTTGAACAGAGACTGCAGCCGCCTTCAGCGGCTTATTTTTTAGGGACCGATGTCTATGGCAGGGATATGCTCAGCAGAGTGATTTACGGCTCTCGAATTTCTATTTTCGGCGGTGTGTTAATTGTAATTGCCGCCGCCCTTATCGGGGTCCCGTTTGGGCTGTGGGCCGGGTATAATGAAGGCATATCAGGCGCTTTAATTTCCCGGGTTGTGGAAATATTTTTATCATTCCCATCCACGCTCATTGCCATAGCGATTTCACTCGTTGTCGGAGTCGGCTGGTTCACGGCAATTATTGCTTTAATTATCCCCTGGTGGCCCTGGTATACAAGACTGGTTCAGGGAGAAGTTCTTTCCATAAAACAGACACTTTATATCGAGGCTGCCAGGATGCTGGGATATGGGAAGATATATATTATATTCCGCCATCTTCTTCCCAATATCATGACTCCCGTCATCGTCATGATTCTTCTGGATTTAGGGCCGGCGATTATTGCCATTGGCCTGTTAAGCTTTCTCGGTATCGGTACACAGCCTCCCATGGCGGACTGGGGGTTAATGGTCTGGGACGGTTCGCCCAATATTCTGTCGGAATGGTGGATTTCCATAGTTCCCGGGTGTGCCATGTTTATGGTGGTTATCGCGTTCAATACATTTGGTGATGCGCTGAAAGATATTTTGGCTTCCAATCGGTGACGGTCTCGTAAAAAAAGTCCAACTCCTGCATTTCAGAGTAATTGGGGAAATTAAGTGTGAACAAGAGTGTTTTAAATAAAAAACCGGAATTTGCATCTGCCGGGGAGCCCGTGCTGCAGGTCAAAGGCTTGAATGTAGCATTTAATACCCCGCGGGGGCAGGCAAAAATACTTGAAGGCGTCAGCTTTAACTTGTTTCCAAGGGAAATACTGGCACTTGTAGGTGAAACAGGCTCCGGGAAAAGTGTAACGGCAAAATCGATCCTTAACCTGATCCCCGGGCATTCAAGAGAAACAAAAGGGCAGGTAATACTTGGCGGAAAGGATTTGTTGTCCATGTCGCCTAAAAATCTTCAGGAGATCCGCGGCAAGCGGATTTCCATGGTGTTCCAGAACCCCCAGTCAAGTATTAATCCGGTCTTTACCCTCGGGGAACAGATTTTTCGACTCATTCGTCTTTATTTATCAGATGACATTAAAGCGGTAATGCAGAAAAATCATTGCAGTCAAAAACAGGCCATTGAATCGATAGCCAGAGAAAAATTAAATGAAGTCGGTCTTACGGATACCAGGCGGATGCTCAAACTATATGCCGGCCAGGTCAGCGGCGGCATGGCCCAGCGGTATCGGATTGCCCTGGCCCTGCTTTCATCTCCTGAAATTTTAATTGCGGATGAAGCCACCAGTGCCCTGGATGTAACCGTGCAGGCCCATATATTGAAGCTGATGAGAGAACTGTGCGGAAACAAACAGACCGCGATTATGTTTATCACCCATGATTTAGGCATTGCAGCCCAGATCTGCGACAGGATCGCCGTGATGTATGCCGGCAGAATCGTTGAAATTGCCGATACAAAAACAATCTTCAAAAACCCCCTGCATCCATATACCAGGGGCCTTTTAAAAGCTGTTCCCAAACTGGGGAAAAATGAACCTTTATCTTTTGTGCCCGGCATGATTCCGGATCTGACCAACCCGCCGCCCGGATGCCGTTTTCACCGCAGATGCGATAAAGCAATGAAAATTTGCAGTGAACAAAAGCCGGACAACATGAAACTTGAAGATAATCATGCTGTTTCGTGTTTTTTATACAATCATAAAAAATAAGCTGTAAAGAAAGCGGACATGAATGAATCTCTTATTAAACTGGAACAGGTGAACACATGGTTCCCCAATGAGAAACGGGTTTTGGGGAAACCGGCCTCCTGGATTAAGGCCGTCAGTGATGTCAGTCTTAATATCATTCAAGGAGAGTGTCTCGGGCTGGTGGGTGAATCCGGATGCGGGAAAAGCACACTGGGCAGAGCCATTTTGCGGCTTGCACCTCTATCCTCAGGTGAAATTCAATTTATGGGTCATGACATAGGAAAGCTATCCGCCAAAGGCCTTAAACCATTCAGAGCTAAAATGCAGATGGTGTTCCAGGACCCGAAAGCATCTTTAAACCCAAAGATGACAATATTTAAAATACTAAGTGAAGCATTGCATTTGAATTCAAGGGTTGCAAAAGAAAACTATCTTGAACAGTCCGTGAAATTGCTTGACCTTGTGGATCTGAGGCCGGAGCATATCTATCGTTATCCACATGAATTTTCAGGGGGGCAGCAGCAAAGAATCTGTATTGCAAGGGCTTTGGCAACCGATTCCAGATTCATTGTTTTTGATGAGGCCACCAGTGCCCTTGATGTGTCTGTACAGGCCCAGGTGATCAACCTGATGAAAAATTTACAGGATAAATTGAAGCTGACTTATCTTTTTATCAGCCACGATTTAAGTATTATGGAGCATGTCTGCAGCAGGGTGGCGGTCATGTACGCCGGGCAGATCATTGAGGTTCAGGATGCCGGATCATTGTTTAATGCTCCGCGGCATCCTTATACCAGAGCGTTGAAGAAAGCCGTGCCTGTTGCAGACCCTGAATCAGGAAAAGAGCTGGGAATACTTAAAGGCGAAGTGCCTAAATTATCTGATCCGCCATCAGGATGTCATTTTCACCCAAGATGCGATTATAAAGAAGAGATTTGCAGTAAAAAAAGTCCTGTGGTATGCAAAACCGGAAAAAAGAGCTGGGTCAGATGTCATCGTCATGAACAATTATGGAAACAAGAGGTTTTAAAAACATAGCAAGGAGTCATTATGAGCGGTTTATTGGGTTTGGGGGCCTGCCAGATGGAAGTCGATCCGGATGATGTACAAAAAAATCTGGAGAATATGGCCGGGCAGGTTGAATTAATAAAATATTACAGTCCATGGGTGAAGATTGTAGCTGCCCCGGAGCTCTGTTTTCAGGGTGCTCCTGATTTTGAAAAAAAAGCTATTGAAATACCGAATTTAATTACTGATTTTTGTTCAAAAATTGCCGAAACCAACAACATTTATTTTATCCCGGGCTCAATCTATGAAAAAAAGGGAGATAATATTTATAATTCAAGCCCTGTTTTTGATGATAAGGGTAATATTATTGAAACCTATAGGAAAATGTACCCCTGGAGGCCTCATGAGACAACAGTTTCAGGAGATAAAACCCTTGTTTTTGATATACCCGACATCGGAAGAATAGGTTTGTGCAACTGCTATGATTTATGGTTTCCCGAACTTATCAGGGATCTTGTATTCAAGGGCGCTCGGATTATTTTTGTCCTGACGGCGGCAGGTACTCAGGATCGCTGTCAGGAAGTCATTTTATGCCGGGCCGCGGCCATTCAAAATCAGTGTTATATGGTCAGTGTCAACGGGGTCGGATATGGCGGCAAGGGAGAAAGCATGATTGTTGATCCGGAAGGCAATATTGTGCAGAAGGGTGTATGACGAAAACAGGCTGGATAAAATTAAATAGCAGGAAAAAATGAATTATATCAAAATTGCTTTGGCGACAGCACTTATTTTTTTTTATAACACGCCATTAATCAGGGCATGCCGACATGTTAAGACGTCATTTGTCGCAGGAGTTATCTCCGAGCGGGGAATTACGCGGAATGCAAATAAAATTCTTGACTTGATTGATTCGATTGTTTATAGGGCAATTACTGAATGAAAGGAAACAACCAATGAACGGCAACTCGATCAAAAGCGTATACGACATCTATTTTAGACTCTTCTTTTATCGCTTTAGAAGCGTTCATCCGGTTGTTTAAATCATGATATAACCATTGAACAACCCGGGTGGACTTAAGCGGCCACCCGGGTTTTTTATTTTAAGCTCCGGGGGATAAGGCCCCGGAGCTTTTTTTTGTGGAAAACCCCGGCAGCATATATTTTATAACTTTTTAACGGCAGCCATTTTATAATCAGCAAAAGGGATTTTTATTATGAAAAATCTTAGACTCGCATCTCGAGAAACAGCACGGCATACAATTGTGAACGTGTCCGATGTTGAGGTCGGACGGGACCTGGTCGTTATAGCAGGGCCCTGCAGTGTAGAATCCGAGGAGCAGACTCTCATAACCGCCCGTGCCGTCAAAGCCGCCGGCGCGGATATGCTGCGGGGCGGTGCCTTCAAACCGCGCACGTCACCCTATGCTTTTCAGGGATTGGGGCTTAACGGTCTGAAAATATTGGCGAAAGCGCGAAATGAAACCGGTCTGCCGATTGTTACCGAGGTTATCGACCCGCGGGACGTCTCATGGGTGGCGGAGTTTGCGGATGTTCTGCAGATCGGAACCCGCAACATGCAGAATTATTCCCTGCTCAAGGAAGTGGGAAGGGCGCGGCGCCCGGTGCTGCTGAAGCGTGGAATGTATTCGACCCTGGAGGAGTGGCTCAATTGTGCTGAATACGTTTTGAGTGAAGGCAATCCGAATGTCATCCTCTGCGAGCGGGGCATCCGAACCTTTGAAAAATACACCCGTAACACGCTGGACCTGAGTGCGGTGCCGGCTATCAAGGAGTTGACGCACCTGCCCATTATAGTCGATCCGACCCACAGCACCGGTCGTCTCAGCCTGATCGGCCCTATGAGTATGGCTGCGGTGGCCGCCGGTGCCGATGGTTTGATGATCGAGGTCCACAACAACCCTGAAGAAGCGCTGTGCGATGCCGATCAGGCCTACACTCCCGACATGTT
>NBLJ01000051.1 GCA_002084545.1 Desulfobacteraceae bacterium 4572_123 | reverse complement strand
GATTCTCGACAACAATAAAATCCGCCGGGTCTCCCGGGCGAAGCATGCCAACCCCTAATCGATAATGCTCCACCGGTGTTTTACAGGCAGCGGTAAATACCTGTAAAGGATCGCAGCCAAAAGCAATTGCCCTGCGTACCAGTTCATTAATATGGCCCTTTATAAGATTGTCAGGGTGTTTGTCATCAGAGCAAAACATCACCATATGAGGAAATTCGTTGAGGATGGGGATAAGAGTATCAAAATTTTTCGCCGCACTGCCTTCCCGGATGATAACTTTCATCCCAAACCGGATCTTGTCTCGTGCTTCCTCCAAAGTAATGCATTCATGGTCAGTGGTAATGCCCGCTTCGATATACCGGCGCGCTTTGTCTCCCGTCAGCCCCGGCCCATGACCGTCAATCGGTTTCCCTTGAATCCTCGCCGCCGCAATCTTGGCCATCACTGTCTCATCCCGCTGAAGAACTCCGGGAAAATTCATCATTTCCGAGAGGCAGCCCGTTTCGGGAAGTGCCAGAAGTTCAGTAATCTCCCGTACGCTCAATGCGCCTCCATTGGATTCAAACGGCGTTGCCGGTACACATGAAGGTACACCAAAACAAAATTTAAACGGCGACTGCCGGGCGTTGGCAATCATAAAGCGCACGCCGTCAATTCCCAGAACATTGGCAATCTCATGCGGGTCGGAGACGCTGCCTACTGTCCCGTGAGGAACCGCCAGCCGTGCAAACTCCGATGGAACAAGCATGGAGCTTTCAATGTGTACGTGCGCATCGATAAAGCCAGGCATGATATAGTGCTTTGATGAAACAGCCTCTTGCCGGATACCGGCCACCCGACCCTGTTCCACCATCACCGTTCCGGAAAAAATTCGAGAATTGGCAAGGTCGACAATTTGACCCTTTATCGAAAAAGTATTCTCCATCATAGGCTCCTTAATAATACAATTATCACAAACAGATATAAAAGGAAACGCGCAATATAAAGCCCTCCCGGGAGCGTCTGTCAAAACCGTTTCCGTATCATGTATGAAAAATGCGATCAGCGCAGGTGTTGAAAAACCGCTTGACATTGGAATAGTGGAATTATATAAAAAACAGACCAGTCGGTCTGCCGCGCTGAATTAAACCGGGCTATATCGATATTCGTTAAAAACAAAGAGATTCAAAGGCGCTCCCCGCCGCAAGTGGCTGGGGTATTTCAAAGATCATAATAAAAAAAGGAGCTTAAAAAGATGATTGATTTCACGTTTACCGAAGAGCAGGAAATGTTCAGAAAGGCGGCCCGTGAGGTTGCGGAAAACCAGATCGCCCCACATGTCGCCGAGATGGAGAAGACCGGCAAGGTCAGCATGGAGGTGGTTAAGGCCCTGGGTGAAGCCGAAATGATGGCGCTTACTATTCCAGAAGCATATGGCGGTCTGGAACTGGGCTACACGGCCAGGCTGATCGCGCTTGAAGAGATTGCCAGGGTTTCGGTGGCAACGGCTATGATGCTGCAGGTCTTTGCCCTTGGTATCGAACCGATCGTTAAATTCGGCAATGATGAACAGAAAGAAAAATACCTGCCCGGTCTGGCCGCTGGAGAGCGGCTTGCCACGGTCGGCGTTACCGAAGCAACCGGCGGCAGTGATCCCACCGCAGCGCGCACGACCTATAAAAAAGATGGTAACGACTATATTATCAACGGCCGAAAATGCTTTATCACAAATTCCCATATTGCGGACACCATCACCGTGTTGGCCAAGGATGAAGAAAACCCCAAGGTGTTTTCGACGTTTATTGTCGAAAAGGAGACAGAGGGTTTCAAACCGACCCATGAAGAACACAAGGTCGGCATGCGCGGCTGCAACACAGGAGAGCTGTCCCTTGAAAACTGCCGGGTGCCGGCAGGCAGCCTCCTGGGCGTGGAAGGCAAGGGTCTTGCCGTTGCCATGGCAGCCATCGGCGACGTGGGAAGGGGTGGTATGGTCGGCTGTGCATTAGGGCTTCAAACCGCCTGTCTGGAAGCGGCCATAAAATTTGCAAACGAGCGGGTTCTTTATGGAAAACCGATCATGAAGCTTCAGACGATCCAGAACAAGATCGCCGAGATGAAGGTCGACCTTGAGGCCGGCCGCCTGCTCGGATACCGGGCCGCCGCCATACAAGACAGTGGCAAACGCTCTTCAAACGAATTTTCGGTTGCCAAATATTTTACCACCGAGGCGGCCCAGAAGGCAGCCAAGATGGCTGCGGATATCCACGGAGGATACGGCTGCATGGAAGAATTTGCCGTCACACGCTATCTGCGGGACTCCTTTGTCCTGGGGCCATCGGCCGGGACATCGGATATCATGAAAGTGATCATCGCGCGCTGGGCTATTTCATAAACCGCGAAGGAATTACCCCTTGGATAAAACAGCCGGTTTTTTCCGGCGACACCCGGACCAAACAAGGATCTGAAAATGCTTAATATTGTGGTATGCGTAAAGGCGGTGCCTGATCCCCAGGATGCCTGTAAAATAAAGATTGATCCCGCCAGCGGGAACCTTACGCGCGGCAATGCGGCCCTTGTTATCAATCCCCTGGACAAGCATGCCATGGAAGCGGCCCTGAGGATAAAAAAACAGGCAGGGGCACACATAACGGTTTTGAGCATGGGGCCGCCCGGCGCCGGCAATATTGTAAAAGAATGTCTGGCGCTGGGGGCTGATCGGGGTATTCTCCTTTCAGACCGGGCCTTTGGCGGGGCGGATGCCTTTGCAACCGCCCGGACCCTGGCCGAGGGTATCAAAAAAATCGGGCCATGCGATCTCGTTCTTTGCGGTATGGCCAGCAGCGACGGAGCTACTGAATGGGTGGGACCCGAGATGGCCGTCTTTTTGAAAATGCCGGTAGTAACGATGGTTTCTGAAATCGTTGAGCAGAAAGGGGCCTGGTGGACGGTCAAGGCCGATATCGAGGACGGCTACCGCCTCATGGCAGTGAAACTGCCGGCGGTCTTCACCGTTACAAGAGATCTCAATTCTCCCAGGAATCTCAGCTTTTCAGGTATTATCAAGGCCCGCAAAAAAGAGATAACCCAGTGGGCCCTGGCTGACCTTGGGCTCCCTGAAACTGCCGTAGGTCTGGAGGGTTCGCCCACCATCGTTTCAAGCATGACCACCACAGAGAGTCGGCGCGAGGTGGAGATGATCAGCGGAACCCGCGAAGAGATGGCTGAACAACTGGTGGAAAAACTGACATCGGCAGGCGTGATATAGGCCTGACCCGGACACTGTTTACGGTTTACGGTTATCGGTTCACGATAAAAAACAGGAATTTGAAATCATGAAAGGCAGCAATCATGGAAAATATCAATGACCCGGTATGGGTTGTGGCGGAGCAGACAGGCGGTGATCTTCGGACCATATCACTGCAGCTTGTCGGCAAGGCAAGGCAACTTGCCGATCAGCTTGGCACACCTCTTGAAGTTGTGCTGCTCGGAAAAAACAGCAACCTGAATTCGGATTTGCTGATTGCCTCCGGTGCCGATACCGTCTTTACAGGCGACTTTGCGGAACTGGCTTTCTATCAACCGGATCTTTACACTGAAATGATTGTTTCCCTGGCTAAAAATCGCAAACCGGGAATTATGCTGATGGGATCGACCGACATCGGCAGGGAGCTGGCTCCGCTTGTAGCCGCCCGTCTCCAGACCGGCCTGACCGCCCATTGTATTGATCTTGTAATTGCCGGAAATAAAATCCTGGAGCAGAAAATCCCTGCCTATGGCGGTCTGATCACCATTACCTGCCCTCAAAAACGTCCGCAGATGGCAACCGTTGCAAAGGGAGTCTTCCAAAAGCCGGAACTTGACCGTAACAGAACCGGCACAACCATTTCCCTCGACTTGCCGGATGATCTTCCAGAAAGAATCCGCACTATTGAAATTATCAGGGAAGAGCCGGAGGGGATTCCCCTGGAGTCGGCCTCTATTGTGGTTGCCGGCGGTGTCGGCGCCTGTGACGCAGAGGGGTGGCATAAAATTTCAGCCCTGGCTAAAACGCTCAAGGCTGCTTTGGGTGCCACACGTCCCGCTGTGGATGCCGGATGGACCGAACTGGAGTCAATGATCGGCCAGAGCGGTAAAATGGTCAGCCCCGATCTTTATATCGGCGCAGGGCTCTCCGGGGAGCAGCAGCATATGGTAGGAATCACCAATGCCAAAATTATGGTCGCTGTTAACAACGATGCCGGATCACCCGTGTTTGAGCAGGTTGATTACGGCGTTGTTGACGACTGCCGGGAGTTTATCCCGGTGCTCATAGACAAAATCAAACAATATCAAAAAGGTGCTTAATTCAAAGGAGAGTTATCATGGGTATCAAAACAAGAAAGGATTATCTGGAAGCGCTTCGGCAACTCAGGCCAAACATATACAAATTTGGCGAACTGATCGAAGATGTTACGACCCATCCTGCCACAAAAAGAACCGTGGAAAGCCATGCACTGAATTATGATGCGGCAAATGATCCCGAACTGGCGGATATATACAGCACCACATCGGGATTTACCGGAGAAAAAATTCTCAGATGGAACTCCATGATGCAAAGCTCGGAAGATCTCATTGCCAACATGAAGATGAAACGTCAGAATTACAGGAGAACCGGCAGTTGTACAGGCGGGGTCTGTGTCGGGTGGAACGCCCAGAACGTCATGTGGGCCGTTACCCGCGATATTGACAAGGAATTCGGTACCGACTATCAGGAACGGTTAAAAAAGTGGATTCTCGGGGCTCAGGAAAAGGGCCTTGCTGTAGCGGGAGCACTTACCGATGCCAAGGGAGACCGGAGTGCAAAACCCCATCAGCAGGCAGATCCGGATACTAACCTCAGGGTAACGGAAGTTCGGAATGACGGCATCATTATCAGGGGGGCAAAGGTGATGATCTGCGGTACGGCAGCCTCCCAGGAAATTTTTCTTCTTCCCGGCAGCATCTACGGCGAGGCGGATCAGGATTATGCAGTTGCCTGTGTGGTTCCCCGCGACATCAATGGGCTGACCATTGTGGAAGCTACTCACCCCAGCGACAGACGCGAAATGGAGGAAACCGCCGGTGATGAGGTACCCGATACGGGGATCACCCAGGGTTGGCTTCTTTTTGACGATGTCTTTGTTCCCAACGAACGCGTTTTCATGTGCAAGGAGTTTAAATACACCGCCAAAGTAATCCAGTTTTTTACAGCAAACTACCGGTCGTGCATCGGCGCCTGTGTTGCAGGCCAGGGAGATGTCATGATCGGGGCCTCCATGTTGATGGCACGGGCCAACGGCCTTTCAGCAAAAACATTCATGGGAAAATTCGTGGATATGTCAATAAACAACCAGGTCACCTATGGACTGGGGGCGGGAGCGTGTGCCATCGGTTTCAAGCATCCTTCCGGATCTTTTTTTGCCGACCCCCTCACCTCTCACACCAATAAGGTGATGGTGGCAACCCTTCCCTATGAAGTCAAACGGCTGACCCAGGATATTGGCGGCGGCATCGTGGAAACCGGCTGCATGCCGTCTTATAAGGATTTAAAAAATTCTGAATATGGGGAAATGCTGCAAAAATGTCTTAAGGCCGGGGCCTGTTCCGGTGAAGCCCGGTTTAAGGCCGCCCGTCTGTCCGAATGGCTTACCCTTGGCGGCGGGGTCCCGGGATGCATGCACGGCGGCGGTTCTCCTGACGGGGCAAAACTCGTGATCAGGTTTACCACCCCCATGGAAGAGTATGCCGGTTATGCAAAAAAAATCATGGGTATTGATGAAGAGATTTCCGAACCTGAAAAAAAGAAAAAATAACTGAAAGGCTTTAAACTCAACGACAAGTTCCCTGCATCCTGATGCAGGGAACTTAATTTTCGGCTGTTTTGCAAAGTTCCAAATCGTTATAACCCTGTTTAAAGAACCGCACCCTTCTGCCCAAAGGGGCACGCGAACTCGCAGATCCGGCAGGGTTTGGATACTTTGCTGACCTCTTTGATCCCCATGATAGCGCCATCGATCATTTCCGCTTCGGCATCGCGTTTGTCGTTTTCCTCCTTGCAGAAATCTCTCTCAAAGGACCCGCTTCGGAACGCCCCTCTCGGACAGGCTCGGTGGCAGGGCATGTCGCAGCCGTTGCACGGATCAAACTCGGCAGGACCGGTCGGCTTGAGCGCCGCCTCCATGAAAATCCCCCTGAGACGGACACGCGGCCCGAATTCCGGTGTGATCAAAAGATTGTTTTTCCCGATCACTCCCAGGCCGGCCAGGTGGGCGGAGTCCTTGAGGAAAGCCCCTCCGTACTCAATTTGGTAAGGCAGCGAAAGGGCGTTGATTCCGAGTTCTTCACCCAGCCAGATCCGAAGCTTTCTCGACTGCATCCTCATCACACCATTGCCCGGGGTAAAACCCGGAACCTTCATGCTCCACCAATCGAGTACCGGCTCTGATGCCGGATGGATCAAGGCCCACACCAGTATTGATTTGTGCTCTTTTCGCCATTTTACGCCTTTATATTCTTCATAGAACGGCCTTTTGTCGTAGATCTCATAGGATGAGGAAGCCTTCAGATCATCAATGGATGCGATTCCCGCCAGGGACGCTCCCAACTCTTTTGCCTTGTCGACGATGGTTTTCTCGATATCATTGCCATTGGTTTTCATATGTTCAGGTCCTTTCCACCGCGGAACCAAGCCGCCATCCCGGCCTTTTTCTTCCCGCTGCTTTTGATCTGATTAAATGTTTAAAGTGCATACCTTTATACCGTACGAAGGCATGTCGGGACCCCGTGGCTGTACATCAGGGCAGCCTCATGCGAATCAGCGCGTCGGCCGCAACGACCCCCCGGCCTTCGGCAAGTAACATCAGCGGATTGACATCAAGCTCGTCGATGGACGCAGGGTCTTTTTCGACAAACGCGGCGATGGCAAGGACGGCATCAACGGCAGCGCTCAGGTCGGCACGGGGCCTTCCCCGGAAGCCACGGAACAGCGGCGCGCACTTCAGCTTGCCAAGGGCATTCAATACCTGCTCTCTGTCCACCGGTAACAGGAGCGACCGGCTATCTTTCATCAACTCGACCAGGATTCCACCGCCACCGATCAGCAAATAAGGGCCGAACTGCTCATCACGGGCCACTCCGACAATCAGCTCCGCCACAACGCCGTCAACCATTTTTTCGATCAAATAAGACTCGGAAAGATGCGACATCTCCGTCACCGCAGCCGACACATCGCCGGCGGTGCAAAGATTGAGCCTAACGCCCCCTGCATCGGTTTTATGCGCAATACCCAGGGCTTTGGCGACAACCGGACAGCCAAGCTCCTCGGCCGCCGCCGCCGCCTCCCTGGCATTACGAACGACCTTCGATGGAGGGACCGGCACGCCGCATCGGGCAAGAAGAGCCTTGGATGCAGCCTCGTCCAGAACCTTTACGGAACCGTCCCGCCGTTGACCAACGTTCGTAAGTAAACGCGGACTTTCAGGCCGGCCCCAGGCAGCGCCTATATCGACTGCGGCCTGGATACCCGCTATCCCGGCATCAATGCCGGCAAGCAGTGCAATACCGTCTTTCATCAAGCGCGCCGCCACCGATTCTGAAATCGTATCTGAAAAGGTCGCCATCACCGCACCCTTGGTGTTGGTCTGTCGTGCAGCCCGGACAAAACCCCTCTCGGCCCCACCCCAGGTCGACTGGTCACAAATGTCTTCTCTCGGGTAATCAAGCAGGCACAACGATACATCAAAGTCTTCCGACAAAAAGGCGGTAAAATTCTCGGCCATCCGCTCCTCGTCATCCCATGTGAACATCTGGTAATCAAACGGATTGGCGGCCACCACCCGTTCGTGCACCGTTGCGCAAAGGCCTTGCTCCACTTTCTCGGACAGCGGAGGCATTGTCAGGCCAGGACCCATGGCATCGGCGAGAAGTATGAGATCACCGCCCGAGGTGCTCATGGCCCCGATCCGGCCGCCGTTTAACGGGCCAAGAACGTGCAGCACCTTCAGAGCTTCCATGAGCGCTTCCAGGGAATCGACTCGAGCCACGCCGAGTCGCTCGAACAGAGCACTCACAAGAACATCGGAACCGGCTAGGGAGGCCGTATGGGATACCACCATTTTCCGGGCGACCCCGGAGCGGCCGGTCTTGATGGCAACGATGGGCTTTCCCAATTCCCGTGCGACGTTGACCGCATCCTGGAAGGCCTTCGGGTCAGGCATCGTTTCCAGGTAGAGCCCAATAGCCGTGACCCGGTCCTGTCGAGCAAAAATGTTGATAGCATCATGAAGATCGAACTTCAGTTTGTTTCCCAGGGAAATCATGTAGGCAATGGGAAGACCGCGCCGCTGCATAGTAAGGTTGAAACCCACGTTGGACGACATGGTGATTATGGCCACGCCTTTTTCGACCCGTCGGCCGCCCTGCTGGTCGGGCCAGAGCATCGCTCCGCTGAGATAGTTGAGAAGCCCATAACAATTCGGCCCGACCAGGGGCATATCGCCCGAGGCTTTCAGAAGCTGCTCCTGAAGTTTGGAACCCTCCTCGCCCGCCTCGATAAAGCCGGTGGCATAGCAGACCGCACCACCGGCATCCCGTGCGGCAAGATCTCTGACGATGTCGATGGTAAGGTTGCGGTTAACACCCACGTACGCAGCATCGGGGCTTCCGGGCAGATCCTCCACCGAACGGTAGACTTTGCGTCCCATGATCTCGGTTTTCTTGGGGTGGACCGGCCAGATCTCACCTTTATATCCCATGCGATCACTCTGGCGAATTACCTCCTGGGCCTGCGCACCGCCGAAAACAGCAATGGAACGCGGTTTTAAAAGACGCTCAAATGACATATATTACCCTCCCCGCGTAAGCTTTATCGTTCACGATCCCCCGACAGATATTCATGAATGATTGCCTCCGCGATTTAAATTTTTATCGATTCCAGATAGTTGATCAGGGCATCGATTGAACTGTTCAGGCAGGAATCTGATTTATCCACCCCGTAAATAACCGATGCCCCAAGCAAACCGGCAAATAAGATTTCCGTTGCCCTGGCGGTGTCCACTCCCCTTGCCAGAGCCCCTTCGCTTTTACCTTGATCCAGCAATCTTTTCAGCATTTTCTTAATACCTGTGAATCCTTTGCTGATCTCTTTTGATAAATGGGGACGCTGGTCGTTCAGTTCAACCGAGAGAGTGATAAAGACACAGCCGCCCGGAAAGTTCTCGGAGTCAAGTAAATAGCGATTTTTAAAATTTTCAAGAAGTTTTTTTATTTTTTCTACAGGCTTCTCGATTTCATCCAACCCGGCCAGATTTTTTTCCCGCCATATTTTCCTGGCCTCGTCCATCACATGAAAAAACAGGTCTTCCTTGCTCTGGAAATGGTTGTAGAATCCTCCTTTTGATGTACCGGTAGCCGTTAAAATATCGTTAAGGGATGTACTTAGAAAGCCCTTCAGGGAGAATAATTTCAACGATTCGTGAATAATTTTTTCTTTTAGTGACATTTGAATACTCCATTTTGACGACAAGAAACAGACCAGTTGGTCTTAAAAGATCATAGGGTTTTTGCTATTTGCTGTCAATCCTTTTTTTTTACACAAAAGTAATTTTATCCAGCTAATATAACAACATATTCGCTTTGTGACGGAACAGATTGATATCCTGACCGATGGCCATCTATAAAAAATCCAACCAAATTCGCTGTTATTGGCCCCACAAATATCCTTTACGGTAATTTACGGTAAGTTAAACCGATTTTTAGAATTCTGTTGACATGATTTGTCTTTTTCATATAAACAAACCCCTGATACAAACCGATAAAAACCATCAATATTCAAAGGAGATCAAAATGAGAAAACACCTTCCGGCAATATTCAACATTATACTTATTCTGATAATGGCGCCGGGTACTGTTTCGGGCGGGGAAAAAATTCTGACGATGTCGACAACAACCAGCACCCAGGCCTCCGGCCTTCTGGATGTATTGCTGCCTGAACTTACAAAAGACACCGGCATCCAGGTCAAAGTGGTGGCCAAGGGAACCGGGGCCGCCATTCGCGACGGTATTGACGGCAATGTGGACGTAATCTTCGTGCATGCCAAAGCCCGCGAGGAAAAATTCGTTGCGGATGGATACGGCACCAGACGATATGCCGTAATGCACAACGATTTTATTATCCTGGGTCCGCCAAAAGATCCGGCAGGCATAAAAGGCCTTTCCGATGCCGCCCGGGCATTGGAAAAAATTGCCAAAGCCAATGCCCTGTTTGTTTCACGCGGTGACGACAGCGGAACCCACACCAAAGAGCAGGCCCTCTGGCTGGAAACGAACCTTGCCCTTGAAAAACAAACCCGTGAAATTGTAAAAAAAGGAAAAAAAAAGGAGGTCACCTTCACCCATCCCGCCGGTCTGGGGCAATGGTATCTGTCAATAGGCATGGGCATGGGCAAGGCCATGACTTTTGCCGACGAAAAACAGGCCTATATTCTCGCCGACAGGGGAACATACATCAAATACAGGTTTGGCCGGGATGTGCCCATTGATCTGGTGGTCCTCTGTGAAGGCGATCCGAAACTGGCCAACCCCTACGGCGTGATTCCGATCAATCCAGAAAAACACAGCCATGTAAGGCATGAACTGGCTGATCAGTTTGCACGCTGGCTGGTATCTGAAAGAGGTCAATCGCTGATTGCCAATTACCGACTTATTGACAAACAGTTGTTTTACCCTGATGCTGGTAAATAGCAGAATAAACAATCTAACCAAAAACAGGCACCAATGGATTTTCTTATCGACAGCTTTGCATCGGCCCTGCTCCTGGTTTTATCACTGGATGCGGAAATGATCTCGATTGTAGGCGTTTCTATCAGAGTCAGCATCTCATCGACCCTGATCGCAGGCCTTTTCGGTGTACCGCTGGGGTTTATCATCGCCTTTAGCGAGTGGCGGGGCAAGCCCCTGGTGATCACTGTTTTGAATACTCTGCTGGCCCTGCCGACGGTGGTCATCGGATTGTTTGTTTACGCATTTATCTCCCGGAGAGGCATCTTCGGACCTTTCGACCTGTTATACACCCAGGCGGCCATCGTTCTCGGTCAGGTGATTTTGATCATTCCGGTGGTGACCGCTTTTACCATTGCCGCCATCAGCCGGATTGATGAACGCTACCGCAAAACTGCCATGACCCTCGGTGCAAATCGGATTCAAACCGCATGGGTTGTATTCCGGGAGGCGCGTTTCGGCATTGTCGCCGCCATCGTGGCCGCTTTTGGCCGGGTGATTTCAGAGGTTGGCATAAGCATGATGCTCGGCGGCAACATAAAAGGGTTTACCCGTACCATGACAACAGCCATGGCCCTTGAATACGACAAGGGATCCTTTACACTGGCTATTGCCCTGGGCATCGTTCTTTTAGGGCTCAGCTTCGGCATGAATCTGCTGTTTCATTTTTTCCAGGGAAGAAGCCGGATATGATGGTTTATGAATTAACAGAATTGAAAAAAGTCCACGGCAGCCGGACCGTCCTTTCGATCCCGTGCCTGGCCATAGAAAAAAGCCGGATATACGCCCTTTTGGGCCCCAACGGGGCCGGCAAGACAACGCTTTTGAACATTCTCGGCTTCCTTGATACCCCAACGTCCGGTACGATACAATACCGGTCCAGGCCGGTTGCTTTTTTCGAAAAAACACTTCAGGCGCTAAGGCGCCGGGTTGTTGTAGTACACCAGCATCCGATCCTGTTTACAACCTCGGTATTCAAAAACATTGAATTCGGTCTTAAAATCCGAAAAATTTCTCCTAAAAACCGTACACGCATTATCGAAGAGGCCCTGGATCTTGTGGGCATGCGGGATTTTGCATCGGCCCGGGCCCATCTGCTTTCAGGCGGGGAAACCCAGCGAGTGGCACTGGCCAGGGCCCTGGCACTTTCGCCCGAAGTGTTTTTATGCGACGAACCCACTGCCAGCGTCGATGCGGAAAATCAGGCCATCATCATCAATTTACTCAAACAGATAAATGCGGAAAAAAAGATCAGCATCATCTTTACAACCCACGACCGCACCCAGGCCGCAAGCATCGCCCATCAGACCCTGGTGCTTGATCACGGCAACCTGGTCCGGGCCGGATACGAAAATACCTTTTCCGCCGTTATAAACCAGGATTGCCGGGGAAAATATGTTTATACGCTTCTCCCGAACGTCTCCCTTTTTGCCGGAACCAGGGAAGCAAGACCAACGGGCAGCCGAATCCGGGTCTTCATTGATCCGCACAACATCAGGCTTTGCAGGAAGGGTTCAAAAAAACCCGGCAAAAATTCTTTACAGGGCAAGGTCAGGCAGGTGATGTCGGAAAATGGATATATCCGCGTTCTGATCGACTCGGGCATCTGGATAACCGCGATGATCTCACCCGGCGAATACAGACAGCACGGATTTCTGGTAAACGACGTGGTTCAGTACACCATTGCTGCGGAAGCCATTCATACAACAACGCTTTAAAACAGCATTGCCGGTTTAAAAAACCTGAACTTAAACTTTTGTGATGGACTGTCTACAGCTTTGGCCAAATGTAAAACCAAGCGCCCCACCCGTTTTTCCGCAGGCATCCACACAATCGCCGCAATTGGTACACTCTGCTTCGATCCAGCCATTTAAACGCCTGGGGTCCAGGTCAAGGGAACAGGCTTTCTGGCATGGGCTCAGCGCATTGCTTCCAACACACCTTTCTTTTTCAAAAACAACTTTAAGCCGAAAGGGGTTAAGCAGCTTGGCAACCGATAGGAGAACGGACTGCGGACAAATCCAGCGGCACCACAAACGGGTACGAAATGCAAATTCCAGCAGCAATATCACCCCAATAAACCAGATCGCACCGGATAGATATTGATGAATAAAAAAATATTGAAAAATATTTGAATACTGAAACGGCAGGGAGACCCGGTTTAAAACCGGTGAGTTAAAAATAGACCAAAAGAGCAAAAAGATAGCGCAAAAACCGATCGCCTTGGCTGTAAACCCGTTTTTACTAATTGTACTACCGTTGAATTTTCGGGGCCGAATCCGACAGGCGAGTTTATTAACCAGTTCCGACAACAATCCAAAGGGGCAAACCCAGGAGCAGAAAACAGTACCCAGGCAAAATGCAATGGCCAAAACCATTCCGGCGCTGATCAAAAGCCCAAGGGGCATGTATTGATTCTTAACGATCACCTGCAAAACAGCAAGCGGATCGGAAAATGTCAAACTGCCGACATGTATGTTTAAAAAATTCCCCCAGATAAAGATGAAGCCCGAGGCGTTCAATATGGGAAGCACGATAAAAAGAGCCGCGACACCTGTTTGCATGGTTCGCCGCCAAATATGAATATCGCGTTTTTTCATCTTTTGGCGTTCTTTCTCGAGGCAGGAATCCGGGGCATTAATAGCACATGCCGTGACAATTTTTCCCAAGTGCTCCGGAAAAAAGCCCCGGTCTTAACAAAATTTGATTTTTTTCATCCAGTGCCGCCGGCACCGGTCTTACCGACGTCACGAAGACATTCTACAGGTTGATGCCGCAAAACGCGATTGTTTCCTCAAATCCGAGTCCATATGACATTTTTTATATTTTTTCCCGCTTCCGCACCAGCATGGATCGTTACGTCCCAGCTTGGGGGTGGATTCAGGTTGTTTCATTCCAAATAATTTGTTTAAAATTCCCATAAGTACCCTTATAAATGATGGTGATAAAAAATTGTTCCGCGTACAAAAAAAGAACATAGGCAACATTTTCCATGCAAGTCAAGCAAATTCTCGACATGGTTATGTTCGTCGAATTTGATATATTGCAGTGTATTTGTTTGGGTCATACCATCCACCCTTCTGTGGGGTAGTTATAAACAGGTTCACAAACCATGCCTGGATTGCCGGTTTTCCTCTTGCCTAAATTCAGACGATCATATTTCCATTGGGTTGAATTGTTGTGAATATATTCCCGAATCCGGCCCAATTCCATTTCATTGCGAACGATATGTTCCCAATAATTGCGTTGCCACAATTTGCCGGGAAACCGTCGCCAACCCGATTGTTTCACACCATCGGCATATCGTTTGGTGGTCATGGTTTTGAATCGATGCACCATATCCCCCAATGACAACGACCCCGTATTTCCCGTGGGGGCAACAATGACAATGATGCCGTGGACGTGGTTGGGCATGACGACAAATTCATCAATTTCGATTCCGGTGTAATGATCCGGGATTTCGTCCCAAACGGTTTGAATCATAACACCCGCAGGGTTTAATGCCATTTTCCCGTCTACAATTTCCCCGAACAGACATTCCCGGTTCTGCGTGCAGATGGTGATAAAATACGCCCCGGTCCGCGAATAATCATATCCCTGCAACCGAATGGACCGACGATGATGAATATCCGGATTATATGCCATATTCCTCCGTAGGGACAGGCCCCCGTGCCTGCCCTAAACCCGTGCCTGCCCTAAACCCGTACCCACCCAAACCCCAAATCCGACAC
>NBLJ01000160.1 GCA_002084545.1 Desulfobacteraceae bacterium 4572_123 | reverse complement strand
AATTTCAACACCTTACCGCCCTTGTCATTGTCCTTTTGGTTGTAAACTTGTTGTAACACTGTGACCGCGCTTGATACCTTCAGGCTGTCCCTGGCCTTGCGCTGGAAGTATCTTTCAAACGCTTTGTTCGTGCTATGCTGGGTGCCGTGTATCTTGATTTCATCCGGGCTCAGGACGCTTGACAGCGCGCTGGCTGTGCTATGCCTGGTGCCACCGTACATATCAACACCCTGGATCCCCAGGTTATTACAGGCCTTCATCCAATATTTATACAGGTAGCGGTTGCCGAACTTCTGGCCGGCCTTGCAGCCGGATATACCAGCAGGATGCCGGAAAAAGAATAGGTCCGGCAGACCACGGGGCATTGCGTTCAGCAGCTCAATATCATCGTCCAGTAGGAATATTGTTTTCGGCTTTCCGTCTTTCGTATGCGGTACAATGATCACGCCATCCCTGTTTATATGCTTTTCCTGGATGCCTATTAGCTCGCCAGGACGTAGCGCAATGTAGATGGATAGCCACCTGATGCCCAGCCAGATTTTAGGGTTCACGTCCCGGGTGATGCGCTTTACCTCGGCAATGATAGCTTGCTGGGTGTCTATCTCAATGATATTGCGATAGCCCAGCTCATACTTGACCTCGGGAAACTCCGGGAACTGTGCCAGGGTGATGATCCGGCGCTTTCGTAACCAGGTCCAGAAGTCATGCAAACATGAACGAATGTTCGCTTTTGTCTTGTCGCTGACGTTCTGGCTGAATAGAAAGTCCTCGATCTCAGCGTAGCCGATAGCTTTGATATTGGCACCGCCCCAGGCCTTCATAGCGCGCGCCAGGTAGTTTTCCAGGTTGGCGTAGCTCTTTGGCTTTATGATCTGCTCTTTGTGCTCCAGGTAGGCTTCAGCCAGGTTTTCGAAGGACAGCGGCCGATCCGCTGCGTAATCGCGGGGATCGAACGTCCCCTGGTCCACTGCAAAGCGTAGCCCGGTCAGCATCCGTTCTGCCTGCTCCCGGGTTTTAAACCACTTTGAAATGCCCCTGCCAAAACGAACCATGAAACCATTGCGATATGGATAGATTTGCCCACGCATACATAGCCCCCCCTCGATAGGCTTTGAACTGACTATGTATGATTTCAGGTTCATTTTCAATGTTTTATTTTACCCACCAACGTCCCCGCCCGGTCGAGCACCACCTCGAAACCGGGCACACCTTTTTTGTCTTTATGAGGGCTTTGTAGTTCTTGTAGTTTTCAATTTATTTTTTCCTGTGAACCCTTGTCCCTCTATGGCTAATCGAAAACTACACATTTTCCACCCCTTGTAGTTTTGGTATGCCCCTTGTAGTTTTCAAAACTACAAAACTACAAGAACTACAACGATATATAAGAGGTATAGTTTTCATATGATTTCATCCCGGTAGGTATAAAAGCCACGTCCCACCTTTTCGATGCAGCCTTCTTTTAAAAGATACGGCAGCATGCGCGTGACGTAGCCAGCATATAGCCCTGTTTTCTTGGCCATTTGCTTTGGTGATATTGGCTCCTTGCTTGCCTTTATTGCGTCAAATATCTGTTGTTTTTTGTCCGTCGATTTTTGTTCCTCAGTGTTGCCCAGTAGGTTCCAGGATAGCAGGTCATTGTGAAACTTGAGCGCGTAGCTGGTTGACTCCACGTCCCGGCCTGTTACGTGCAGCTCGGCCGTAGCTTCGCCCATATTGCGAATTAGCAGCAGCAGGCCGTCAGCTGCCCCGGTAATACCGAAAGTGCCGGAAATGTCGTCAAAGCGGTTTTCTGATTCTGTTTTTCTCAGGTGGTGGATCATCAACAGGGAAATGCCGCAGGCATCAGACAGGCGCTTTAATTCGGAAATAGTCTGGTAATCCTCATCGTAGGGGTTTTTCCCCTTCACAGGCGGCCGGATCTTGGCCAGGGTGTCGATAATTAGCAGGCGGGTGTCAGGATAAAGCTCAACGCGTTCTTTCAGGTACTCGAGCCCGCCCTGATCCATGCGCGGGAAATGGGTATACAAATAAAGGTTTTTCGGTGCCGATCCCTCATGTTTTATCATGGTAAGGATTCGCCCCTGCAACCTGCGAAGTGTATCCTCAAGTGCCAGGTAGATGACGGTCCCCTTTTCCACCTTGATATTGCCCAGCGCCATGCCGCCATTGGCAATGGCAAGCGCGATATTCAGGGCAAAAAAAGATTTTCCGGACTTCGGCTTGCCGGCCAGGATGTTCAACCCCTCCGGTAAAATATTTGGTATCGCCCATTTAGGATCCTCAAACTGCATGTCGATGACCTCCCAGGCTGAATAGCCTTCAGACAGCGGCGGTGGCGGTTTTTTGTTCATTCGGTGGTGCTCCTTTTGTAAAATTTCGTAACCACTTCACAAAATCGAATTTCGGATCAAATAGGGTGTTGCGCTCAATCGCCGGAAACCCCTTGAATGACCACAGCACGATAGCTCTTTGCGCCCTGTTGCCATAGCAAAGCACGTCATGGCCCCACTCATACCAGGCCAACGGGTCCAGGATTTCGCAAAACTCTTCAAAATTTTCGGGTGTCAATGCCTCTGCTGCCTTGTTAATCTGGCGGATTAACGTTCCCATGGTAAAGGCCAGTTCCCGTTCACGTTCCACCCGCTGCCGCGTCCTGGTTGCCTTCTGCTTAATAACTCGCAGTTCCGCTTTTGAGGGCGGTTTTCCCTCGATGCCCAGGTAGCGCAAGGCTTCCGGGAAGTTGCAGCCGTGCAGCCGGCGGATGAAGTCAACGGAATCGCCGTGTTCACCGCAACCGAAGCACTTATAGTGATTGTCTGTAAAAACGATAAAGGACGGCGTTTTCTCCGTATGAAACGGGCACAAGCCGACATACCGACCGGCCCGCCGGGTCAGTTCGACGCCTGCAGCCGATACGACTTCAGACAGGTTGACTGCTTTTATTTGCTGTGTTGAATAATTCATCTTCTTTTGGTAGCGCAATCACGGTGCATTGCCCCGGCTTCAATCCCAGCCGTTTTAACTCCCTGGTGATTGCTTCATCCCAATTATTGCGCTGTTCATCGTAGTAAACCGTTATTGCTTTTTTGATATGGCTTTCTGTCGGTGATTGTCCCAAAACTGGGGTAACTTTTTTTTCGTATTCTTCTTGCTTATCTGACATCAGCGAAAAGCTCCTTGACCGACTTTTCCAGGACGTTGGCAATCGCCAGCTGATGCGCGGTAGTCAATTTGATTCTGCCATTGCAGGCCATGGACACGTAGGTGATATTAACGCCGGCCATCTCCGCAACATCTTTGACAAGCATCCCCTTCTTTGCAATTTCGACTTTTAAATTTGTTGCATTCATTTTCTTGACTCCTTTAAATATTTCAAAGCACTAATTATGATGATTTAAAATCCCAAAAAAAAGACGGACCTATTTTCCTTTTACTGCCTGCGCGACTTTTTCAATAACAAAATTCAGATTGATAGAATAGACAATCACCGGGTTGAATTTTTTTCGTTTTTCCCAAAAATCACTCGCCTTAGACATCAAGGTGCCGATCACTTTGCCATCCGGTAGTATATAGACCTCAAAAAATGTGTTCGGGGTTTTTGCGAACCATGCGAACTTGTCCAGGCTGCGCTTGACCTTATTAGTCTGCGCCCACGCTATCACTTCTCCGGCGTACTTGCGCGGGATGCCCATTTCAATCATGGTCCTTAGCATTTCAACCCGCAACAGATCGTCATAGGAAAAAATATTACGGCTACCGGATCCGGCAGCCACCTGGACAGACGGCGTGATCCAGCCGGCCAGCAACCAATTCTGGATCCTGCCGGGCTTGATATTTAGTGTTTCGCAAAGTTCGTTTAGGCGATAAGTCTTGTCCATAATCAAATTATTAAACATAAATGTTTAAATGTCAAGCGAAAAATAAAAAAGGCCCGCAATTTCTTGCAGACCTTAGTACTCGGCTATGTCCGATCGTCCGTCTATGGCGCTCTCAGGCCGTCGATGTTACTAAGGAGGCCATAAAGATTTAGACAATTTCTTCCTGTGGATTATGTAACTCAAGGTGTTTATGGTTGAGCATGTCTAGTTGTTCTTGGATATTAAATAAGTAAGGGGGAAATAATAAAAGCACCACAAGAATAATTGCAAATATGATCGCTACCCATTTCTGACCACTGAAACCGCGATAACCTCAATCATTGCTTCCATGATGTCGCCCCTTTGCCAAGTTAATTGAAACCTTACGTCATTTTATCCAAATTGCTATTATTTGCATAATAAAGCCGGAAACAAGAAAAATTAAACCGGCTTTCATCCATCTGTGTTTTTGCTTTTCAAACTGTACATACTCGGGGGCCGGTTTTGAGCTGTCCGCCCACGTATCGTTCAATATTCCTCTTGTTAATGAGCCTCGATATACTTTCACAACTTCAATTGCCACAAGAAAGGCTCCAATAATATCGAAAAATAATCCGACTGTTCCAAATATTTTTGGTATCACGGCTGTTCACTTTCTGCAAAAAAAAAGCGCATGGAAGGCTGAAGGCCTGATAACAAGCCTTTCCGGTCCTTGCGGATACCGGCTTCCATGCACAAAAATATTTTGCTTCTATAAACAGAAAAAGCCATAACGGGGGCACTCCCGATTATCAGTTTACAGCAAAACGAATGTAAGTAAACTACCACCGACCTTGTCGGTGGCTTTTTAAGGACGCCAACTCCTGACAATGTCATCCGCTGTCGTCTTTCCAGATTCGCATCTGTTCTTCTCGAACCTGCGATTCTACTTGCTTTTTGACATAGGTTCTAATTACGTCTCGGTCGATGCCGACTGTGCTGACAAAATATCCTCGCGCCCAAATGTGCATTCCCCAGTATTGTTTGCGCTGTTCGGCAAACTGTTTACGAAGATATTCGGCGCTTTTACCCTTGAGCACCTTCATCACTTGCGATGGTGAATGCTTGGGTGGTACCGAAACATACATGTGGACATGATCTGAACAAATGGCACCTTCTATTATCGTGATATCAAGCCATTCGCACAGTTCTGTCAATATGTCTTTTAGTCGAGGTTTCACCTCCTTGACCAAAATGTGGTACCGGTATTTTGGAACCCATACAAAATGATATTCGCATCGGTACACCGCATGCGCTGATTTTCTATAGCCTTCCATCGGTTCACCCCCGATCAGAGGCTATAACAAATATCATAACTCATCAACATTGTTGATTCGATAGCAAGGATTAAAATCCCCTTCTTTGTCAAGTTAATTAGGCCGCCCCGCCGGGGGGCAGGGCGGCCATAACCGGCGGAAAATCAGGGTCGGAGGCCCCAAAACCGCCGGAAACCTTTATTCACCGGCGTTGAAATACAAGCCGCGCCAATCAATCGCTTTCGCGTCCACGTCGATCCTGACTTTATACTCGGTGCCGTCAACCGTCCAGCCGGACCGCGTTTCCAGATACGGCCAGCGCGCCGATAGCGCCGATATGCACATGGGATCTCTTAAACGCCGGGCCTGTAACATCCTTGGCGGCAAGTATTATTTGGAGTTTATGGGCCATTTTTTGACTCCTTTAGTAGCTTCGCAATCTCCCGGCAAGCCATGTCCAGAGCGATTTCCCGCTGGTTTGGCTTCGGGACCCCGGAAAGCTCGAATAATAACTCAAGCAGAATATGGCGGATTTTAAATAGCATGTCCATGGGATTGCATTTCTCGCAGTCGGTGATAAAGATCAGGTTTAAAAAGTGCCCAGAGCAAAAGCCATTCTCCGATCAGATCAGTTTGTGGAACTACCTTGCGCCGCTCGTATTTACAGCCCGCGCAATCAAAGCCAGTAGCATTTTCTCGGATAGTTGCGTTTAAACACCTGCTATATTTCGGACAGAGCGTATTTCGCATATTAAAAAAGGGTCGGCGGCCCGGTCCGCTGGCTATCCACCGGGCTCGCACCGGCTCAGGACGCGCGATGCCGGCCAGGGAGTTCACCCGCTTTTTTATCGCGCGCCATCCATGGTTACCAGCGCGGGAGGAGTTAAGGACACCCGGGAAGTGCCCCACGGTGGACTCCCGCGCTAGCTGATTGAAACCTCCACCGATTTTTCGTTACGCGGTCAGACAGTCTAGCATCGCGGAAAAAGATTCTGGGTGCCGGCAGCCCAGGTCAATATCATAAAATGCCGTGATCCGCAGAGCGCCGGTAGTTGACAGCGAATAAGGATCGGCCAGGATGTCGATGCCGCTCCAGGTGCCGATAATCAGGTCAGCCCAGTTTCCGAAGAAAATAGCGCTGCATACTCCGGAGCTGCTGCCCTTGGTCAGCGTGCTCGAAACCTGGTTGGTGGAGAAAGCCCGGTAGCCGTTCAGCCGGCCTTCACCGTCATTACCGGCGGTCCATAAGGGAATTTCACCGTAAGTCGAATTGGTGAAAGCCTGCTTGAGCTTGCCCCGGACCTTGGAATTGGTAACATAGGCGAGGTTTCCGGTGTCGGCGTTATCCTGTGCAATCTCCGTTTCCAGGGATAGTATGTGCGAATAAACCGGTGCCAGGCCGTTCGTTCCACCTGCGACTGATCCGATGCCGGAAGTTGAGGCAATGCCCGTAGGCTCGGCGCCGGCCCCGGATCCATGCAGGGCCGCCAGGTCAACGGCGGTTGCCAGGATGTTTGCCAAATCGGATTTAACGAGCTGCTCCATGCTGGGGCTCGATTGAATCAACAGCCGGCGGCTCAGGTCCGTATAGGCGGCCACGGAGTGAGGTGAAAGCGCCAACTGCCCGAAAGTCTGCTGTGACTCAGTAGGTGCGGCATTTTCCACAATCCAGTAGGCGGTCGCGCTGTCGGTCATTTTTGGAATGGCGACATCACCCTGCAAGCCGGAAAGCACGGTTGCACCGGCTTGCATCACCACGGACCGATTTCTCAAAAGCTCGATAAAGTTGTCGGCCAGAAGGTCGGTGCCGACAGTATAGCCGCCGGCGGTATTGGTGCCAGCGGTCAAATCGCGCTTGAGGACATCGGGCGGGATCATAACACCCCTGGGGGTCTTCCCGATTTTCTGGGAATAGGCCGCGCTGGCTTCAAACTCGAAGGCCGCCGCTTCTTGGGCTTCCCGACTTTGCGGGTTCGCCTGGGCATTTAGGGCCCGGAGGATGGAAAAGCGCCTAACCTCTTTATCGGTCAAGCCCAGGTCGGCGGCATTGCCGGTTTCAATCGGCTTGACCGCGGATTTTATGCGGTTCAAGATCATTGACCGGAATTCATCCAGGGGCTGGCCAGTCAAAATGGCCTGCTGCGCGTCCTTTTCGCAATGGAAATGCTCGCCATAGGCGGTTATTTCATTTATTCGTTTCTGCTCTTTGCTATTTTTATTTGGTTCAGTCATTTTAAATTCCTTTTCATTTTTTTGATAGGATCTGCCAACGCCAACCGAGGCGTCAGCCGGGACCGATACGAGGCTGATTTCTAACGGCTCCCATTTAGTAGCCCTAAAAGTGGGAACGTCTGAATCTTCAACCTGCTGCATTTCGTGGATACGGTAGCCGACAGATACGTTTTGCCGGATACCGTCCACCACGTCGGTGAAAATCTCATCAGCTCGTTGCGCTTTCCCGAAGCGCACAAGTGCCCGGCCCTTGCGGTCACTTCCGATAGAGACTTCCTCGATGATGCCAACATGGTCCCGCGTGTCATGGTCCACAAGCAGGGGTCCGCCGTTTTGCAGTCGGTCCAAAACAACAGCTCCCTGGCTATGGTCCAAAATTTCCAGTCCGAAATAACGCTCGTAGGGTTTTTCGCTTGAAAAGCTCAACTCAACGGTGCGCTTTTTTTCGGAAACACCACTTCGCTGGATCGTTGCGGTACGATAAAAAACTTCGTTTTCGTCCATGTTTTCTCCGCTTTCTTGCTCGTGTAGGCCGCTCAGCGGCAGCCGTTTTTGTTGCCGGATCCCGGTCAGGGAGGGCAAGACCCGCTCCCGCCAGGAGCAGGCCGGTTTATTTCAATTTAAAGGCGAAGGCGGAACTTCCCTGGCTTTCTCGCGCAGCAACTCGGCCGCCTTGAGCAAGAGAAGCTCAAGGGCCTCGGTCAGAAAAACAACACCCAAAAAATCACCTTCGGCAATCGCCATGCCCACGTCCTGCGCGATATTCCCCAAGTTTTGGCTATACCTGGCCTCGTAGGCGGCTTTTATGCCCTCTTGCTGATCAATGTGTGCGCCCTGGTCCATATTTCCCTCCTTCGAATCCTGTTGATTCATAACATATTAAGCTGCGAAAAACAACAATATAGTAGCGTTATTCAACGAATTCCACCGTTATTTCGTCTAAACGCGCAAACTCGTCCAATAAATCGGCTGTTTTTTCTATCCAGAAATTGACAAAAGGTCGCGTTTTTGCCAGATCTCCGCCTGTGAGCTCTATCGATTCGCGCCCGTACGCTTCAAACATCCGGGAAAGCCCGACCTTCAAAACGCCGGCAAGAATAGCCTGCCGCTGTTCGACCGCAGTCTTTTCAACGTACTGGCCCCGGCTGATCTCGTTCTTAAACTTGATCTGCCGGACCTGCTCCTTGAGTTTCTTGACCTCGTTTTCCAGCTTTTGCCTTAAAAGGACACCAGCAGGGGTTTCGGCCAGTTCTCCGGGTTTCTGAAGTGTTGTGGCATAGCTGATCAAGTCGGATTCCAAAATGCTGCCGTCAGGTTGGACACGCAACAAGCCTGATTTACAATCCCGGTATATCTTGGTTTTCTGGACTTTAAAACCACGCTCAACAAGGAATTGCACCGCTTTTAGCCTGTTTTTGACTGATTTTGTCATTTCCCTATTTCCCCCTTGAAAAAAAAATTGAAATGCACTGAAAACTCGCGCTGGGCGAAACCGTTAAGAGCCAACCCCCGGGAAGGACCCGAAGCCTTCCCGTATCGTTAGTTTAATTGTTGTTTAGGTTGTAAAGAAGTTGTAAATGGTAGGCGTGAACGTAGGTAGGTAGCGGATGCGCACGGGTTCGACTCCCGCCGCCTCCACCAACTGAAAAAAGTTGACCCACTAGGACAACCCCTTGTATTGCCGGACATTGAGAGCTTTCCATTCGAGAAGTGGCTGCTGCTGGATACATTTTTGGAGGGTTTCATCGGCGGTCTTATCGAGCAGTAAATCCAGGAATTGCCGCTCAGCACTATTGAAAGGCAATACCGCAGACAACGTCTGCCGGCATTCGTCCACGAGCATCTTTCCATAATTCCCAGCGCCCTGGGTTTCCTGTATCGCACCGGGGCGGAGCATAGGAATAAGTTGGCTTGCCAATTCCGCAACGTCGAAATCCACATCTCCGATCGAAACCGTACGCCAGTCCTTCCGGTTCATCGCGCCGTAGACGACGAAAGCGATTCGGAGCCGTTCAAAGTTGAGACCGTCCATGTGGAGAATTCGATGACTGTCGAACAGATCTCTCGCCTTGCGCCGTGACAACAATGCCGTGAGTTTCCCTGCTGCGAGTTCATGAATATCCATCACCTGAATATCAGTGACCTGCCAAGTCCCCAGCGGGTGGGAGTCCATGGTTGCAACCCGCCACAATGGTACGCGATACATGAAATTAATATCCACTTCAAGGTTACCGTTCTGGCCGGAAGCACTTTGATAGCGAAGCAACCACTTTCCTCCTGCATGTTCTTCCGGCATGCGCCTGAC
>NBLJ01000050.1 GCA_002084545.1 Desulfobacteraceae bacterium 4572_123 | reverse complement strand
AATTTGTTCTGAACCCGGTTATAGATGACCACCGGCCCGAATTGAAGTTCACCCGTTTCCGACCTGCGTAAAACGCCCCTAATTCGGCAGTTTTCGATTCTCAGCTTATTTGGAGGCGGAACGTATCCCAGCAGTTCCGAAAAAAGATCCATACATTCGATTACTCCTTTGGAATCTTTATTATCCAAAAATTTTTACTGACGACCACATCCTTATCATTTAATATGCGGATGGCATTTTTAATACTGATCATCTCCTTGACGGTGGGACTTTTGCGCATGGCCACATCTTCAATCGAGGTATTGTAAATAGCCAGGTCATTATCCAGAACCAGAATCCGGCCGGTACCGGGCCCATGGGTTTGAATATACAGATGAAGATCTCTTACGTGCCTGAACTCATATGCTGCAATTTCCAGAAGACTGCGCATGCGCTGTTTGTCGATCTTGAGATCACCGCCCACCGGACCAATGGAGTTGAGAACCTTTTGGGCGGTGCGGTCGATATTAATCTTTTTCAGCAGATTTTCCTTGAACGACATATTCCCTCCCCCGATAAAATCACGGCTTTAAAAACAATAAAACCCCGATCTTTAAATAGAACGAGGCCTTACCGCCCACAGCGTTAATTGTTACCCCGAATCGTTCTTTACCGCCAGGGAATCAGCAGTAGCTGCATGTTAATTTTCTTTTTCAGTTATTATGACTTGTTTGCTATTGAGGATAAATCATTTGTTTGCGGCCCTTACTTGGTTCCGAATATTTTATCTCCGGCATCACCCAATCCAGGCAAAATATATCCGATATCATTCAGTTTATCATCAACTGCGGCGACATATATATCTATATCCGGATGGGCCTCTTGTACATTCTTGATGCCTTCGGGAGCGGCTACCAGAAATATTCCGCAAATGGTTTTACATCCAGCCTGCTTCAAAAGATCGATTGTGGCAATCAGGGTACCACCGGTGGCCAGCATGGGGTCTAAAATCAATGCGATTCGCTCATCCATGCGGCTTGTCATTTTAACATAATACTGTACCGGCCGCAGGGTATCTTCATTGCGGTAAAGTCCTACCACGCTGACCCTGGCGGACGGGATAAGTTTCAGCACCCCATCCATCATTCCGATACCGGCTCTTAATATCGGTACAACGGTTATTTTTTTACCCTTAATTCGTTCAACATCAACCGGCCCTGCCCAGCCCTCTATTGTCTTTGTTTCAGTTTCCAGATCCTTGGTAGCTTCATACGTCAGCATGCTTGCCAGTTCCGAAGCCAAATCCCTGAAATCCTTGGTGGTGACATCTGCTTTTCGCATGATTCCAAGTTTATGTTTGATCAATGGATGTTGCAGTACATGTACAGGCACAAAAACCTCCTTAAATTAAAGACTGATATTAAAATTATTTGGTACACGATCCCAATGATTTGTAATGTGGCCGTATTTTGGCCACACTTCACCTTATGAATGGCCCGGCAAATTTTTCGTTTTATCAAACCGGCCAGGCAGCCCTCCACTGCGTCAGCAATTTATCAGGATAAAAAACCGGTATCGCTAAAATTTACCCAAAGGTCTTTTAAAAGCATGTTTTGCGGGTTCCACGACAAGTTTCTGATAGGTCTCTTCCGTATTGCCTCCCATTGCTGAAAAGGGATAGGCAACCACATAACAAATCGTCCCGATCAGAGTTGCCGCTATACCCAGGGGTCTGACCAGCAGCAGGTCGGCCGCCATCATATCCGCACTGATTTTTGACTCATCCTGCGAATCCTGAGCCAGTGCTGTTGAGGTAAATGGAATGATAACCAGAGCTATCGCCATAAAAAGAACCATGGATTGTTTTACAATTTTATGCATATAAATCTCCCTTCATGACAACTGCCTATGATCGAATTTAATAGAATTGATTTTGTTCCGACACTGTATATTTTGATAATATTGACAAACTTTTTTATTTTTTGCAATAAAAAAGGTTCATAAACAATCCGGATAATAATGCAAAAGTACTGCTTTGCAGGGTATCGAATCTTGCCATCTGCATTTTCGCACTGTATAATCGTTATCAACAAATAGAAACCGCCAAATGATACATAAAAAAACCTCTGATAAAAACTCTTTTCAAGAAACCATTTCAAACAGCATAGATGTCGCCGTGGCCCTGCCGGTATTCAAGACATACACCTATCAGATTCCGCACAGCCTGATTCCCCTGGCAGTCATTGGCAAACGAGTACTGGTTCCTTTTGGCCGGCGCACTATTACCGGCTATATTATGGGTCCGCCAAAGCTTCCCGTGCCGAAAAAGATAAAGCTTATTTTAGACATTCTCGACAAAAAGCCACTTTTCCCGCCATCAATGATACCATTTTTTAAATGGATATCGGATTATTACCTATACCCCATCGGAGAAGTGATCCGCACGGCCCTTCCCGGCGGTTTGAATATTTTTGATATGCCGACCCTGACTTTAACCGAACCGGGTCGGCGTGCGCTGCGCCTGAAATCGGAGACGCCCATGGTATCAATGATTCTGCGGCATCTGTTAAAGGGCCCATGCAGTTTGAAAAACCTGCATCGTCATTTAAAAAAAGAAGTGCCTCGGGCTGTAATTCACAACCTTGAAGACAGCGGGTGGATTCTAAAGAAAAGAGCGCTGAAACAGGGACGAACAAAGCCCGGGGTACAGAACTTTGTGTCACTGATCCGTTCCGATATTCCCGACGACCGCTTTTACGATTCCAGAAAACAGATTCTGAATCTGATCGAATCACACGGTGATATTTCCCTGAAAGAGTTGAAAAGCACCCTCCCGGGCCATACGGGGTATTTAAAATTCTTAAAAGACGGCGGTTATATTGCCATCACACCTAAACAGGTCTACCGCGACCCGTTCGGAGAGCCCGTCAGCCAGGATCAACCTCCGGAGCTGACCCAGGCTCAGCAGCATGTGATCACAACTGTCAGGCGATCCATTGGAAAAAAATATACAACCTATCTTCTGGCGGGAGTTACCGGCAGCGGCAAAACCGAAGTCTACATGCACCTGGCAGCCGAAGTGATCAAAACAGGGATGTCTGTTCTTGTGCTGGTTCCTGAAATCGCCCTTATCTCCCAGACCGAACGTCGCTTTCGCAGCCGTTTCGGCGAATGCGTTGCAGTTCTTCACAGCGGGCTTTCCGCAGGAGAGCGCTATGACCAGTGGCTCAAAATCATGGATCGTAAGGTTTCGATTGTCATCGGTGCAAGATCGGCCATATTTTCTCCGTTGACACACATCGGTCTGATCGTGGTTGACGAAGAGCACGACGCTTCCTACAAACAGGATGGGGGGCTGCGGTACAATGCAAAAGATCTGGCCGTTGTCCGGGCCAAGCTCAATGATTGCGTCGCCATTTTAGGATCCGCCACACCATCACTCCAATCCACTTATAATGTTTATTCCGGGAAATTTCGACAGGTGAGCCTGACCAGGCGGATCAGGCGGATGCCCATGCCGAAAGTTGACATTGTGGATCTGCGGGAAAGCCGTGATAACAGGGGCGTTACAAAATTCATAACACTCCGGCTTCAGACGGCCGTGCGGGAAACTTTACAGCGTGGTGACCAGATTCTTCTTTTTTTGAACCGCCGGGGTTTTGCCAGTTTCCCGATCTGTGCTGCCTGCGGCGAAAGCATCCGCTGTAAAAATTGTGACATCACGCTTACTTACCACAAACGGATCAATGCCTATAAATGCCATTACTGCGGATTTACAATACCGGCAACATCCCCCTGTCCATCCTGCGGATCATCCAGGATCAAACACATTGGCCTTGGAACCGAGAAACTGGAAGATTGGATAACATCCCTTTTTCCAGAGGCCCGTGTAGCCCGCATGGACGCGGATACCACCAGGCGCAAGGGGTCGATCCTGAAAATACTAAAGGACCTGAAGAACCATGCCATCGACATCCTGATTGGAACCCAGATGGTGGCCAAAGGTCACGATTTCCCGGGCATTACCCTGGTCGGCATCGTCTGTGCCGATCTATCTTTGAGTTTTCCCGACTTCAGAGCCGGCGAAAGGACTTTTCAACTTCTGGCCCAGGTTTCCGGACGTGCCGGACGGGGAACGGTTCCCGGCAGGGTCATCATGCAGACCTACAATCCTGATCACTTCAGTATCCTGGCCGCCATGAACCACGATTACAAGACATTTTATAATAATGAAATCAAATTTCGAAAAACATTGAACTACCCTCCCTTTTCCAGAATAATTCAGCTAAAAATTTCCGGAAAGGATAAAGAAAAATCCGGAAATCTGGCCCGCGACCTTGGTGACTTGTGTTTGAAACTCACAACTGATTTAAAAAATGAGTTTCAAATGGTAGAGGTACTAGGGCCGGTTGAGTCACCCATCACAAGGATTGCAAAATATCATCGATGGCAGATTCTTCTGAAAACCCGGAATATCAGAATTTTACAAAAATTCGTCAGGCAGCTTCTCTCCGACAATAAAAATGCGCTTAATCGTCCTGGAATTAAACTTGCCGTCGATGTAGACCCGGTGTTTATGCTGTAGGATGTTAGGCTGTAGGGGATTAGAGGCGGCCCCGTTCAAAAAAACAGAATGCCTTTCACCTTCAGCCTACAGCCTATTTTTACAAGAATCCCTTGACATGCAAATCAATCTCTTTAGAATATATGAAAATGAAAAAAAAGGAGAACTATTATATGAAAGCCAAAACAATCCTGCTTGCACTGCTTTGCAGCATATTTTTTACAACAGCTTTTTGTCAGGCCGCCGAGCAACAGGCAGTGCCCGGGCCAAAAGCGGTTTTTCCGGAAAAGCACTTTGAATTCCCATCGGTTCTTGAAGGGACGGAAGTGCGGCACGATTTTATCATTCAAAACAGCGGACCGGGAATCCTTAAAATCCTGAAGGTCTTAACCGGCTGAGGGTGCGCTGCTGTCTCCTATCCGAGACAGATCCCTGCCGGCGGCGAGGGAAAAATCACAATCAATGTTAAAACACGTGGTTATGGTGGAAAATCCATACGCAAGTCAGCCCGTGTAAAAACAAATGACACCGACACTCCCGAACACGTTCTGACAATGGCGGGACCGGTTGAAAAATTCGCCAGTATTTCACCGCGTTTTCTGCGCATGATCGGCACGGCAGGAGAGTCGATATCTGGCTCGATAACAATTACTCCGGAAAATAAATACAACTTTAAAATATTAAAAGCCTCTGCCGATAAGGGCGTCAATATAAAAGTCGGTTTCACCCCCCGGCCGGAGGGGAAACCAGGCTATATCCTGACCGTTGAAAACCTGAAAAAAACAATCGGCAGGTATTACGATACCGTTGTTCTCAAAACCGACAGCAAGCTCAAACCGATCATTAAAATAAAGGTATACTGCAACATCATCAAACCCAAAAAAAAGGAAACCAGCTGAATTTGACCCAGAATGCCAAAGTTGTTGCGTTTGACTGCGACGGTGTGCTTTTTGACACAAAAATGGCCAACAAAGCCTATTACAACCGTATTCTGACCCACTTCAACCGTCCAGAACTGACGGTTGAACAGTTTTCATATGTTCACATGCATACCGTTGACGCGGCCATTGCCTTCTTATTCAAGGAGCACCGGCGCATTGAATCCGCGCATCGTTTTCGCAAATCAATGTGCTATGCCGATTTTTTTAAATATATGAAAATAGAACCGTATCTGGTCCGCCTTCTTGAAAAACCGAGCCGGAAATATAAAACCGCAATTGCAACAAACCGTTCCGATACAATGGAGCCCCTTCTGGCCGAATTCAATATCAAAGGATACTTTGATCTGGTGGTCACTTCCCTTGATGTAAAACGCGCAAAGCCGCATCCTGATCCTCTTTTAAAGATTCTGGATCATTTCGGCATTAGAGCCTCCCAGGCAATTTATATCGGAGATTCCCGGGTGGATGAACTGGCCTCGGCGGCAGCCGGCATACCTTTTATTGCCTATGACAATACGAATCTGACTGCAAAGTTGCATATCCGGAACCTCAAGGAACTCGACGGCATTTTATAAAAACGGGAAAAATATCATGCAAGGCAAACTGTTTGGAATCATAGTCGTCCTGATATGCCTGGGGCAGGCATCCGGGGCGGCAGCGGAACCAGCCCGATTTCCCTCGCTGGTATCTTCACTTCAAATTAAAGGTCCGCTTTATTTTTGTAATGAAAGGGTCCCTCTGGAAGTAAGCGATGTCCGTGAACGCCTTGAAAAGGAAATGTTGCTTTCCCTGTGGGATCGTCCCCAGGTGATTCTCTGGCTGAAACGTTCCCACCGATACCTTCCGATCATCGAAAAGATGCTGAAAGACACGGGGATTCCCGACGATCTCAAATATGTGGCCGTGGCGGAAAGTGCTCTGCGGCCCCATGTGGGATCTCCCAAGGGGGCACTTGGATTCTGGCAGATCATGGCAAACAGCGGCCGCAAATGGGGACTGATCATAGATGACCGCATTGACCAGCGCCGCAATATTTTTTTTTCAACCCGGGCGGCAACTAACTATTTTAAGTACCTGCATGCCCAGACCGGCAACTGGACCCTGGCGGCGGCAGCCTATAACATGGGTGAAGGCGGACTGATTGCCGAAACCCTTGAACAGGGCATATCCGATTATTATCGACTTTATCTGCCTATAGAAACCCAGCGTTTTATCTTCCGCATTCTTGCCATCAAACTGATTATTAAAAATCCCGAACAATACGGTTTTACACTTTCCGAAACAGATTACTATCCACCTTTAAAATTCGACAAAATCCGAATTGACTGTTTTGAGGATATTCCCATCGCGATTGCAGCACAGGCTGTCGGCACCTGTTTTAAAAAAATTAAAGACCTGAATCCTGAAATAAGGGGACATTATCTGGCCCCCGGGAATCACACTCTGCTGATTCCCGACGGTACCGGAAAAAATTTTCAGGAAAAATACAGCGACCTGGTAGAAGCGTACCTTTCCTCACGGAGACAGCACATTTACATAGTTAAAAAAGGAGATAATCTGTCCGGTATCGCCGAGAAATACAACATCCCCCTGGCCGCACTGCTTATCTGGAACAAGCTCGATCTTACACATCACATCCACCCGGGAGATCGCCTTGTCATTCATCCCCGAAATTCCCCTTAACCTCTACTGATTTCCAAATCCGTTCTGAGCCCCGCAATCCGGGCACTGCCAGGTGATCCCGTTGCAGGACACTCCCCAGAAATTTTCATACATGCAATCCTGACAAATTTTAAAGCCGCATCTGCATGTCCAATAAAATGGTGCTTTTTCCCCACAGCAAAAGCACTGTCCAAGCCGAAGGCTGCGACGTTTTTCACGATATGTCGGTTTGTCTGAAGAGTCTGGCATGATCCACCTTTATACACCGATTCATAACCACATCGATACCGACGGCGTTCAGCATCAGTGCCGCATTATAATTTTCGATCCCCAGTTGCATCCAGAAAACCTTTGGCTTCAGGCGCATGGCCTCCTCGGCATGAACTTCGATCTGTGCGGGATTCCTGAACGCGTTTATAATATCCACCGGATGTTCCAGATCATCAAGGCTCTTAAATGCCTTCTCTCCAAGTATCTGTCTTTGGGCAGGCCGAACCGGGATAATCCGATATCCCGCTGCCTTAAGATACCGCCCCACCTGATAGGAATCTCTATCGATTTTCGGGCTTAGTCCCACAATGGCAATGGTTTTAGCGTTTTCCAGAATACTGCGGATATCTTTGTCCCGTGTAATAATTTTACCTGCCCGCATTTTATATTCATCTCCATGGTCTTGTTGTTTATCCCTGATCGTGTTACGAAAGAAAAAAAAATTAATTCAACCGACATAAGATGTCAAGCTGCGACTTTGTCTCAACAAATAAAAAACCGGATAATACAATGCGCAAAACAATCTATCTGATCGACGGAACAGCCTATATTCATCGTGCCTATCATGCCATCCGCAACCTGACAAATTCCAGAGGGTTGCCCACCAATGCAGTTTACGGCTTTACCCGGATGCTCATCAAACTCCTGGAGGATCGAAATCCGCAATATATCGTCATTTTGTTCGACACAAAGGGACCTACCTTCAGGCACGAAATGTTTGAGGGATACAAAGCCAACAGACCACCCATGCCCGAAGACATGGCCTTGCAGATCCCCTATATCAAAAAAATTACAAGCGCCTTTAACCTGGCACAAATTGAAATGACAGGGTTTGAGGCTGATGATCTCATCGGAACCCTGGCACGCAAGGCGGAAAAAGCCGGTTTTGAAGTTGTCATGGTAACCGGTGACAAAGATTTTATGCAACTGGTGACAGAGAACATATCCATCTGGGACCCCATGAAAGATAAGGTCATCAACCCGGACACAATCAGATCCGACATGGGAGTCGAGCCAGGCCAGATAATTGATATCATGGGCCTTTCCGGCGACACGGCCGACAACATTCCCGGAGTCCCGGGCATCGGCCCGAAAACGGCGCTGAAACTGATCAAAACATTTGAAAATATCACGGAACTGTATTGCCGGGTAGATACGATTACCCGGAAAAAACAACATGAAAACCTGGTCAAGTTTAAAGAGCAGGCCCTTTTGAGTCAGAAACTCGTCACCATCAATACCGACGCACCCATCGAGTTTGAAGCGGAAAAGTTTAAAATAAAAGAGCCGGATACTGCCTCGCTGACTAAATTGTTTAAAAAACTTGAATTCAGACAGTTGCAAAAAGCGTATCCTGCAAAATCAGATCTGAGCAATAAAAATTACCGGGCAATAACGGATAAAAACGCCCTTGCGGAACTGATTGAACGCCTTCAGACAGTAAAAATTTTCGCACTTGATACCGAAACCACCTCAAAAAATCCAATGATGGCGGACCTGGTTGGTTTATCCTTTTCCATGGCGCCCCATGAAGCGTTTTACATTCCCTGCGGTCATCACTACCCAGGGGTTACAGCCCAGCTCGACCGAACAATGGTTTTAAAACAGCTCCAACCGGTCCTGGAAAATCCGGATTTAAAAAAAATCGGCCAGAATATTAAATACGACTGGATGGTCCTTTTGCGCCACGGCATAGATCTTAAAGGGGTGACTTTTGACACCATGCTGGCATCCTATCTGCTCAACCCGTCCAAGCGCGCCCATGGCCTGGACCAGATCGCCCTTGATTTTCTGGATCACACCACCATCTCCTACCAGGATGTCACCGGCAAGGACAAAGCAACTGGCGGATTTGCCCGGGTGCCCATCGAAAAAGCAACCCCCTATGCCTGCGAGGATGCCGATATTACGCTGATGGCAAAAAATGTCCTGGCCGGTAAACTGAACGATGCCGGTTTAACGGATCTTTTTAATAATGTTGAAATGCCGCTGGTCCCGGTTCTTATGAATATGGAATTAATGGGTGTAAGCGTTGACCGGGAAAGGTTGAGAGACCTGTCCAAATCCTTTGAGATGCAGCTTGAAACGCTTGAAAATAAGATCTATTCTCTTGCCGGTGAGCAGTTCAATATCAACTCCTCACAGCAGCTCGGCCATATCCTGTTTGACAAGCTCGGGCTGCCGACACAGAAAAAGACAAAGAAAAAAACCGGCTATTCCACTGATGTCAACGTCCTGACGACCCTGGCCCAGAAACATGAACTGCCGGCCCTGATTTTGCGATACCGGACCCTGGCCAAGCTGAAGTCAACATATACCGATGCCCTGCTGGAACTGATCCATCCGGATACCGGACGGATTCATACCTCATATAACCAGACGGTCACCGCCACCGGACGGTTGAGCAGTTCCGATCCCAATTTACAGAACATACCAATCCGCACCAGCGAAGGCAGGGAAATCAGGAGCGCATTCATACCGCGAAAAGGATGGTTATTTGTGGCAGCGGATTATTCACAGATAGAGCTGCGTATTCTGGCCCACTGCAGCGACGACCGGATTTTGATCAAGGCTTTCAAGGATGATGAAGACATTCACACCCGCACGGCCGCCGAAGTGTTTCAGGTATTTCCCTCTTTTATCGACACAGAGCTGCGGCAGCAGGCCAAGGCAATCAATTTCGGCATTGTCTACGGCCAGAGCGCCTATGGCCTTTCAAAACAGCTCGGCATCAGCCGCAAAATGGCCCAGACCTACATCAACAACTATTTTGCGCGATACAGCGGCGTAAAACAATTCATCGACAAAACCATAGAACAGGCACGGCAAAGCCAGAAAACCAGCACCCTGCTGGGCCGTATCCGCCTGCTTCCGGATATTACCAGTTCCAATGCCACAATCCGCAAATTTGCGGAACGAACAGCCATCAATACACCTATCCAGGGTACGGCCGCCGACCTGATCAAACTGGCCATGATTCAGGCGGCGACAGCATTACGTGAAAAAAAGCTCAACTCCGTCATGCTGCTGTCCGTACACGATGAAATTGTATTCGAGGTACCTCCGGATGAACTGGAGACCGTAAAGACTCTGGCGAAAAACGTTATGGAAGGCGTCTGGAACCTCAAGGTGCCCCTCAAGGTCAATGTAGTGGAGGGAGATAACTGGGCACAGGCCCATTGATTTTATAAGGTTGTATGGGTTGAAGAGCAAAGGCATTCCGCCTGTTGGTGAGCACCTTCAGTCTTCTACCTTCTACCCGACAACCGGAACGATCACGATATTTACCCGGCGATTCATTGCATCGCTGGAAGACACAGGCTGAGTCTCGCCAAAACCGATGGCCTGGATACGCAGCGGATCGACCCCTCTCTGTACCAGCGCCGCCTTTACCGCCTGTGCCCGTTTTTCGGACAATGTCTGGTTGTACGCATCAGCGCCTTTGGCATCGGTATGCCCTTCCACCCGGATCGAGGTCTGAGGGTATTTATTCAATACACCGGCAACACGCCCGATTTCCGGATAAGCTCCGGGTTTCAGGATTGCCGAATCAAAGTCGAAAAAAACTTCGGATTTAAATGTGGCAGTCAAGACATCCTGGGTGCGCTGAATGCTGGCGGCTTCGGACTGGGCCATGGCAGCCCTTAAGTCCTGCTCCTGGCGGTCCATATAGGCACCGATCTGATTTCCGGCAATTCCGCCTATTGCAGCACCGATGGCCGCCCCCAGCAAGGTGGCTTCCGTACTTTTACCGATGGCCTGGCCAAGAGCGGCACCACCTCCGGCACCGACCAGGACACCGGTTTTTGCACCCCGCTCCCGGTTTGTGGAGCCTGCGCAGGAAAATACCGTCAATATAATCAATAGAATTCCAACCATTGCTATTGCTTTTTTCATTTTTTCTCCAATATGCCGAGTTGATTCATTATAGCCGTGTCCGCCCGGTTACTTCTTAATAGACTATAAAAAATATGGATATGGGTGAACAGTAACTCATGATTTTTTCAACTTCATTCAATATAACGATTCAACCTGCAATTCAATTAAAAAAATGGATACTTATCTGGATGTTAACGGTTAAACGAAGCTAATACATTGAAACAATAGACAATTTCCTTTAGAACTCCATTATTTCCAATTCAATTTTGATGCCTTCGTTAAAAATCGGATTTCGGTCTCGTAAGGTACCGCTGTATCCCCTCAATATTCACATGCTGGGAAAAATGTTCAGCCAAAAGGTCATATTCATGATCCCGGGCATCGGGCCCGTAAATTTCGGGTACATTAATATTTCCAAGCCCAATGCTTTCCAGCCAGTGTCGGGTAACACCGGGACTATCGAACAGACCGTGCATATAAGTGCCGGCGATACGGCCGTCGGCCGTGATGCAGCCATCTTCTTCCCGGCAGGCCTCTCCGTTGCGTGTATTTACGGAAAATAAAGGCAAACCCCCTTTTCGAAAAGTCCGACCCATATGGATCTCATAGCCGGTTCCGGAAATTTCCCGCCGGTTAAACCGGGTTAACGTGGTCGTTTTGGGTGCTTTCAACTCGGTTTCCACGGGCAGCAATCCCAGTCCAGGTGTGCTGCCGGGCCGGCCTTCGATCCCCTCGGGGTCATGGACCATTGTGCCCAGCAGTTGGTATCCCCCGCAGATACCAAGGATATGGCCCCCTGAACCGGCATACTGACATATTTTTTTGTCCCATCCGGTAACCTTGAGCCAGTCAAGGTCACTTCGGGTGCTTTTGGAGCCGGGCAGAATCACGGCCCGGTAAGATAAAAGATCCTCGATGTTTTCGATAAATTTCAGTGAAACACCCTTAAAACCGTCCAGGGGTTCAAAATCGGTGAAATTGGAGATATGCGGCAGACGCACTACGGCAATGACCGGTTCATTGCCGACAGGCTGTTGATTGCGGCCCGGATTTTCAATGACCACCGAGTCCTCGGCCTCTATGCGGATATGTTTGTACCACGGCAGAACCCCAAAAACTTTTTTACCTGTTTCACCCTCGATCCAGTTAACTCCGTCTTCAAAAAGAGAGATATCCCCCCGAAAACGGTTAATGATAAAACCGGCAATCCGATCCCGGTGTTTTTCCGGCAGGCACGCCAGGGTTCCCACAATCTGGGCAAAAACACCCCCTTTATGGATATCCGCTACAAGTATGACGGGTGCCTGGGCATATTCAGCCATGGGCAGGTTGACAATATCGTGATCCATAAGGTTGATTTCAGCGCACGATCCGGCGCCTTCCATGACCATCACATCATATTTTTCACGAAGTCGATCCAGCGCGTTTGCAGCCGTGGAAAAAAGGTGCTCTTTTTTTCGGTGATATTCCGCTGCCGTGCTGTTTTCCAGAATTTTCCCCAGTAAAACAACCTGGGAACCAATGTCGCTGGTGGGTTTTAAAAGAACCGGATTCATATCTACATGGGGTGGTATCCGCGCGGCCTCGGCCTGGACAATCTGGGCCCGCCCCATTTCCAGTCCTTCGGGTGTGACCCCGGAGTTGTTTGACATATTCTGGGCCTTATAGGGCGCAGTGCGAAATCCCCGGTCCACAAAGCAGCGGCAAAGCGCTGTGGCTACGATACTTTTACCAACATCCGAACCCGTCCCGAAAACGGCCAGGCAGGATCCCTTTTGTGATGATTTATTTTTCAACTTCAGAACCTCTTCTGTTTAATTTTCCGTTTACCCCACATCGTATTTTTTCCGGTACCCCCGCGGTGTCACCATGAAATCCAGATATCGTACCGAAGCGCTGCTGCCGATAAATACGGTAGTCTGCATGTTTACATCCGCCAGATGAAGCTCCCTTAAAGGGATGATGCGGACATCCTGGTCACGACGCATGGCACTGACTACAATCCCCACCGGTGTATCGCTATCCCGGTATTGAAGTACAATCTGCTGGGCCTTTTCAAGGTGTCCTTTACGTTTTTTGCTCTTGGGATTATACAGGACAATCACAAAATCGCTTTTTGCAGCCGCATCAAGCCGGCTCTCGATCAGTTCCCAGGGCGTCAGCAGATCACTCAGGCTGATAGCGGCAAAATCATGGGTCAGCGGCGCGCCCAGCAGGGATGCTCCCGAGCACAGGGCAGGAATTCCGGGGATAACCTCCACCTGCAGCAGGCCCTCTGGATTGTCCGCATCAATGCATCCGGGCCCCACGATGGGAATTTTCCTTTCCCGGCACATTTCAAATACCAGTCCGGCCATGGCGTAAACCCCGGGATCACCGCTGGAAACCACGGCGCAGGATTTGCCTCCCATGGCGATATCAAGGGCCGCATCGATCCTTTCAATCTCCCGGGTCATCCCGGTGCTGACAATCTGTTTATCCTGAAGGATCGGGCGGATCAGATCGATATAGGTGGTATAACCGGCCACTGCATCCACCGATTCCAATACCCGGACAGCGCGCCGGGACATATGATCAATATCACCCGGTCCTATACCGACGATGTAAAGGTTTTTCTGGCAATGGCCACGGTCACGTTCGGACTTGTTTGTTTCGGCACCGCAAGTTCCCCGTTTTGTGCCGCAAGAATTGCTGCTGCTTCGCATACGCTTTTGACTCCTATATGTTTTTCCACCATGGCAGAAGGATTTTGTATATTTATAACATGTCCCAGCTCTTTTCTTTCAAAAAAAAGAATCGGGAGTTTCAGTAACTTTCCGAGTGCCAGCAGCCCTTTTTCATCTTTTTTGATGTTTACCGATGCAATGCAGGTCAGAGAATTTATGGAAAGTTTATTTTTTTTCAGGGTTTTCAACAACAGATTCCGCATCTCCGGCATTGGCGTATTGCGGTTGCACCCGATTCCCGCGACCAGGGTTCCAGGCCTCAATACCAGTACACGGGGCGGCAAACCAACCACAATATCATCGATAAATACCCCCGGCGGATCAAAATCAACGCCGGATACCTTTTGTCTGCCCGTGACAAGACTCTTTCGGGGCAGGGCATCTATCATCAAATTATAAGGATCATGAAGAAAAATTTTCTCGCCTTTCAAAAGAGCCATGCTCACATTCCGGATGGCCGTCGGATTTTCAATGGTAAGATGCCGTTTAGCGGCCAGGACGTCAATAGCCGGGACCTGATTGATATCGGTAGCAGTTGTAATGACCGGGTCTGCCTGGATCATGGCGGCCAGTTGCTTTGTCAACTGGTTGGCGCCGCCGATGTGTCCGGCCAGAAGACTGATGACATGACGGCCGACTTCGTCCATGACCACAACCGCCGGATCGATTGTTTTGTGCAGGATCAGTGGCGCCAGTACCCGGATCACAATTCCCGTGGACATGATAAAAATATGTCCATCATACCCCCTGTTTCCACATTTTTGGGAAAGATACAGATCGGCGTTGGGGAGAATGCCGGTTATTTTCCCGGCCAGTTCGGCCCCGCGCGGTGTAAGCGCCCAAATCGCAAGCCGGGCTGTCTTTGCTGAATCAATCATCTGCTTTGATCCGATCTGTAACCGTGTGCAAAATTCATATCGTACAGTTTTGACGTATACCGGAGGGTTTCAACGCTTATGTCCAGAACTCTACCGACAATTATGAGCGCCTGATGGGTAATATTTTCCGTTTTTACCGTGTGGGACAGGGATACCGTCTTTGTGTAGATAATTTTCTCTTCCGGTTGACTGGCCCTGAAAACCACTGCGCAGGTCCCATCCGGTCCATATGCATCTTCAAGTATATCCGCCACCTGGTCAATGAGACCGATGCTTAAATAGATGGCCATGGATGCCCTGTGAGCGGCAAGCAAAGCCAGTTGTTCCGCCTCGGGAACAGGTGTGCGGCCGGACATGCGGGTCAGTATCAGGGTCTGACAGATTTCAGGCAGCGTATATTCGATGCCCATGGCGGCCGCGGCGGCAAATGCGGCAGTGACGCCCGGAATCACCCGATAAGGGATAGATCTTCGTCTAAGCTGGGCCATTTGCTCGAATATGGCACCATAGAGGCTTGGATCTCCGGTATGCAGCCGCACCACTTTGCGGCCCTGGCTATATTCGGCTGTCATCTTGTCTACGATCTGTTCCAGGTGCATGGATGCGCTGTTCATGCGTATGGATTTGGGATCGGTCCATTTTAGTACCGCTTCGGGCACCAGTGATCCAGTATAGATGATCATGTCCGCGGCCGCCAATGCCCTCCGGCCCTTTACGGTGATCAACTCAGGATCCCCTGGTCCTGCTCCCACAAAAAGCACGGGTTTTTTATTATCGGTTTCATTTTTCACGGCGGTTTTTTTTTCAGTCTTGCTTTTGTTGTTTTTCATTTTTCACTATTCACTTTTCAATTAACAGCCCTCCCGCGTATGATCCAGACTGGATTTTCAGCGGCAAATCGCATATCAAAAGGCATGGGCTGAGACCGGCTGATCTGCACCTGTACGGTATCGGTTGCAAAATCAAGGCTGTGCATGACTTCCAGCGCTGCAGTCAGGTTGCCTGCAAGCACGGTGTTAACCACCATGACACCGTTTTGAGCCAGGTGTCCAGCCGATTGGCGGATAATGGCAGGAAGATCACGGCCCCCGCCGCCGATAAAGATTCGATCCGGCGTTTCCATGTGGCCCAGTCCACCGGGCAGGGTGGCAGAGATCACCTGCAGATTGGAAATTCCGAATTTTTGCGCGTTGGCCCGTATCTGTTCGACTCGTTCCAGGTCCTTTTCCACGGCAAAAATTTTCCCTGTTTTTATCAGCAGACCAGCTTCAATGGAAATTGATCCGCTGCCCGCACCCAGGTCCCACAATACATGATGATCGTAAAGAGATAATTTGGCAATGGTGACGGCCCTTACCTCTGCCTTGGTGATCAGACCACGTTGATGATCATAATTTTTTTCAGGCATTCCCGGATGGAGATTCGGAAGCGACAATGTCCGTGACAGATCCTTCACTCTTTTCAAAATGACTACATTCGGTTCGTCAAAGCCCATCTGTGCAGCCTGTTCAAGCGTGTACCAGCCGATTTTTTCCCGGGGTCCACCCAGGTTTTCCAGAATACAGATTTCAAAACCGGTAATATTGTGTCGGACCAGTAAACCGGCAATCTGCCCTGGAGTATGAACCGGATCGGTCAAAAGGGCGATCTTATTCATGGCAGATGTTGCTGTCATCAATTTTTTTTCAGGATTTCTTCCATGAAAACTGAGCACACAGGTATCCTGCCAGGACTCTCCTATTTTTGAAAATGCCGCGGCCACAGAGGTAATATTCGGATGCACACGGATATTTTGTTTTCCAAGAGATTTTGCCAGCAATGACCCCATGCCGAAAAACAAAGGATCGCCCGAGCACAGTACGACAATGCGGTCGCCTGCTTTTATCCGCTGTTCAATAAGTGCAACAACCTGTTTCAGGTTTCCACCAACAATCATTTTTTCGGCCGGAGAATCTTGAAAATAATCCAGCAGCCGTTTACCACCAACAAGAACATCGGCGCGGTGAATGACATCAAGATGTTTTTGCGTCAAATCATGTGGAGACATCCCCATTCCGATTACATCTACAGGTCCTGCCATTTGATTTACCCTTTCTTAAATTTTAACCCTGAATCAAACGCCACCTTTCCCTGAAAATCAAAGATAATGCCCCGCACCTTTACACTATCGCCGGCAAATTGTCCGGCAGAGTGCACCATCTTATTACCCACATCCGCTATCATTTCCGGGTATGCATTGACAATCAATTCAAAGGCGTGTCGCGCGGTATTGGCCTGTTCTATTGCCAGTGCAAAATCAGGGTCCCCCACCGCTGCATACACCCACTTTGAAAGCTTGCCAAGAAGCAGCCTGGATTTTGCCGCATGGGTATGGGGAACCCCCTGGGCCATCTTCACGGCTTTGCCGAAAAAAACCGCCAGCACTACGCTGTTAAATTCTTGAAGGACGGCTTCTTCCAGGGACAGTTTAAAAAAATCTCCGATCTGGATAAATGCCTCTTCGGGATAGTCATTCAAAAAAGTCTGGGCAAACCGTTCGCTTCGACGGCCGGTGGTCAACACTAGGACGTCCACACCTGCTGCCCCGGCCACATTTATGGATGATCTGATCGTTGCAATATAGGCATCGTGGGACATGGGCCGCTCCACTCCGGTGGTACCCAGAATCGACAGTCCGCCTAAGATCCCCAGCCTTGCATTTAATGTCTTTTTGGCAAGCTCTTCGCCCCTGGGTACAAATACCTCCACACATACCCGGGCACGACGATTGAACCGGCATAGGACATCATTGACGGCATTAAGGATCATTTGTCGGGGCCCAGAATTGATGGCCGGCTCGCCCACGGGAATTTCCAGCCCGGGTTTGGTTACCCGACCGACGCCTTTACCGCCTTTTATCAATACCCGGTTTTCATCTGTTCCCGGCACTTGATTCATGAGTGTCACCCGGGTGCCAATCTCAGCCCGATGCGTGATATCCGGGTCATCTCCGGCATCCTTGATGACCGTGCAGACGGCACTTTGATGGCCCATCCGGCATGTGTGGATGGGGATGCATACCTCCCCGCCGGATAAAAAAGAAATTATAACCTGCTTGGGCACACGGGGGCTCAAAATCGCGGTCAAGGCACCTTTTGCCGCTGCCGCGGCGGCTGTCCCGGTTGTAAATCCGCTCCTCAATTTTTTATTTGTTTTTTTCACGGCGAGACAGAATCCGCCAGGAGTGCCAGCGCATTGATCACACTGGCAGCGATGTTGGACCCCCCTTTTCTACCCACATTCGAGATAAAGGGACACTGAATTTTTAAGAGTTCCGCTTTGGATTCCGCGGCATTGACAAACCCCACCGGCATGCCAACCACCAGCGCCGGCTGGGCTTTTTTCTCCCGAATCAGCTCAATGAGTCGCAGAAGGGCCGTGGGGGCGTTGCCCACTACATAAATACCGTGTGCCATATCTTCGACAGCCGCATCAACGGCAGCCCTGGCCCGTGTCATTTCCTTACCGGCCGCGATTCGCACAACCAAAGGATCGGTTATCAGGCATTTAACCGAGGCGCCGAATTGATCAAGGCGCCCCTTGTTGATTCCTACCCGGGCCATATTGGTGTCGGTGATAATCGTCCGGCCCTGCAAGATGGCGTAGATACCGGCGTCAATGGCATTTTCATGAAATCGGACGCTGGTCTTGTATTCAAAATCAGCCGAAGTATGGATCATCCTGCGGACAATGGCCCACTCACGGGGAGAATATAGATGATCGCCGACTTCGGCATCGATTATCTTGAAGCTGAGCGCTTCGATTTCCTGCGGTTTCATTAATGTTTTGCCCTTTCCTGATTGTATTTAACACAATGTTGAATAAAATTTACGGCAACTTCCGGCCGGCTGCCGAAATGCAGGTGGTTGTAGCTGCCCAGGGTTCGATTGACCTGATAGCCTTCAGGCGTTTTTTTTAAGCCGGATCGGGCAGATATCCGGTAAACATTTTTAACCGGGTATTTACCGGGAGCTTCATCAATACCCGAATAATGGAATTCATGCCCCCTGATGCAAAGTCCGGCATTTCCGATGATCGTGTCATGGCTGATCACAACCTCCCGGTACCCCAGGGCCTTGAGCCGGGTGAACATCCGGGTGGTAAAGGGAAAGCATCCGGTCATGGGCCAGACACGGTTTTGGGTGTCCCGAATTTTTTCGCAAAGATACATGAATCCGCCGCATTCACCGTAAATCGGCATACCGTTTTGACTGAGCTGCAGAATCTGACGGCGCATCGGCCTGTTTTCAGACAATTTTTCAGCAAAAAGTTCTGGATAGCCGCCCCCCAAGTAGATGCCGTCCAGATCCTCTGGCAGGCCTTGGTCCTCAAGGGGTGAAAAATAAAAGAGCTCTGCGCCGCATGCTGCCAGCAATTCCAGATTATCTGAATAATAAAAACAAAAGGCTTTGTCCCTGGCAATAGCAATCCTGACCTTTTTCCGGGAAAAACGCTTTTGTCTGCCCTGGCCAAAAATCTTGGGCTCAATGGCCGGAAGCCTTTTCAGAAATGCATCCAGATTCAGATTTTGTTCAACCAGGGCGGCAAGCCTGCCTGCTTCTTTTGGCGAAATAATATACTCATCCCCGGTCACCAGCCCCAGATGTCGTTCCGGGATGGTAACTGCCGCATCTCGCAGAACTCCGCCGATGCATGAAATGCGTACTCTGTCTTGCACAGCTTTTTTTAGATATTGAAAATGCCCCGGGCTTCCCAGATTGTTAAAGATTACACCGGCAAAAGACAAATCCGGATCAAAACTTTCAAACCCATGAACAATGGCTGCCGCGCTGCGGGCCATGCCGGCGGCATCCACCACCAGCACAACCGGCAGTCCGAGCCACTTGGCCATCTGGGCAGTGGAGCCGGCTTCGGATCGACCGTCATATCCATCATACAACCCCATTACACCCTCCACGACCGCCACATCAGCCTGCCGGGTATTTGTTTCAAAACAGGATTGGTTATATGCTTTTGAAAGCATCCAGCCGTCCAGATTTCGACTGGATCGGCCAGTGATTCGGGTATGATGTCCCGGATCGATAAAATCCGGTCCCACCTTGAACGGCGCAACTCGAAGCCCCCGTGCGGCCAGGGCCGCCATAAATGCGAGGGCCAGTGTTGTTTTTCCACAGCCGCTATGGGTGCCTGCTATGACAAATGCTTTAATGGTCTGTCTCCTCATTAAGTTTAGTTGAACGTTGAACCAACCCTTAGTCACCCTTCATACTCCTTACTTCTCCCCGCGAAGTGAGACAGGGCATTACCCGATATAAAAATAAATTACCCCTACGATAATCAGGCTTAAAATACGAAATCCCTGCCCCAGCAGCAGAATCTGCAAGCCCATTCGCGGTGAAAAAATACCCATGTACCGCGGCAACTGGTGACGCAGTGCACGAATGGGGAACGCAACGATATTTCCGATCAGAAGCGCCATAACCGTCTGCTTTACGGTGAGTACACCCGCATCCATCAATGCCCCTGCCGCGGCAAAACCCGAGGTAAACTCGGCGGCAAAGCTCAATACAACCATGGAAAGCGACTCGATGGGAACCACCGTTGTGGTAACAAAGCGGGCCAGACAGGCTTGGGCCACGGGGAAAAAACCCATGGCATTGATTACATATATGAACACATAAATCGGTATGACAAACACGCCGATGCCGGTCAATCGGGACAGAAGTTTACGCACGATTCCTTTTAAAACACCTTTTTTTTCGAGCCGTTTCAACGCGCTTTCGTCATCCTTATTTTTCCCTCCATCTTTTGGTACTTCCGGCAATGGCACTTTGAAATGCCCGTATATGAAAAATCCCATGGTCCGCAAAAGTGTCGCACCCAGGGTCAGGATAAAATAAAGGCCCCCGGCCCACCCGGTAAGGGGAATGACAATGAAAAATGTTGTGGGCAGATGTAAAAAATAGGCCGGTAACTGATTCACCAGGTTTGTCAAAAAAAGCTGGTGTTTGCTGATATGGCTATCTTTATAAAAATCAAGCAACATGGCATTGGCTGCCGCGCCGGATAGAAATGCCGTTGTAAAGGCGGCAGAGCAGCGATCCCCCAAATGACCGTACCTGAATAACGGGCGCGCGAAAAAAGCCAGTTTCCCGGTCCATCCCGAAGCCTCGATTATCTGCCCGGCAAAAAGCCCGATACCGATAAACAGCATCAATCGGCCTAATGGCCACAGGAGTTTTCGAGCCAGATGGTCAATGGTCAGATCGGGCGACATCATTATACCGCAGATGAGAAAAATGCAGGACAGCACCATAACCGCCAATAAGGTTGACAAATTGTGCTTATTTTTTCGTCTGCCCATTTTCCGCTTTCCGATGGGTCAATATCAAAGTCCAGTAATTTTTCCCGGCCCCATCGAGTGTCCTTAAATCCCGGGTGACGGTTTCTTCCGGAAGACTGCAATTTGAAACCGCAACACTGGTTTCAAGGCATCCGGCTTCATCCAGGGCATCATTGATGTCGATTACGTTTTTATAAGCCTTGAGAAAAACAATATTCTCGGTACAGGCGGAACACTGCCGGAAACGGTGTCCGCCCCTGGCCCCGGATAACAGGAGAAGCGACTCTTCACCCTCTACCAGGGGCCGGTTCAGGCTGGCGGAAGCCGCCTGGTATGATGTTATCCCCGGTACACTGACCACCGGCAGATGTGGTGCCAAATCCAAAACCGTCTTCATCAGGTATCCATAGGTAGAGTAGGTCATGGAATCACCCAGTGTGATAAAAGCGACCTTCCGGCCATGCTCTATTTCGCTTATTATGGTGCGTGCATGGCTCTCCCAGGCCCTTTTTTTTTCACCTTTATCTGATGTCATGGGAAAACGAAGCAGTTTGATCGGTGTATTTTCCGGTATATGTGCCTTTGCAATGTTTACAGCCAGGCTGTGATCATTTTTGGTGGAACCGGCCGCATACACTACATCCACATGTTGTAAAATTTTTCCCGCTTTCAATGTTATCAGGTCCGGGTCACCCGGGCCCACACCTAATCCATATAATATTCCCTTGTCAGAAGCCATTATTTCCTCACAGTTAAAAAATTAAATATTTAAAATCACGGATAAAAATTGAAATCGCAATCCTCAATTTTCAACCTTTGTTCGGGTAATAGTTGTTTCGATAAATTTTCGGGTAAAAATATCCGGATAAAGATTTTTCCCGATTTCCAGAATACCGTTCAGCAGCCTGGGCGTTGGGCGTGATACGATCATCTCGCTGATGATAAATATTTGATTTTCCTCAACCGCCCTGATCAGATGAAAACCGGATTCGGCTTTGATGATTTCAACAGTCGGTTGATTCATGCTGCCTTTCTGGGCCAGGTACACATCGATCTTCGAGGCGTGAGAGAGGATACGCTCCTTTCCATAGTTGGCAATATTGGTTCCCCGGCTGGATAAGGCGTCAGACCCGATATTGATGCCACCGGCGGTTTCAAGGGCAAAAATGGCCATTGAATCCCGGGTGAAAGTTTTCATTTTTTTGTGTATCGATTCAAAATACACCTTTTTTTTTGGATAAATGTTACCGGTTATTTTTTTCAATGAAGATACGGCGTGTTTAAACTGCCGCACCATATACCCGGCACGTTCCTGCTTTCCGGCCAGCACACCCAGTATGCGCCAGTAAACAAACATTTCATCGATGCTGCCCGGCTGAAGGGATATAACAGTGACCCCGCTTTTTTCAAGCCTTTGAACCAGCGCGGCATATCCGCGGTCGATCATGGGCCGGATGAGCACGAGATCCGGACGGACCGCCAGAAATTTTTCCGGATCATCATGATAGGAAAACCCCGTCACTTCTCACTTCTCACTTTATAATGGCCGTTTATAAATAATCTGCCATGAATCCGAAAACTGCTCAAAACCGGCCTTCACATCCACATCAAATACCTGCTTGACCGTTTCCGCGGTCAATATATCATCTACTGCGCCATTAGCTGCTATTTTCCCATGTTTTAAAAATATCAATTCGTCACAAAACATTGCTGCCAGATTAATATCCTGCAGAACCGCAATGGCTGTCCGTTTTTTTGCCACAACATTTTTTTTGACGATATCGAGCATCCTCAGAGTGTACTGGACATCCATATTCGAGGTAGCTTCATCCAGAACCAGAACCGGGGTGTCCTGGGCCAGGGCCCGGGCAAAAACCACCCGCTGTCTTTCTCCCCCGCTCAGTTCTGTTATAAAGCGCGGGGCAAATTCACGGGTTTCCGTTGCCGCCATTATGGCCCGGACAATGTCACGGTCTTCTTCTGCCGGCTGCGAAAATCTGGGGATATGCGGATAGCGGCCCATGGAAATAATTTCTTCAGCCGTAAACGGAAAATTGATATAAAAATTCTGGGGCACCAGAGCAATCTCCAGGGCCAGGACATTTTTGGGAATAAGAGAGATATCTCTTCCCAGGTAATAAACACTTCCGTCCTTCGGTTTCCGGTGCCTGACCAGAAGATCCACCAGCGTGGATTTACCGCTGCCGTTGGGGCCGACAATGCCGTAGAATTTGCCGGGATAAAAAGAAAGCGATACATTATCAATGACCTTTCTATCCTCAAAAAAATAAGTGACTTCACGGGCATCCAGGCTCTTTTCCGCTTTGTGGGTCACGTTTTTTGCCTGGTTTTTCACAGTCAAAAAGCTCTCCCGCCAGTCTGCCGTTTTCTGAATATATAACAAAAAAAAGGACCGCCTATCAACGCGGTGAGTACGCCGATGGGGATTTCAACCGGCAGAACGGCCCGTGTAATAGTATCGGCGCATAACAGCAATATGGCCCCGGCCAGAAATGACAGCGGGATCAGACGCCTGTTGTCAGGTCCGATAACGGATCTTATCATGTGCGGAATCAACAGTCCGACAAATCCGATAATGCCTGAAACCGACACACATACCGCCGCCACCATTGAAGCTGTGATCAGAAG
>NBLJ01000049.1 GCA_002084545.1 Desulfobacteraceae bacterium 4572_123 | reverse complement strand
CAAACGTATAGGCCTTAGGAGAGATAGTGCAGACCGGAGCGCTCATGATCTCATGAACCGGCGTTTGCAGGCTGAGGCCATCAGCCAGAATTTTACTTCGAAGATCCGCATCCGTCACTATTCCGGCCGGTCTGCCGGCATCGTCCATCACCACAATAGATCCGATTCGGCGCTGCTTCATCTTTCGGGCAGCCTGCCGGGCCGTCGTCTCAGGACCGCAGGACAGAACATCTCCCGCCATCAGCTCCGAGACCCGTTTGCCTGTCAGAAACATGTCGATATCAAGCTTGTTTTCAGGGGTATAAAGGGAACGCTTGTGGTCGGAGGACTCCCGTACGGCCTTGAAATTTCTGGCCAGTGCTGAATCAAAATACCGCTTAAATCCATCATTTACGTTCAGGATGGATTTAATCACATCCACGGGGATGAGAAAAGCGATCAGGTCCTCTTCCACGCAGACGTTAAACATTGCTTCAAGCCCCTTTAACAGACTGAGGGCGCCGAAGAACTCCCCTTCGCCTCGCATGTCGACCAGGATTTCTTTGTTTGATTCATCCGTGATGGTCACCCGGGCACAGCCCGTCTGAATAACAAACAGGTTCCCGTCCGATTTTTCCCCCATCCGGATAAGCATCTCCCCTTTAGGATAAAAGGCAATTTCGGCCCGGGATACAATATCCTGCAGCACATCCGGCCCAAGGGTATTAAAGGGCACCACTTTTTTCAGGAAATCCAATATCTGCGGCAGGGGATAGTCGTTCAAATTTCTCTTCCTTATACCCGTTATATCACATCTGGCCCGAGGAATTTTTTATTTTTATTATGATTGATGCAAAAATTAAAATGGGCATTATCTGGAGATAATATGCTTTATCTTTCAGGATCAAATCCGCACTTAATCCATCCGTTTTGCGAATGGATTAAGTTGTTTATGCGGATTTGTAAGGAGCACTGCAATAAGCAATATTCTCAAAGATTGAGGAAATTGCTTATGCCGAGGCACTAACGTCTTTCAAGGTATCTCGCAGCCTGTTAAGGACTTCGTCGATTTCTTCTTTTGCTACAACCAGCGGCGGTTCAAAACGGATCGCCTTTGCATTGATCAAGGTTCCTGCAACGAGAACTTTACGTCTGAACAGACCGGCGGCTACTTTGTATCCGACGTCACCATTTATAAAATGCTGGCCGATAAGAAGCCCCTTGCCGGAAATTTTTTCATATATGCCGGGGAACTCTTCAGTAAGTTTGTTGAGCTCACCCATGAAATAATCACCAAGCTCCGCGGCACGCCGGGGCAGATTGTCCCTTAGCATTATCTGGATCGTAGCGATGGCTGCCGCGCATGACATCGGGTTTCCACCGGTTGTTGTGGTATGGATAAACGGATTGGGGTCTTCAAATGATTTCCAGATTTCGCCGCTGCCCATGAAGCTGCCTATGGGCATGACACCGCCGCCAAGAGATTTTGCGGTCATCATGATGTCCGGTTCCACATTCCAGTGGTCAACACCCCAGAGCGCGCCGGTTCTTCCAAGACCTGTCTGAACTTCGTCGCAAATCATCATGACGCCATATTTTGTACAAATTTCACGAACTTTCGGCCAGTAATCCGCCGGAGGAACGATGGCGCCGGCTTCACCCTGGATAGGTTCTGCAATAAAACCGGCAATGTCGATGCCGACAATGTCACAGATCTCAAGCTGTTTTTCCAGCGCATCCGCATCCCCAAAAGGAACAAAAAATGTTTGTCCGCCATAAGGCTGCAGCGGCGCACGATAATCTTTTTTACCCATAACACTCAGGGAACCGGCGGTTTTGCCGTGGAATGCCTTGACGGTAGAAATAAAATTATGTTTACCGGTGTGAAGTCTTGCAATTTTAAGCGCACCTTCAACAGCTTCCGTGCCACTGGCAACGAAAAATGCATGATCAATACTGCCGGGGGTTATTTCAGCCATGAGTTTTGCCAGAACGCCCCGCAGGGGATCCATGAGTTCCTGGCTGGGAATACCGGATTTTCCGGCCTGAGCTCTAACAGCTTCAACAACTTCGGGATGTGACCAGCCCAGATCGAGTGCGCCGTAGCCACCGAGGAAGTCAAAATATTCATTGCCGAAGTTGTCATAAAATTTTGAACCTTTACCGCGCCACTCGACAGCGGCGTAATCGCCGGCTTCCGTCATTGATTTGCGATATTCGACCCAGCCTGCATTAAAATGGTTTACAAAGTTGTTTTTTGTTTCCTCCGAGATCCATTTGGCAGTGGTGTTGTCCAGTGTTTCTGTATCCTGTTTGATGATTTCCAGCCATTTGGCGGAATAATCAAGTGCATTTTGAAAATTACTCATACGTCCTCCTATAAAACAATAGTTAATAAAATTAATTGTTTACAATACGTGTGCCTGTTTTACCCTCAAGGGCATCCAGTGCTTTGTCCAGGCTTGTGATGATTGCAGCCTTGCCGCCCCGGCGGACAAACCGCATGGCTGCATCCATTTTTGGCCCCATGGAACCGGCGGCAAACTGACCTTCTTCCTGATATCTTTGCGCTTCACTTAAGGTAATGGTTTCCAGGGTTTTCTGATTCGGTTTATTGAAATTGATATAGACATTTTCAACATCAGTCAGGATCAACAGGTAATCGGCATTGAGTACCTGGCCCAGTTTATCGGCAGTAAGATCCTTATCGATAACCGCATCAACACCGGAAAAGCTGCCGTCCTCTTCCTTGACAATAGGAATACCCCCGCCGCCTGAAACGATAACCAGTGCTTCAATATCAAGAAGTTGCCGAATCGCTTTTTTTTCGTAGATATCAACAGGCTTAGGTGATGGTACAACGCGGCGCCAGCCTTTTTCCCGACCGGGTTTGGCCTCTTTTACGATATAGCCTTTTTCGTTTTTCAGGGCCATGGCCTCCTTTTCGGTATAAAAAGGACCCACCGGTTTTGACGGGTCCTGGAAGTCAGGATCATCCCTGTCAACAACAACCTGTGTAATCATGGTGGTAACGGGATAATTCAGACCTTGCCGTGAAAAATGGTATCCGATGCGGTTTTGAAACATCCAGCCTATTTGCCCCTGTGTCATGGCGCCGCAGCAGGCCAGTGTCTGCGGAGGCACAATGCTTTTTGCCTCTTCCTGCTGGATCAGCAGTGCACCGGCCTGGGGGCCGTTGCCATGGGTCAGTACCTGGAGATAACCTGCCTTGCAAATACGGGTAATCTGTTTTGCAGTGGTATCTACATTTTTAAATTGCTCCTCGGTTGTGCCTTTTTCATCTGCCTGTTTAATTGCATTGCCACCCAATGCGATAATTACTAATTCCTCGTACATGGATAGCCTCCTTATTGAATCTTAAGATATAATAAGAGCAAGCAGTGCTTTTTCCGTGTGCATTCTGTTTTCCGCTTCATCAAAAATAACTGAATATGAGCTGTCCATCACTTCATCGGTTACTTCAACACCTCGGCCGGCCGGCAGGCAATGCTCAAAGATTACATCTTTGTCGCATTTTTTAATAATGTCCATGGTTACCTGGTATGGCGCAAAGGCTTCTTTTCTTTCATCAACTTCGCCTTCCTGGCCGATCCAGTACCATACATCCGTATAAATGCAGTGTGCATTTTTTGTGGCTTCATCAATATTCGCGGTTTGTTTGAAAACACCGCCGGACACCTTGTTGTTTGCATTAAACAGGTCGCTCCATTCAGGAAGGATCTGGTATTTTTCAGGAGCGCAATGGGTGTAGTTCATGCCCAACTTGGAGCAGATCATCGCCAGTGAATGAGCAGGCTGTGTGCGATCACCAAAAAAGGTGACATTCATCCCTTTAAGGTCGGTACCGAATCTTTCCATCATGGTGTAAATGTCGGCCAATGCCTGGCAGGGATGGTTAACATCCGTCATGGCGTTTATAATCGGGATATCCGCGTATTTTGCAAATTCTTTCAGCTCGTTAAAATTGTTCCAGCGAATCATGATGACGTCATGATAGCGGCTTAATACTTTTGCCGTATCGTAAATGGATTCTTTAACACCAAGATGAATTTCTCCGGGTTTCAGGTAAAGTGAAAACCCGCCCAGTTGCTGCATGCCCAGTTCAAAAGAGATCCGTGTGCGTGTTGAACCCTGATCAAAAATCATACCCAGAGATTTACCGGCCAGGTAAGGGGGAAACAGGCCGCGCTTGGCTTCAAGTTTTAATTCTCTGGTGGTCTCCAGCATCATCATAATTTCTTCGCGGGTAAAATCATTAAGCTGCAAAAAGTGTCTTCCGGTTAAACTGCTTTTCATAATGGCCTCCTTGAACTTTGTAAATGTATCACGTTATTACTCTGTATTACCTTCGGTTTTTTGGATAAGATTTTATGTATTCGGGGACTATATAACAAAATTCGGCACATAATCTATATTTTCGAACCATATAAAACGGAAAACATCCATATGTCAAGAAAAATAATTCGAAAAAAACTAAAAATAACCGATTATCGAACACGGCCGGTTCCTAAAAGATGTGACGAATAAAACAACCATTTTAAATAATTAATACAGGCTGAAATCCTGATCGCGGGATAGACGCGGGTCCTGCGCATTCAAAGGGGCATTGGAATCGCCTGCCGGTCGAATAAGAGATGTCCCGAAATCCCTGGGAATATTCCAGCCGATGCGGGCCTCCATACCCGCATTGGCATAGGTGTAAACATTGCCCAACGCACCGCCCAGATGAGGGATGAGATCCAAACCGGATTTCCCCACAGTCCCGCTATACAAAAGCCGCCATTTTCGTTCATATACGACGGCAAGGCCAAGTTCGTTTTTAATTTGATTGTCCCAGTCGTTGGGACTTTGACAACCGCTCAATTCATGAACGAATTTTTGTGTCTGTTCTGCAAAGGAATCCGGACCTACTATACCGAGCTGGATCTCCATTGAGTCCAGGCGGCGCTCATTTTTGCTGTGCAAGCCGATGCCGAAGTAGGTCCATCCCGCATATGGACGGTCATCTTCAAGCGGGTCCTCACTCGAGATATCGCCCGGTGTATACATATTCTGCCCGATAGAAAGGCCGACATTGCGCTGCAACCCCTGCTCATTGATGAAAGGCAGCCTGCGTATAATCGGCAAGCTCCAGTCAGGCAGACTGCCGCTCTTTGCATAACCGGTCAAATCATTTGAAATCCAGGACAGCTTGATACCGTTGGTGTAATGCCGGTCAGTATCCGCAAAAAGATCGTTTTCAAAATAAAAGCTGAATGTCCGTCTATCTTCTGCGGCTTTACATGGCTCAGACCTTAAAACAAGTACAATACTCATTAGCAACAGCAGCAATGCCAAATACTTAAATGCAGTTTGTTTCATCCACATATCAACGAATAGCTTTTTTCTTCCACGCTCACTATATAATGAAAAATCCTGATTTTTAAGTATTTACTTGTCCTCCTTTTCTTTTTTTAAAGCATCTTTTGCCCCTTTCCACATTCCGGAAGCCGCCCCCTTTGCCACATCCGCAGATTTTTTTCCAAGTTCCTTAGTCATGCCGGCCACGATATAGGCAGCTTTGCCGGCAGCTTTTGCAGTCGCTTTAGCCGCATCTTTACCGGTCTTTTTCAATTTTTCAGCGATTGTCCCTGTTGCATGTCGAGCCTTGTCCCTTAAAACAGAAGTCGTTTCTTTGGCCTGATCGGCAAGATCATTTAATACATCCTTTGCCACTTCTCCGGATCGACTTGCCACTGTTCTGGTAGTTTCCAGGAAAAGCTCTTCGATCACCTCCAGATCTTCCTTTGCCCGGGAAAGATCCTCTTCAACAAATGTCCTGGTTTTATCTTCAACAGATTCTATTGCTGATACGAGTCCTTGCTGAGCTCCTTCAAAAGCGCCGGCGGCGACCTCCTCGGCTTCTTTTCCAACCTCTTCAGCAGCTTCTACTGCGCCTGAAATAACTTTCTCTATAGTTTCTTTCACCCTCTCCGTCGTGAACCGACCTTCTTCCATAGTTTTTTTAACTGCATCATCTGTTATCATTTACCTGAGGCAATTTTAATTTCAATCTGCCTCACCTGTGAATAAAATTGCCCGCTTTTTTCAACAGTTCCAGTCCTGATACCCATGATTTCCATTTTTCAACTTCCAGCGATACATAATTTTCCAGGATATTTAGATCACGCGGCCAAATACGCGGAACCGAAAAATATTTAGCAGTATCCGGCTTAGGCGTAGTCTCCGTCCCATACGCCATCTCTTCCCTGGCTCCATCAACCATAAAATGCAATCTGTTTAAGATATTAACCTCGCTGACTCCGGCATCCATATCAAGGGAAAGCAGATGTAAATAAGGAAACATTTCTTTTAGTTTTTTCTCGATACCCCTGCCCGTGATATGGTTGGCAATACAGCCGAATGGTTGAAGGCAGACTATGTTGCCGATCCCTTCGTTCAGCATAGAAATCATCTCGGCCGTCAACAGCCATCCCTCGCCGAACTGGTTAGCCAGGCTGACCACTTCACCTGTGTTTTCAGCCAGGTTTTTCAGATTAAAATGCTTCCGGTTAAAACGAAATTTCTGCATTACCCGCTCAACACGAAACAAATAATAATTTGCATAAATTTCCAGCAGCCTGGTTTTGATGTTATCAGCAGGGGAATATTTAAAAAAGGCCTTCTGGTTGAATGCTTCATTTACAAACCTCTGGGCAAAAAAGTTTTGCAAAGATGGAAGAACCACCTCCACTCCCTGGTCTGAGAGCCACTCAACGATATTCCCATTTGAAAAAAAGTTATATTTGACGAATATCTCTCCTACGACTCCGATCCTGGGGACAGATCCATTTTTAATCCTGACCATATTGAAATCTTCCACCGCCTCTTGAAGAAGATTTAATAAATAATGATAATCAGCCTTTTCGATACCCGGTTCCATATTCGACAAATATTTCTTATGCAAAGCCTTTGATGTCCCTGGAATCTCTTCTTTGACAACCGTGGAAAGATACATCCTGGCCAGAGAATCGGCAAAAATAACGCCAAGACCCAGTCTTTTCACAAGCTCTTTTTCATTGATGACAAACCCGGGCTGGGGATTTATTTCTCCCGCAGATATGGCAATCACCGGAACATCGGTAAAACCTGTATCCGCCAGCCCCTTTTTGATCAGGGAAACATAAGAGGAAGCCCTGCACTGGCCTCCTGTCTGGATCAAAATCACCGCCGTTTCTTCCGGGGCGTACCTGCCGGATTGCAAGGCTTTAATTATGTCGCCCGCAACAAGAATGGCAGGATAGCACATATCGTTGTTTATAGACTTCAGACCTAATTCCACAGAGGTCTTGTCCTGGGGCGGGAGCACATCCACACGGTATCCCAAAGGCCTGAAAGCGGCTGGTATCAGCGGAGAATAAAATGGAGAAAAATACGGCGCAATAAGGGTTCTTGTCCTGTCTTTCTGCATGAAAGCCCTGTTTGCTTTTTTCCCATTTCCTCGCTCCCTGCGCGACCTGGCTCTATTCTCTTTTACCGCTTCCAGCATAGAACGCAGCCTTATCTTAACTGCACCCAGGTTAGCGATTTCATCGATTTTTATTAAAGTATAAATTTTCCCACAGCTTTGGAGAATTTCCCTGACCTCATCTGCCGATACGGCATCAGGGCCGCAGCCAAAAGAGGTTAGTTGCACCATCTGAACATTTTGATTCCCGGCAGCCCATCCGGCTGCTTCATACAACCTGTTGACATAGCCCCATTGAGTAAGGACATTGACATCGCCAAGGGCCTGCCCGGCAACAGCAGGAACCGCATTTTCGCTGACAACATCGACTCCGAGTTCCGTGAGAAAATCTCCAATGCCGTGGTTGATTAAAGGATCTATATGATAAGGCCGGCCGGCCAGGACAATAACCATTCGCCCTTCATTTTCCGCCTTGTTTATCAATGCCTTTGCTCTCGCTTTAAGCTCCCTTTTAAATTCCTTTTGCTCTGCCAGCCCTTGTTCCACCCCCTTTGACACTGTCTGAAAATTTACGCCAAACTGTCTGAAAAAGAGATGAAGTTGCTTTTTAAGAAGTTGAATATCTTTAAAGCTGGTGGGAGGATTATCAATGGGAATTCCATATTTTTCCTCAGGATTAATGGCGCTTTTTAAAAGATCCGGATATCCGGTAACAACCGGACAGTTGAAGCTGTTTTGTGCATCAGGATATTCTTTCTGCTCATAGACCACAGTGGGATAAAAGATCCTGTCCACTTTTTTTTCTATAAGATCTAAAATATGCCCGTGAGCAAGCTTTGCCGGAAAACAGATGTTTTCCGACATAACGGTGGGCGCTCCTTTTCCATAGAGTTTAAAATTAGAAGGTGAGGAAAGAACGACTTTAAATCCGCAACTGGTTAAAAATGTACTCCAAAAGGGGAAATTCTCATACATATTCAGACAGCGGGGAATGCCGTAGGTAAGGATGGGGCCCCCTTTAGGTTCCATGTTGCGGTCAAAAAGAAGCTCTGTTTGATCTGTTATCAGATTTTTGCCCCTGTGTTTTATCTTGGGATTATTACTGAAATGCCTTTCGCACCGGTTTCCGGTAAAAAAATGATTTCCATTGGCAAAAGTGAGCTTTAACACTGCACAGCGGTTCTCGCATCCTTTGCATTGGATTTCTTTTTTTGAAAAATCCGTTCCGACATCCGGATTCTCAACGCCGCTAAAAGCCGATGCTTCCTCCGGTCTTATGCGATGATTATTAAGGGACGTTAAGGCCGCGCCATAGGCACCCATCAACTCGGGGATATCAGGCCGGACAACTTCTTTATTGAGCAGAAGCTCTAATGCCCGCAGCACGGCCTGATTGCGAAATGTCCCGCCCTGAACAACGATTTTGTCTCCTAATTCAGCATTATTTTTCAGTTTAAGAACTTTATATAGCGCATTTTTGATCACGGAATAAGCAAGCCCTGCTGAAATATCGGAAACCGTTGCACCTTCCCGAAGGGCCTGCTTGACCCTGGAATTCATGAAAATCGTACAGCGGGTGCCAAGATCAAAAGGCGCATTCTTTTCGCAGGCGAGTCCTGCAAAATCAGACACTGTGTACCCGAGAGTGCTGGCAAAAGTCTCTATAAAGGAACCACATCCTGACGAGCATGCTTCATTGACCTGAATATCGGAAATCGCATGGCCGCTGATAAAAATAGCTTTCATATCCTGCCCGCCGATATCCAGAATAAATGAAACATCCGTGTCAAAGAGTCTGGCTGCCTGGTAATGCGCTATAGTCTCAACAACACCGTCATTTAACCCAAAAGCCGCCTTGATCAGGCCTTCTCCATATCCTGTTGCTGCGGTTCGAACTATCTGAGGTAAAAATCCGGCCTTTAAGAATTGTTCCTTAAATTCAGATAGTCCCTTTTTTACAGCCTGAATTGGATTGCCGTTGTTGGCCGCATAATAGCCAGTCACAAATCGCCCCTGTTCATCAACCAGAACAAGCTTGGTGGTTGTGGAACCGGAATCGATGCCTAAAAAAAGCTCCTTTCCCTTAATCGCCTCTATTTTTACCCGGGGCACATGGGTTTTATTGTGTCTTTCCTGCCATAATTTAATTTCTGTTTTATTTTCAAATAAAGATGGGAGTCTTTTTGTATCTGCGTCCGGTTCGAAAGTGGAGCTGACAGAACTCTTTGTCTCCCGAACGTGTTTGTTTCCAGGGATCAGTAGAAAACCCCTGATTCCGACCTGGTAAGGCTCACCGTTTCGCGTCATGGCAGCTCCCATGGCAGGAATGAGCTCCGGACGGTCAGGAATAATAAAATTACGCGGATTATCTATTTTGAGAATGTTTTTAAAGGCCTGACGCAGTTCAGAATAAAAAGTAAGTGGGCCGCCGCCGATAAGTATTTTTGTCTCTATATCACGGCCGTGGGACAGAGCGGTTACCACCTGCAAAGCAACTGCATGAAATACGGAAGCGGCAATATCTTCTCTGGAAATATGGCGACTTAGTAAAGCCTGAACATCGGTTTTAGCAAAAACCCCGCACCTGGACGCTATGGGGTAAACATTTACCGCCTTTTCCGCCATGGCATTCAGTTCCATGACATCTACATTTAAAAGAACGGCCATCTGATCAATAAAGGCCCCTGTTCCTCCGGCACAACTGCCGTTCATTCTGATATCCGGCCGAAACTGATCATCAAAGAATATTATTTTGGAATCCTCTCCGCCTATCTCAATAAATGTCCTGACTTTTGGATAGTGCTTTTTTATAAAATTAGCGGAAGCCACTACCTCCTGAACAAAGGGCAGCCCTAAAGTCTCAGAAACACCCATCCCTGCTGATCCTGTAACCGCCAGATCAAGCTTGATATCGCCTAACTCGTGATGCGCCTCTTTAAATATTTTGCGTACTGTTTCTACGGCTTTGGCATTATGGCGGCAGTAGCGGGAAAAGGCCATGCTGCCGTCCCCATCGTATATTACCACCTTTGCTGTTGTCGAGCCTATATCAATTCCTGTGAAACAGGTATTATCTGTATTGTTTTTCATCCTTTTTTTCTCCCGATTCTAAATTATCCAAAAGGGCAATCGATTTTCCCGATCTTTCGTATTTCCTAAAGCTAATGTAATCCCTTGTAGAGCAAAACGTGTCTATTAGTGAAACGATAAGAGATTCCATATAAACCGGAGGAATAATTGTAAGGGGCCACATGTGCTTTTTAATAATATCCTCTTCTTTTTTAGAAAGGCATGTTACTTTGCGTGCATTTTTCAAAGCGATGTTGGGGTGTTTGAAACCATGCAGCCTCGGGCCTCCATGAAGCCAGTCGTAATAAAAAAGATCGTGAAGCAATCCTGCCCGTACAATTGCATTACAATCCAGAGATAATCGTCTGCCCCACAAAAAACTTAAGTATGCAACTTCCTTTACATGCTCCAGTCTTGTTTTACCCCTGTGATGGTTAAGCTGAGAAAGGGCTTTTAGCGCCGGATTTTCAAGCAACGGCCTGGCTGCGTTCATAAACTCAGTCTCAGTGATTATTTTTTCCTTCGGGGTGTTAGGGGATATAAAATTCTTAAGAGACTTCCCGGCAAAATCAATGGCCATTATTAAAATAAGCCCCTCTGAAAATAACATTTTAAACGCCGGTGAAATCGGATCGAAAATGCTTTGATATGATGGTAATATGAGATATTCAAATCCAAACGCCAATAAAACCCAGTAAACAGAAAATTTCAGGCAAATATGCCCCTTATACTGAAAAGGCTGATCCGAATAGTCCCACAGGCGGATGTTGAACAAACCATAACCGATAAATCCGGAAATCAGTTCCAGGCCGGTTGTTGTCGTAAAATAAACAAGAACCTTGGCTGCAAACCCGGCGTCATAGAAATTAAACAGGGATATGCAACCCATCAGTACCAGGGAACCTGTTCCATAAAGGATAAGGTACGGCCCCTTTAAAAGACCGGGGTTGAGAAACCGCCTTTCACGTAAAGACCGGTAAGAAACCTCCAAAAACCAGCCAAGAATGGAAAAAACGGAAAAAGAAAAAATTATATTCAACATATTAAACGCCATACTATTATATCGTACCTGAAGGACGTGATTTTAAAAATTGAATAAAAAAATAGTTTGTGACTATCACATAGTCAGCCTGAAGCTGTTTACTGAAGGCTGAAGGGGTCAGAAAAGCACGATCGCCGAATTTTAGCGGAATGTGATTACTGCACCAAACATGGCTTTAAAATGTGCTTTTCCTAAAAGTCTTCAGCCTATCCACCTGAGTTACAATAGTTTTATCATTCCATCAGCATTTCTTCACGGATCTCAGCCCGTAAAAAAGAACATTCATCAATTCATCGAGATAATGCTCAATTCGCTCCTGGCTCTCCTGAACCAGCCAGTTAAGCTCAAACCCCCTCAGGGAATGAGCAATGGCCCTTGCCGTAATAAGGACATCATTAATATGAAAGACACCCTTGTCTATCCCTTCCTTTAAAATAGATCGGATTAAATTCACTTCACGTTCAAAAAAATCACTGCGGATACTTTCAGCACTGGGCAAAAGGTTCTCAATCCCTTCCCGGTCAAGATTAAGGATATTTATTGCCTGGCGCATATATTTAAACTTGGCACGTGCAAATGCGGAAAGCTTATCATTTGGCGAAACTTCCCGGGCCACTGAAGAGGAAACTTTTTCCATAATCTCATTGGCTTCCCGGCGAAGGACTTCCAGGTAAACCTGATCTTTGCTGCCAAAGTAGTTGTAGATGGTACCCTTGGCTACACGTGCCATCCGGGCAACTTCGTCGACACTTGTTTTTTTGAGGCCATAACGTCCAAACATTTTTTTTGCGGTATCCAGGATAACTATAACTTTTTCCGATTTCATAATTTTATCCCTTATTTCTTTGAACTAAAATCGTTTTATAGTTCAAAAATAACTACTTAAAAATTTCTGTCAAGGAAACAATATCAAATAAAGAATAGTAGTTACTTCATTTGCGACCAGCAATTCTAATTATGAAGCAACATGGGATTCAAACATAGGAATTGACAATTCCGGTTAACGTAATTTCAATACGTTACGCATCATGAGAATCGGCTTTATTTCACGGAAGCTGATTTTTTGCCAAACTTAAGCAAGTCCAGTTCAATGTCATTAACTTGTGCGGCCGGGCAAGGTCGCATATTTCAGCGGGTGGGAAGCCCGTCCCGGAAGGCTGGCCAGCCACCGGGTAGCGAGTCCTTGGATCGACGGGAGTAATCCCCGATATTAAGCGTAGGACAGCGAGACGATAGGCCGTAAGCCGTAAGGTTGAAGGGATTGAGCCTCGAAAGGGATAGTTGAGAGGGACGACGTTTTAAGTTTTGCGGAAGTCACCATGCCCCTTGGTAAATGGCAAGTCAGTGGCGCCTCTCCGGGGTGTCTGAGACCATGGCATGTCGGATACTGCGAATATGCGGCAACGCCGGGAAGGGCCATCACCCAGCAGGGGCTGGTAGTAACCTGCAAAGACCTGTTGTATAGGGTACAACTAAAACATCAGGAGGGTTTTCGGTCTGGCGCATGAGTTCGTAAGAGCTATGAAGAAAGTGTAATTACTTTCGACGTATTGCAAAGACGATACGCTGCAAGAGGTAACACCTTGAGCAGGCAAAGGGGTTCTGGGTACTTGGTGGATCTATGGGGCAGTTCCAGGCTCAGAACTGGAGTAGCTGTGTCTCAATAAATGATCTATCCCTACATGTAAACCAAAATCGAGAGGGGCGTATATGAACCAGCATTTAAGTTTCATCGATTGTGGGAAGGCAGCAGGAGGAAATGCCAAGGTCAGAACCGGACTCGGGAAATCCGACTGTCCGGGATCGCAGGGGGGCTTGCGGAAACGTGGACAATGGCGAGACAGTAGTGTCCCAGCCAAGGTCAAACGCGCCGTATTTCTATCCCGACCAAGCACGGTTCTGAGAGGGGCCGGGGCCGACAAGGAACCACTGTGAAGTGATCTTAAGATATGTAGTAGCCGCGTGCGGCAAGGCGTAGTCTAAGACATTTACGCACTGTTTACTTGAAGAAACCGGTCTACTCGACAAGGATAATGCCCTCCGAAATCAATAGGTTAAATTCAGTACCAATGTCTTGATTTCCAGGTTTTCCATAATTGAAGTTGAAAATTTAAGACATATTCGGGGTAATCAAATGTTGAGCGTTTTTAGCTTAGCCCAAACTGGAAGCTTTGTGTATTTAACAAGTTGAAATTATATTAAAAATTGTTTAAGTTAATGACATTGAAGTGCAATATATGGGTAAAGTTATCGTCTTATCGGGTGAATTTTATCCTCAGAGAAACTGTTTTAGATCGAAAATCGAACGCAAACATTCGAAAGTAACTTGGCACGAGATTGTTTTTGTGCTATAGTCATCCAACTTTGGTTTTTCTTGGCACTAAGTTTGCTTAAAAAGGCAAATTTGTAAAAACAAGACTTTTGATTTGCGTTTTGAGTAGTGAGTAATGAGAATGGCCACAAAATTTCAAAACTCACCGCTCAAAACTCAGTACTTTGCTCTATTTTTCCGTGCGTTTGCTTCAAAGCACAAATCATGCCAGGAAAAACCAAAGTTGGAGTAGTATATATGGTGTTAAAAATAAAATTTGAAACCTGAATTTATGGCTCATAAAGAAAGCGAGGACGAATGAGAGACAATATTGATGACGTTGATTCAAAAATAATCCACCTGCTTAAGAAAAACGGCAGAACGCCGAATACGGAGCTGGCTAAAAAGCTCAAGATTTCTGAAACCGCCATCAGAAAACGGTTAAAACGCCTGTTTGAAAATGAAATGATTCAGGTTGTTGCCGTTGTCAATCATCGGAAAATCGGATATAAACTGGAAGGCAACATTAAAATTAAAATCGACACCAAACCAGATAGCAATGTCCAAATTTCAAACAGGAACGAACGGCTGGACAGGCAGTCCACCCGCGTAGCGGATGGCTGCCTTTCCGGCAGTATGCTTGTTGTACAATACTTTTTGTTAATATTATGCGGCGCTGGATTTTTTCCCGAAAATTCCGATCCAGTTTGTCAAAGGAAGCGGATTGCCGTCGATATCCACCAGCGGTTTGGGCACATCTTTTTTCTGTGTAGCCAGGGAAACCACCACCAGTATCAATATGGATCCGATCAGGCCCCATACGGAGCTGATGTACAAAGAATCCCACATGGCCCAGTCAAAATAAACCACATTTTCTTCTAGAATGCCTGTGTTGGCTGCCTTGGTTGCGGGAAGATAGATAAAATAGGCAATGATCCATACAGTGAAACCACCGAAAAAAGAAGATATTGCGCCGTAGCTGTTGGCTTTTTTCCAAAAATAGGCTGCCGCGTAAGGAGCAAACAGGCTGACCAGCAGGAGAGACCAGGCAACCACCATTAAGTTGTATATCGCCTGGAAGTAAAGGGCCAGGATCAATGATATCACAGTGACAATGGGAACGAACATTTTGGTTGCTTTCAGGGTCTGTTTTCCATCGGCGTCGGGTTTGAAGTATTTCAGCCCATTATATCCCAGTACGGAAGAGGCTGCCAGGATAGCGCTGTCCGAGGAACTCATCAGGGCCGCCACAAGGGCGCTGACAAAAATAACGGCAAAAAAAGGATTGAGATGTTCCACTGCCATTAAAAGAAGAATCTTATTCAAGGCATCGTCAATGCTCAGATCCGGGTTTACCTGAAAATAGACCATCCCGATTATAACCGGCATCATCCCAACCGTGATATAAAGTAATGCAGCGAGGTAGCTGGAGTTTACTGCTGTTTTTTCATCTTTGGCAGAGAGAACACGCTGCATGAGATCCTGGGCCGGAATGCTTCCAAGGCCGATGGCAAGCCATGCGGCAATCCAGTAAAACCAGCCCATGTAACCGGTATAGTACATATAGCCGGCATTCCCAAGTTCCTTGTCGGCGGCAGCTTCCGGTGTGGGAATAAAAGACCACTGGTTTATGCCCATCCAGTTATGCCCCGGATCATTAGAGAAAATGGCGTCCCAGCCGCCCACCAGGGGGACCGCTATGTACAGCATCGCTACCATGCCCACCGTTAAAATAGTGACCTGAATAACATCGGTCAGCGTGACCGCCCACATGCCGCCAAGATAGGTATAAACGACCAGGATAACGGTTGAAATCAATATTCCGGCCACCAGGGGGATGCCGCTGAAATAATGAATGATGGTGCCGAATGCCACCAGTTGGGCACCGACCCAGCCCATTTCCGCCACGCAGAGTGTCAACGTGGCCAGCACGCCCATTTTTATGCTGTACCTGATCTCAAACAGATCCACCAATGTCAAATATTTTCCCCGCCGCATTATGCGGGCAAAAAAGAACCCTGTCAAAAGCAGACAAAGTGCAGCCCCCCAGGGATCAAAAATGACTCCCTGATTCCCGAAAATATAGGCATTGCCCGCGCCGCCCATACAGGTTCCGGCGCCGAACCAGGTCGCAAAAAGCGTGCCGGTGCAAAATAAAATACCCAGTCGGCGACCGGCGACAATGTAGTCGGTGGCGGTTTTAACTCTTTTTGATGCATACCACCCGATAAATAGCATGAGGGCCATGTAAAGGCCCAAACCCACTAAAACCCAGTTTCCATATTGGTAAGTTCCCGCCATAATTTTCTCCTTTGTCGAATTTTGTTGGTTGTTTGTTTACCTTCTATCTATCCACCGAAAATCGGTTGAAACACCTTTATCACAGCCCCGTCTTCCACTGCACCGGTGGCCGTGACAATGCGGCCGTTTACCGAAACAAAGCCGATTTTTGATTCCAAAATTCCAAGATGGGCAACAAGATCGGCGATACTGGCGCCATCCCGGATCTCAACATCAAGCCCCTTTGCCGGATCATAACTTTTAATTTTTTTTCGAAGGGTCCCGTACAGTTTGACTTTTACCCTGGCCATATGGGTGCTCCCGCGGATAGCCGTTAAGAAGGTGCAGACCGTCACATATTAAACTTCACTGCGTTATCGGTCGTCGGCGTATTACAATACAGCCTCCTCCCTCTAGCCTTGTGCAATTTAATATGTGACAGTCTATAGATTTTTTATGCTGCTTTAAAAATTAAAGGTGGAGTCCATTTGTTCGTCGCTGACCTTCACCACCACATTGTGGGGCGGAAGCGGTTCTTCGTAGAACATTCTGGGCAGCCGGTCGTCCTTGGCGGTGAATCCGGCTTTTTTGTTAAAATCGAGCTCTGCTTTTAGCACCCGGCGGCCCAATGCCCCCCAGTCATCTTCTCCGAAGGGTTTTCCGGATTTGGCGGAAACCATGGTGTAAACATTTTCCATTCCGCCCGGAGCCGCCAGACCGGTTTGGGCAAAGTCGCAGATTCCCACTGTGTCGACGGCGGCCATGTGCAACTGTGTATCTCTCCGGCAGTATGATCACCGCCCATGGGAGTTGTCGCGTAGGTTACCGCCATTCCCTGCAGAGCCCTGGGATCATAGGCCGCTATGCTCTGGCCCTTTATAACCGGCACCCGCTCGTGGTTGAAGTGCTTTCCCACCGCGGCGGGTCCATTACCGATAATTTTTCCAAAATCGGTTCCCGAAGCCACTTCCTCTACCATTTCAATAGCCGCCCGGCCATCGCCGAATTTTTTGTAACCGGCATCCATTGCAACCGCAACGGCAACGCCCGTACTCATGGTGTCAAGCCCTATGTCGTCACACATAAAATCAAGCTTGGCGATGATATCGAGATCATCATTGCCGATCATGCCACCCATGGACCAGATGGTTTCATATTCCAGAGAAGATGTGACATATTTTCCTTTTTTATCAACAAATTCGTTGGAGCAGTTGATAATACACTGGGCACATCCTTTGTGGGTGGTCTTTCCACCGCGGGTTTTGATCATTTCCGCCAATGCTTCACCATTGATTTTTTCAGCGTTGTCAAACTGACCCTTTGTCGCATTAAAACAAGGGAACGCACCTGCCGCGTTAATCGGTTCCACCAGTACGGCGGACCCTAGCTCGGGAAGAATTTCACCACTGAATTCGTCTTCCTTTACCGCTTTGGCA
>NBLJ01000048.1 GCA_002084545.1 Desulfobacteraceae bacterium 4572_123 | reverse complement strand
ATTTCTACAGCACTGAAGTGCCACATAGAAAATCGAAACCCACTCACCAAAAAGTAAAAAATGTAGGGGTGAACCCGTGTGTTCAGTTGAAAAAAGTGGGAAAGGGAGATGTCGGCCAGGTTGTAAAATTTTCTTGACCGGGTAATTTTTTTAAAGCTGCCGCTTTGAAAATCGAGCATTTTGAGATCAAAGTGACCGAGTGCCGTGCGCACGATGAAATTTCCTCCATGCAGGTCACCATGATAATATCCGCTCTCATGCATCCTTCGAATGGTCCGGCCCAGGGCTTCAAGCAGTTGAAGCCGCAACCTCCCGGAAAGCGTGTGCCAGGTATCATAGAGCGGTCTGAAGTCGTCATGGGCGCGAGAGATAATGTAAGCCTTTTGCTGTCCCAGTCCTAAGGCGATCGGTGTTACTGTCGGCATTCCCGATGCACGGAGGCCTGTCCAGTTTCGCCATTCTATTTTTGCTCGTGAGGGGATGAGCTGTTTGATATAAAAACCGCTGTGCGCATGAAAATAGACGGCCCGCCTGTGCCCTTTTTTAATAAGCCGGCTTTCTTTAATGCGCTGTTCAACAGTCGCGATTGTGCGCTCATGAAAAAATGTTGCCTGGCTGCTCAGGACCTGCCAGCTGATGCGCCTATTTTTATATTTAATGGTCGGTTCGTGTATCATAAAATGGTGTTATCTTTCCGGCAGGCCCTGTTTTCGCCTTTTTTTTCTCCTCTTCAGGATATTTTCCGTGTGACGCCGAATTTTTTCCGTTTTTTTGGTGATCCAGATCCATTGAAAGCGGTCCCACAGGTTGAGCCGGGCCTTGTTTTTATAGGATTTGAAAAGATAAAGCCGGTCCAGGTCTGTAAAAAGATCTTCGGGCAGGGTATAGTTCAGCTCTGACAGGCTTTTTATAATCCAGCGGGACCTGAAGATTTTTCGCCGGTTGACCCGTTGCATATCAAAGAGAGCTGTCATAGGATGGGCTGATTGTTTTCTGTAATATACCAGGATGTGAGTAGCATTGAAATCCCGATGATTGAGGCCTTTCTGGTGCATAGTCCGGGCCATTTCGGCAATGGCCTCTAAAAGCTTTTTTTTTCTTTCATCTCCAGGACTGCCTTTAAAAAAACCAGGCTGATCTGCAAACAACTCTTCAATGGAGATTAAAGGGGTAAAATCGCAGGTAAGCAGGAATGATTCGACTTTAAACCACCCGTGGAACCTTTCACCGGCAGCCACTGGTATGACGGTGGAGATGCCGTTTTGGCGGAAGGCACAGATGTTGTCGAATTCCATCCGGCCCTGGGAGCGCCCCCGGAACGATGAAAAAAGGGTCAACAGGCGGCGCAGTCCTATATTTTCAATCTTGTGGCGTTTTAGATAAAAGGAGTAATGGCCTTCGGATGTCTTGACCGAGAAGCAGGTGACCGATCGATCCCGGATATTTTTTATGGTGCGGCCACCTTTAAAATTCCAGACCGTTTCAAAGGACTTGAACGGCAATTCGTCCGTGTGGTCTATAAAATAGCGATTTAAAACAATGTCTTCCGTATGGAGGATATCAATAGGGGTACAAAAACGCTGCATGTCAGCTCTGCTTTTATCGAATGAGGGATTCATATAGCCTGATAACTCGGGGTAAGTATCTTATTAGAAAAAACTGATTATGATTTTATCCCAGACACACTAACCACTCCGATGTGGCAAGTCAATAAAAAGCAGATTGTATGTTGCCTTTTCGATAATATCCGAAGCCTTCTGAGCGCGACTGAAAACATCTGTCTGCTCAATATAATTTTTACAATTGGCCCGCCACTTGTTCCGACGGTTTGAGGTGAGCATAAAAAGAAGAGCCCTGTCAAGTTCCTTCTGATTAAAAGGAGAGCCAATCACCAGTCCCCCATCGGCGCGTGTAACATGAAAACTGTATCCGCAGATATCTGTCGTGATGACGGGAACATTGGCGGCCAGTGCCTCAACAATCACCGTGCCTGTATTCTCAATGGATGCTGGATGGATCAAAAAATCAGAGGCCATAAGCAGTTGTGGCACATCGCTTCTGGCACCGATAAAACGGACCTGTTTCAGAACGTTCGTTTGCTTTGCCAAGCGTCTATAATACCTTGAATTATCTTTGCCGGCAATAAGCAGCACTGTTTTTTGGGAGATTTCAGAAGGCAAGGCCGATAATGCGCGAATGGCCCGAGCAACTCCTTTAATTTTGAAATTGGTACAAACCATTAGGACAATGGTCTGCCCTTGCCCGATCAAAAGTTCTTTCCGCTTTTCCATGCGAATTTTATCGGCATCCGGAGGCGGAAGACACTTCCGTGAAATGCCTGGCGGCATAAGGTGAAATCGTTTGTCGGCTGTCTCGTAGTAGTTCATATAAAAATTTTTCTCCTTTTCAGTTAAAAGGAGAATTTCTGTTCTGGATTTTTTGTCAAATACAGCCCATTCCATCTGCATCAAAGTACGGTAACGACCGGTATACCGATGAAATTTGCTTCGCCCCTTCATCTTGGCGGCATAGGAGACATCTGCAATATAGCAGACGTCCAGTCCGGGCATTTTATTAAACCCTACCAGTGCATCGTATCTTTTTCCCTGAGTATGCCGATGCACCAATTTTGTAAACGATTTATACCGCGCATGGTTGGTCATTCCGGAGACAGGAAGTATTCTAATATCAAGCCCCTCTGGTTTTTCTCCTTCCCATGAGATAGTATATGCAACGATTTTATGCCCACGTGCCATGCATTCTTTTGCAATGTTGATGAAATTGACCTGCAATCCGCCAAAGGGGAAATATTTAAACAAACAAAATGCCAGTTTTAATTTTTTTTTCATTGAAAATTTATTTGTCGTCAGCATCTGAAGTTGTCATTTTTTAAACACTACACGTACACTCTATTACAAAAAATTTAAAACCGAGGGCGACAAGTTCATAACAATTCGGTACAAGCGGCAATAACCTTTTCTGCGGGGACCTTCATGCAGGCCTCCGTACCATTGGGACATAGATTGCTTCCGTGCCTTCTGCAGGGTTTACACTCAAGGGTATCATCCTGTACAACCGTTGCTTTCGGATTTTGCCAGGGGCCAAACCCAAACGCAGGCGAGGTGGCACAAAATATTGTTACGGTTGGAATCTTAAATGCCGAGGCCATATGCAGGGCCATGCTGTCGTTACAGATGACGAGCCTGCTCCGTTTCATGAGGTAGAGTGTGTCGGAAAGGGAAATCCTGCCTGAACAATCTATAAAGTTATTTTGATTGTTTATTTTTTCGCAGACCTTTTTATCATCCGGACCACCGATCAGAATGATTTTTTTGCCTGATTGTGCAAAATGACGGGCAACCGCTGAATATCCCTGCCAGTGCCACTGCTTTGTTTTCCAGGTACTGCCGGGCGCTATAACAATAATATCTCCGGCTATGGGGAACTCTTTTTTTGCAGTAGCCGAAAGATTTTCATGCGCGGGTTCAAAAAGCCTGAGATTTTTATCAAAATCCGTTTCCGGCAACTCATCAAAAAGAAGAGATAGATTTCTTATTACAGCATGCCCCTTTAATTTCTTTCGTTGCTGTTTCGTGTATAAAAAACTTAATTTTGCATCCTGAAACCCTATTCGGATGGGAATTCTTGCAAGAAAAAGCAAAATGGAAGTTCGATAGGATCGATGCAGGGAATAAACCAGATCAAACCCTTCAGTTTTTAGTTTTTTGGCTTTTTTAACAACGCCTGAAAGACTCTTTTCGTTGCCGCGCTTATCAAAAGAGATAACATCATCAATCAGGGGGTCATTTTCCAAAAGGGCGGTGGCCAGAGGTGTAGTCATAACGGTCAGGTTCGCTTTGGGATAGATTTTTTTCAAACCAGAAAGAACAGGTGTTGATAAAATCGTATCACCAAGAAAACTCAATTGCACAAGAAGTATCTTCATAAGACTTCAACCAAAAGCATCCAAATCTCCTCCAATGGTGCTGTCTTCCATCGATTCCCGAGCAAAACGATTAAAAAATGTAGCATATACAGCTTGGAAATGTAAATGCAATATAATGTGGATTTTCAAAAATAGAAGAAAAATTTCAAAAGGTATGATTGCATATATTTGTTTTTGCAACATTTTCATTTGTCTGATATAAGAAGCTATAATACTGATTGAATCGGTTTTCGAATGCATACCGGCGACTTTCGCTGATTCGGAGTAAAAACTGATGGATAAAAAGATTAAAAAAAACAATCCGCTCAAAAAAGATGCCGGACCCCTGTCGCCGGATGCCGGATTATCCGAGATCCAGGATGAAAACAAAACGGCCATGGATGACGGATACCACCTGCCGGGGGCAGAAGAAGACGGGCGCTCTGCCGTCAATAAAAATTATTTTCTGCTGTTTCTCCTGCTGATTGTTTTTATCGGGTGTTATCATATTATCAAACCCTATCTAAATACGATTATCCTGGCTGCGCTCCTGGCGATCCTTTTCAGTCCCATTCATTTGAAAATTGAAAAAAAATTATCCGGTCGAAAAAATACAGCCGCTTTTTTTTCCTGCATCCTGATCACGCTGCTGGTGGTTCTTCCGCTGGTATTTATGCTCATCGCCCTGATCGGGCAGGGGATAAGCTCTTTTAACGCCATCTATGACTGGTTTGAGGCTGGTAAATATCAAAAACTCATGGGGCACCCGTTGATTACCGGTTTGCTGGTACAGGTTGACCGCTGGCTGCCGGATGTGCAGAAATATTTGCCAAATATGCAACTGGAAAATATTCAGATCGATAAGATGGTGCTGAATTCGACGGCCGCCATCGGGAAAATCCTGATTGATCAGGGCGGCAATCTGGCCGGGAATCTCTCTGCTTTTGTGGGTAAATTTTTCATGATGCTTTTCACTTTCTTTTTTTTCATCCGGGATGAGAAAAAAATTACAGATGCCGTTTTACACCTGATTCCCCTGAGTGCCAGCCAGGAGGGGAAAATATTGCTGAAGATCAAGACCGTGGCAAAATCGGCTCTGCTCGGAACTCTGGTGACAGCACTGGCACAGGGGGCTGCCGGCGGAGTCGCCTTCTGGATCGCCGGACTGCCGGGGTTTTTCTGGGGCATGATGATGGCGTTTGCATCCCTGGTTCCCATGGTCGGCACTGCCCTGATCTGGATCCCGGCGGCTGTTTTTCTGTTTGTTTCAGGCCATTGGGGGTATGGAATTTTTATGGTGCTGTGGTGTGTGATTGTAGTAGGCATGATCGATAATCTGGTGCGGCCGCTTTTCATGCAGGGGGGCGCCGATATGAGTACGTTGTTGATTTTTTTCGCGATTCTGGGCGGTTTGAATTACTTCGGCCTGATCGGACTCCTCTACGGCCCATTGATCTTCGGGCTGGCCATGGTTCTTTTATATATCTATAAACTTGAGTTTGAATCGTTTCTGGATCGACAGGATCGAATATAACCATCTATTGAAAATAAAATTGATTTTTCATTCAAATGGTCACAGGAGGGAAACTCATGGCAGATGTGAAAAATGAAATCAACGGCCCCGATAACCTGGTTGATCTTTTTGAGCAGGCAGTTGAAAAGTTCAGGGACAACGATCTGTTCGGGACGAAAAACAGCGACAAAACCGGATATGACTGGGTCACCTATGGCGAGATTGCCGAGCGCGTGGACAATATGCGCAGCGGTCTGGCTGCCATCGGTGTGGGCAGGGGAGACAGTGTCGGCATCATTGCCAATAACTGCAATGAGTGGGCTGTTGCCGCCTACGCCACATATGGCCTGTGTGCTAAATATATCCCCATGTACGAGGCGGAACTTACCCGTATTATGAAATATATCATCAAGGACTCCGGAGTAAAGGTTTTACTGGTTGCCAGAAACGATATACTGGAAAAGATAAAGCATTTCCCTGATGAGATAGAAAGTCTTAAAAGAATTATAGTCATTGACAGCAAGGGTGACAATTCAATGGCCGAACTGGAACGGATAGGCAAAAAAAAACCGGTGCCTTCGGTGAAACCGGAAAAAAAAGATATTGCCGGTCTGATTTATACTTCCGGGACGACCGGTAATCCCAAAGGCGTTCTTTTAAGCCACTGGAATCTGGCCAGCAACGCGCTGGCTGCTACCATGGCTCTGCCGAAAATGATCTCCGCCGGGGACCGTACACTCTCATTTCTTCCCTGGGCCCATTCATTCGGACAGACCGCGGAACTGCATATGCTGATCAATTTTGGCGGACAAACCGGATTTGCTGAAAGCCCCCAGACCATCGTGGATGACCTGGCCCTGGTCAAACCAACCCTTTTAATCGCGGTTCCCAGGGTTTTTAACAAGGTGTATACCGGATTGAAAGATAAGGTGGAAAAAGAAGGCGGTCTGGCGAAATTTCTTTTTGATATGGGGCAGAATGCGGCAAGGGAAAAACGTGCGGCCGGCGGCAATGCCGGTTTGATTACCCGAATGAAGCTTGCCCTGGTTGATCGGCTTGTTTACAGCAAGGTACGTGCGAAATTTGGAGGGCGCATGAAAATGGCCTTGAGCTCCAGCGCGGCCCTCAGCCCGCGGATTGCCGAGTTTTTCTGGGATATCGGCATTCCCGTTTGTGAGGCCTGGGGTATGACGGAACTATCGCCGGCCCACACGGTCAACACTACCGAGAATAATAAACCGGGTACTGCGGGCCGGCCGATTCCAGGCTGTTCGATAAAAATTGAAAAAATACCGGGATTTGAAGATGACAAGGAAGGTGAAATCATCGCGTACGGTCCCAATGTTATGGTCGGCTATCACAACCTGCCCGAGGCAACCGGGCAAGTACTTCGTGAGGACGGCGGCCTGCATACCGGGGATCTGGGCTGGGTCGATGATGAGGGATATCTGCATATTACCGGCCGCATCAAGGAGCAGTATAAGCTTGAAAACGGCAAATATGTATTCCCCTCCGCTATCGAGGAAACCATCAAGTTGAGCATGTTTATTGAGAACGCCATGGTTTATGGCCACAACCGCCCTTTTAATGTGGCTATTGTGGTGCCGGACTGGCTGGTGGTGCTTCCCTGGGCCGAGAAGCAGGGTCTGACAGATGATGTGGAGCAATTGATCAATGAACCCAAGCTGGTACAATTGATGGAATCGGAAATTCAAAAGACCTGCCGTTCCCTGGCGGCCTACGAAATTCCCAGGAAAATTCTGCTGCTTTCCGAAGCTTTTACACCGGAAAACGGAATACTGACTCCTACTTTGAAACTGAAACGGCGGGAGGTTCACAAGCGTTTCGGAAGTAGAATTGAAGAGCTATACTAAGAATAAAATTATTTCACCTTGTTTTTTTTAGGCCCGTAAGCTCAAGGTCAATCAGCTTTTTTTTGATATCAAGCCCTTCGCCGTAACCGACCAACTGCCCTTGACTGCCGATTACACGGTGGCATGGGATGACGATGGGAATCGGGTTTTTGCCGTTGGCTCCGCCGACGGCCCGGCAAGCCCTGGGATTACCGATAGCCGCGGCAATATCCCGGTAGCTGACTAACTGACCATAAGGGATTTGTTTGAGCGCCCGCCAGACCCGCTGTTGGAAATCGGTTCCCACCGGAGCAAGCGCCAGATCAAAGCATTGTAATTCTCCTGCAAAATAGGCTGTGATCTGCCGGCGGGCCGCATGCAGAAAACTGGGGTCTCTTTGCCAGTGGTCTTCTATTGTTAACGGGAGCCGGCCCTCTTGAAAGGCAATCTGCCTTATGCCCTCATCGTCACCGGTCACTGCCACCGGCCCAAGCGGTGTGTCAATTAAATCGTAAACCATGATCATTTCTCCTGGTCAATCCGGATTTAGAAAATTGGAATTGGAAACCTTCAATTTGCTCCGGAAACGGATAGATTGCGATATCTCTTGCTGGTGGTTAAGTTCTCTCTGAAATTTACTAAAAAAAAGGGCATTCCATTTGATGCCCGGCAGAATGGAACGCCCCTTTAAATTTTTTAAACAGTTTAAACAACAGTGACATTTGCAGCGGAAGGCCCTTTGGGACCCTGCTCTATGTCAAACGTCACTCGATCGCCTTCGTTGAGAGACCTAAACCCGTTTGCGTTGATACCTGAATGATGAACAAATACGTCAGGTCCATCTTCCTGCTCGATAAATCCAAACCCCTTTTTGTCGTTAAACCATTTTACAATTCCATTAGCCATTCTGCCACTCTCCTTTTTAAAAAATCCTGTGGTTCCGTACTTAAGGCTGCTGCCACTCCGGCAAGCAGATATTCACCCAGGAACGAAACCTATACGCCTTTTAAGACATATCTTTTGTCCCTAAAACATTTTTTAATATAAATCAAGAATTTTATGAAAAAATGGCTGGTGCTGATTTTTGCAGCAGATAATTTTACTTGCAATATTTTGATAACTGTTTCAAATTCCGAAATGAACGGTTATAAAAGCACAAGCGGGCTCAATTCCCGTTTAGGGCATTACCCGAATGATTGGCAAATTTTGACCCGGATGTTCCGCATATTTGCACGGGACTGGAATAAAATGAAAAAAATAGAAGAAGTCACCCTGCTGTATGAAATCAGCGAGGTACTTAACAAACATCTTGATTTGAAAAAATCCCTTTACAGTGTTCTGGAGATCCTTTCCAGTTCCATGAATATGGAGCGCGGCACCATTGCCATTCTTGATCTGTTCAGTAACGAAATCAGCATAGCCGTGGCCCACGGTATCTCCCGCAGCGCAATGGAAAAGGGAAAGTACAGGCTGGGTGAGGGAATAACCGGACAGGTCATTGAAACCGGTCGGGCCGTGGCCATACCGAAAATCAGCGAGGAACCCCTTTTTCTGAATCGCATGGCATCACGCAAGACATTGGCCCGGGAAGATATTTCATTCATATGCGTACCGATAAAAAAGGGAAACCGGGTCATCGGCGCCCTGAGCGCCGATCGCCACTATGATTCGGCATACGCCCTCAAGGACGGCCGCACCCTTTTGTCCGTAGTGGCAACCATGATTGCCAGGCATGTGATCAACCTTGAGACCATCCGCATGGAAAAGGAACAGTTGCGGCGTGAAAACAGACGGTTGCGGTCAGAGCTGAAAAAAAGATACCGCATTACTAATATTATCGGCAACAGCAACAAGATGCGAGAAGTTTTTCAGATGATTTCTCAGGTTTCCCGCAGCAATGCCACGGTGCTGATTCGCGGGGAAAGCGGTACCGGCAAGGAACTGGCTGCCAACTCGATCCATTACAACAGCCTTCGGGCCAAAAAGCCTTTTGTGAAGATAAATTGTGCGGCTCTGCCGGCCAATCTGATTGAAAGCGAGCTTTTCGGACATGAGAAAGGCGCGTTTACCGGTGCCATCAGACAAAAGGCGGGGAAATTCGAACAGGCCGACAAGGGAACCATTTTTCTCGATGAGATCGGCTCCATCGGACTGGATGTTCAGGTCAATCTTTTGCGGGTGCTCCAGGAGAAAGAATTTGAGCGGGTCGGCGGTCTGGCCACCATTAAAACAGATGTCCGCATTATCGCGGCCACCAATAAAAACCTGGAACAGGCAGTGGAAGATGAAACATTCAGGGGCGATCTTTACTATCGTTTGAACGTTTTTCCTATTTACATGCCGCCGCTCAGGGAACACAAAACCGACATTTTGCTGCTGGCAGACTATTTTCTGGAAAAATATGCCGTGGAAAATCGCAAGGAGGCCCGTCGTTTTTCAACACCTGCCATTGATATGCTTATGGATTACCATTGGCCCGGAAACGTCAGGGAGCTGGAAAATTGTATCGAAAGGGCCGTATTATTATGCGAAGAGGGCGTGATTCACAGCTATCATCTGCCTCCCACACTGCAGACCGGTACCGAGTCGGACACATTGCCCGGATTCTCCCTTGAGGATGCGGTTGTCAAACTGGAAAGGGATATGATTATTGATGCTTTGAAAAATACGCGCGGCAACATCACTGAAGCTGCGCAAATCTTGAAAACAACCGTGCGAAAATTTTCCTATAAGGCGCAAAAATGTGGTGTTGATTACCGGCAATATAGATAGAAATAACCTGGATAAAAGCGATTATGCAGTGTATGCATTCGCCGGATGCAATCAGGGATACCGTCTGGATCCGGTTTTTTAGGAAGGCATCAAGGGGCAGTGCTTTTTCATACGGCAAATCAATGGTTTTCAGGAAGTTAAATGAGGTGAAAAATATGAGAATAAAACAATAATCTTTCTTGACATGTCTCGGTGTTTTATATAAACACAAAAATTTGAAAATTGTTTTCAGTACGGTAACATATTTGAGTTTTTGTCAAGCCAGTCAAGGAGGTTAAATGGCTTTAACCATAGATGGATTTGAAGGCAGCGGTACTTTTGCCCATGGTGTTCACCCACCGGAAAACAAGATGTTTTCCACCGAGATGGCGATTGAAGTCGTCCCCCAGCCTTCAAAGGTACTTTTGCCGCTATCTCAGCATGTGGGAGCCCCTTGCCAATCAATCGTCAAACCAAAACAGTCGGTTGCTTTCGGAGAGATGGTTGCCAAGGGCGGTGGATTTGTTTCCGCGGCGTTGCATGCCCCGATTGCCGGAAAAATCCAGAGAAATGTCGTAACGACACTGCCGCAGGGGCGTCGTGTGGAAGCGATTGCCATTAAGTCGGACGGTGAACAGCTTGAGGGTGATGAGCTTTTAGAGGAGATATTCGGCGGTAAATGGCCTACCAAGGGGCTGGAAAAATATGACCCCCAGCAGATTTCAAATGCCATTCATGATGCCGGCATTGTCGGGCTGGGTGGAGCGGCTTTTCCAACCCATGTCAAACTTATGAGCAATGACAAGGCCGATATTGATACTTTTTTAATCAACGGCTGTGAATGTGAACCGTTTTTAACGTGTGATTATCGAATGATGATAGAGGCGGCAGGCCCTATTATCACAGGTGCCCTTCTGGGTGCCCGTGCTGTCGGCGCCAAAAATATCGCCATTTGCATTGAAGATAATAAACCCCGGGCCATCAATGTGCTGCAAAAGGCTGCGGACGGCACCGGCATCAAAATAGCAGTTTTAAAAACAAAATACCCCCAGGGCAGTGAGAAGCAGTTGATTATGGCTGTGACCAAACGGGCAGTACCGCTGGGCGGTCTGCCCATGAATGTGGGGGTGGCCGTGAGCAATGTCGGAACGATTGCCGCTGTGGCCCGTGCCGTTTTGAGAGGCAAACCGTTAACTCACCGGGCCGTCAGCATCACCGGCGGCGGCATCCTGAACCCGAAGAATCTCCTGGTCGCCGTGGGAACACCTATCCGGGAACTTTTTGATTATTGCGGAGGATTCAGGGAAAACGCTGCCCGTGTAATCTCCGGCGGTCCCATGATGGGTTTTGCCTTTACCAATTTTGACGCGCCTGTAACCAAGGGAACAAGCGGTATAACGGTGCTGACCCGGGAGGATGTGGCAAAATCCGAAGAAACCTCATGTGTGCGATGCGGCCGGTGTGTGGATGGGTGCCCAATGAACCTGGTTCCCACCAAAATAGCTCTGGCATCCCGCAACAAGGATATCGACCTGGCCCAGCAGTATAACATCATGGCCTGTTTTGAATGCGGTTCATGCGCATATAACTGCCCGGCCGGCATTCCCCTGGTCCAGTTGATCCGCACTGGCAAGGGCCTGATTATGGCAAGTAAAAAGAAATAGTGTTAATAACATGGACCGGCTTTAAGGCGCAGGCTGGATGGTCAGCCTGCCCGGCAAGGCCCGGTCAAACATCCGGACAATAAATTTAGTTATGGCAGAAAACAAACAACAAATAGAATCAGACGTTGAGGCGGCAGCACCGGTTTTTCATGTGTCGTCTTCGCCGCATTTGTCCAGCAAATCCGACACACGACGGATGATGCTTGATGTTCTGGTAGCTCTTTTACCGGTCGTCATCATGGCACTGTATCTCTTCCGCATGTATGCAGTGCGGCAGCTGTTAATCTGTGTCGGCAGCTGTCTGGTTGCAGAAGCACTTTTTGTGAGGATGCGCGGAAAATCTTTCAGCCTGAATGATTACTCCGCGGCAATCACCGGCGTTATTCTGGCCCTGTCCCTGCCCGGCACGGCTCCATGGTATGTAGGAGTTATTGCCGGCTTTGTGGCCATCGGCATCGGCAAGGTTCTCTTCGGCGGTCTCGGAATGAATATTTTTAACCCGGCCATGGTGGGGCGTGCCTTTGTAATGATCTCCTTTGCGGCCGCGCTGGCGGCATCGGGATATGAAAACGCTCAAAGTGCCGTGGATGCCATTACCCAGGCTACTCCCATGAATGTGTTCAAACAGACAGGAGTTGCAACGCCTCTTTTCGCCCTGTTTACCGGTATGACAAACGGTTCACTCGGAGAAACCAGCGGTCTGGCCTGTATTTTAGGCGGCATTTATTTGTGTATCCGCCGTACCGCATCATGGGAAATTCCTGCCGGCGTAATATCGTCCGTGCTGGTACTGGGTGGTATCGCCAACCTGATCAGCCCTGATTCTCAGTGGACAGTGCTGCATCATCTGATGGGAGGGGCCTTGCTCTTCGGTGCATTTTTTATTGCCACTGATCCGGTCACCAGTCCCCTGACTCCAAAAGGTAAGTTTATTTTCGGAATCGGTGTCGGCACTCTGGTTATGCTGCTGCGAGTATTCAGCGGGTATCCCGAGGGCGTGATGTTTGCTGTTTTACTGATGAATGCCTTGACTCCGCTCATCAATCGCTGGACGATTCCGCGCCCGCTGGGCAGCCAATAAACATATTTTTAAAAAGGTCATGGTTTTGCAGCAGGTTTCCAAGCCTTGGCCAAAAAATAGATGGATAGATTATGAACGCTACACACATGGAACAATCCTTTGGACAGCGCATTAAAAATAATAATATTGTTCAGGCCTGGCTTGTACTGACCCTTGCGCTTTTTTTCGGCGCATCACTTGCCGGAATCCAGTTGACTCTGGCCCCTACCATCGAGGCTAATAAAATCAACGAAACCCGCCAAAAGGTTCCGGAGCTGGTTTTTGGAAAAGCCGGGGCCCTCGAGATACTCAAGCAGAATCAGCAGCTCGAAATTACACCGCAAACCATGGAGATCGAGAAGCATGGGACAAAGGTTTTTTACAGCGTTTTCGAAACCAGGGTTGCAGGGAAACTCGCCGGCTGGGTGGTAAAAACCGCGGGACAGGGATATGCCGATAAGATCGAATTGCTTATCGGGCTGGATTCGGCTGCTGAAACCATAACCGGGCTGTTTGTGCTGGATCAAAAAGAAACACCCGGCCTTGGAAATAAAATCGTTACGGAAAAATGGCGCAATCAATTTATTGCAAAGAAAACCGGCAGCCCATTAACGGTAACCAAGGAGGGGGCCAAGGCTCCTAACGAGATCGACGGCGTAACGGGCGCCACCATTTCTTCCAGAGCCGTAAGCAGTATCATCAATACGACAATGAACGATCTTAAAGGCATGCTGGCCGCCAAGGCGAGATAATAGAAGAAAAAGGGATTATCAAGAAAATGGCTGATCAACCAACTTCCACCGAGCGATTCATTCAGGGTATTTTACCGGAAAACCCTGTTTACAGACAACTGCTTGGGCTGTGCCCCACTCTGGCCGTGACAAATGGTATGAAATCCGCCATTACCATGGCCGCCGCCGTAGGCTTTGTTCTGCTGTGCGCCAATGTTATTACAAGTCTGATACGAAATCTGCTCAAGCCTCATTTGCGGATTGTTATTTTTACGCTTACCATTGCCACCTTTGTAACGATCGCGGATCGTTTTCTGGCGGCATATATGTATCAGATGAGTAAAACTCTTGGACCATACATACCCCTGATTATCGTTAACTGTATCATCATATGCCGCTGCGAGGTCTGTGCTTCCAAGCAAACGGTAGTCACTGCCGCTTCAGATGCCATCGGCCAGTCCATTGGTTTTGCACTTGCGCTTTCCAGCATCGCGGCCATTCGGGAGATACTGGGCACCGGTATGTTTTTCGGTTTGCGGGTACTGCCTGTTGCCTGGCCGGACTGGGTCATCATGGTACTGCCTCCGGGCGCTTTTCTTACATTTGGTATTCTTCTCGGAATGGTCAACTGGATAGACAGCCGGCGGGCTGCCAAAGCAGGCAAAAATTAAGGGTGTTACTAACTTCATGTTTGCTCAAACGAAGATAGCGCCCAGGGCGGGCTTGCTAAATCATATAAAATTTAGGAATGTTTTAATATGAATTATTTAATCGATATTTTTCTTATTGCCGTCAGTGCAGCCCTGATAAACAATTTTGTTCTGCATTATTTTGTGGGGATCTGCCCCTTCGTGGGTGTTTCCCGACGGGTAGACATGGCCTTTGGCATGGGCGTGGATAATCCCGCTGATGCCTGGGATCTTGGCCGCTCACTGATTCTGGCGGTATTCGGGGGCGTGGGCTTTACAATCGCCATCGTAATAATGGCCGGCATCCGTGAAGAACTTGACCTGTGTGACGTTCCCAGGCCCTTTCAGGGAGCGGCGATAACCCTTATCGTGGGTGGAATTCTGGCCATGGCTTTCATGGGTTTTACCGGAGTGGATTCAGGTTTGAGAAAGGCTCTGACTACCAAACCGGCAACAGAGATTGCAGATTCCGGAGATGCCTGCGTCCCGCTTCAGGTTGCCCGGATTTCGGACAAGGTTCATCTGCGGTAGAAAAGATGTCTTTGTCTGCGATCACTTACGGATAAGGTTTAAACTTCACTGGTTTGGATTTTACGATAACGAGAAAATCAAGTAGTTGAAGAATTACAGGAGTTGTTATGACGTGGGTCACCATTGGGCTGTCTGCCGGAAGTATGGTTGGAATGGCAGTTATCTTTTCTTATATTCTGGGCTGGGCCAACAGAGCTTTTCATGTCGAAGTCGATAAAAACGTTGAAAAAATTATCGAGATTCTACCCGGTGCCAACTGCGGCGGCTGCGGCTGCGTGGGTTGCGGCGAATATGCCGAAGCCGTTGTAGCCGGCGAAGCCCAGGTAAACAAGTGTACCGTGGGCGGAGAAAGTGTTGCCGCGGAGATAGCCGCTATTATGGGGGTTGAAGTCAGTGACACCGCACCGATCCGTCCGCTTGTCCGTTGCAATGCGCATTATGATGATAGACTGCAGCGCAGCGAATATCGTGGTGAACCCACCTGTGCCGCCGCCGGTCTGATTCAGGGCGTGCAGGGCTGTACATATGGCTGCCTTGGCTTTGGAGACTGCGTAAGCGTTTGTAATTATGATGCTATTCATATTGTAGACGGCCTGGCCGTGGTTGATTATGAAAAATGTGTGGGCTGCGGGGCCTGTGCCAAGGCCTGTCAGCGGGGTATTATTGCCATGACGCCCTTTAAATATGACAGGATACTGGCCGTCACCTGTTCAAACCCGGATTCGGCAAAAGATGTCAAGGCCGTATGCCGTGTCGGATGTATCGGGTGTAAACTGTGTGTCAAATCCAGTGACCTGTTTGAAATGCAGGGAAACCTGTCAGCCATCAATTATGAAAAATATTCAAGCGATCATGCCGAAGGCTTGAAAAAGGCTGTTGATAAATGTAAACCCGGGTGCATTAACCTGGTGGGCAGGCCCGTGGCCGGATCATCGACCGAAACAGGCCCGGAATCAGAAGATACCATCGACGACAGCACATGGTGGACGAAAGGGTAAACAAAGCTTTTCCCAGCAATTTCCTTTTAAAAAAATTCAGCATCGAACTGTGAGTGAGCGGTTCTCGTCATTTGCACGGGTAGACCCCGGCATTGTCCGCCGTGTCATACATGCGGTGAACTTTTTCGGGACACATCTCGCCATGGAGCCCGCTGCAGGTGCCGAAGATGAAACCGCCCCCCGGGGCTGCTGCCGATATCAGTGCGGCAGTTGCATCCGACACTTCCCGTAGTCCGTTATCGCCTGTGGTTTGTAGTCCAGCAGGGTCTGCGGACAACAGCGCCGGGTCCATGTTGCCCATCAGGCAGAGGCGATCTCCGTTTTCCCTTTTGATTTTGCCGATGTCCATCCCCGCCGCGGGCTCGATGCACTGGAGGCCGTTAAAACCTGCATCGACTATGGAAGGCAGGAGGGTGTTCAGGTTGCCGTCGGAGTGGAAGAATACCGGTATGCCCAGCCCTTTGGCCGCCGCTACCTGAGTCTGCCAGCAGGGCAGGAGATATTTTGCAACGAATTTCGGTGGAACCAGGGGGCCCTGGTTGTAGGCGATATCATCGGCTATGATGATGCCGTGGGCCCC
>NBLJ01000002.1 GCA_002084545.1 Desulfobacteraceae bacterium 4572_123 | reverse complement strand
AATACCCGACGGTCTGCCGAGTATGCTTAATTACAACACTTTTGCCGGTAAGAATTCCATGTATAACACCCCGCCCTGTTTTGCCGTTTATACATTGCAGCTTGTCATGAAGTGGCTGGAAGAAACCATTGGCGGGCTGGAAAAAATGGAAGCCATCAACCGTAAAAAGGCCGGTCTGTTGTACGATCTGCTTGATTCCAGCGATTTTTATCGGGGTACGGCGGACAAAGACAGCCGTTCCCTGATGAATGTCACTTTCCGCCTTCCCGGCGAAGAGCTGGAGCAGGCGTTTATTAAAAAAGCCCTGTCACAGGGTTTTGGCGGGCTGAAAGGACATCGTTCAGTGGGTGGATGCCGTGCATCCATCTACAATGCCACAACCCTGGAAGGTATAGAAAGCCTGGTGGATTACATGAAGACTTTTGAACGGGATAACGGTTAATATTGGCGGTCTCGTAAAAAGTCCAAGTTGGCGATATTCTTTATTGCGTGGCTGCGTTGCGCTGCATTTCGCAACCATTCAAGGTGCGCTAAGTACGCCTCCTGATTACAAAATTTGCATGCCTTATTGATAAAAAAAACGGCCTCGAATCGAGGCCGTTTTTTCTTTATAAACCGGTTTATTCGCAGAGCTCAAACAAAGCTGCCGCGCCCATGCCGCCGCCGATACACATGGATTCCACGCCGTATTTGACGCCGAGATCCTGCATGTTGGTGAGGATCTGGGAGCAGAGTTTGGCACCGGTGCACCCTAGCGGATGGCCAAGGGCAATGGCGCCGCCGTGAATGTTGATGCGGTCCATATACTTTTCAAGCCCCAGTTCACGGATGCAGTACAGAGCCTGGGAAGCAAAAGCCTCATTGATCTCCCAAACGCCGATATCGTCGATGGAAAGTCCTGCCAGCTTCAGCAGTTTGGGAATGGCATAACGCGGTCCCACACCCATTTCATCGGCCCGGCAGCCCACGGTGGTGTAATACTTCAATTTGGCCACGGGTTTCAGGGCCAGCTCCCTGACCTTGTCTTCACACATGATGACGCTGCATGCGGCACCATCGGTTGTCTGGGATGAATTCCCCGCGGTTACGGAGCCGCCTGCGGCAAAAACCGCCCGAAGCTTGCCCAGCCCCTCAAGGGTGGTGGACTCGCGGATGCCGTCATCAAAGTCCTGAAGAAAGGTTTCTGATTTAAACGTGCCGTTTTCCTGCTTTACAAAGCGGGTGGCCGGTGTCGGAACAATTTCCTTAAACAGTTTATCGGCCTTGGCTTTTGCCGCTTTCATCTGGGAGTTATAGGCAAATTCATCCTGGGCCTCCCGCGTGATCTTGTAGCGGTTTGCAACGTTTTCGGCGGTAATTCCCATGGATGTATAAAGGTCGGGGCGGTCAACGGTGTATCCGGGATGAGGTCTGGGCATATTCCCGCCCATTGCAACCATGGTCATGGATTCGACTCCGCCGCCCATGGTGACATCCGACCATCCGGCCATGACCCTCATGGAGGACTGGGCAATGGCTTCCAGGCCGGAGGAGCAGAACCGGTTGATTGTGGCGCCGGACACCTCATCCGGGAATCCGGCCAGTTGAGCGCCGATACGGCCGATATTCATCCCCTGTTCCGCTTCGGGAAAAGAGCAGCCGACCATGATGTCATCCACATCTTTTTTTTCAAGATTCGGTGTTTTTTTCACTGCGGCATCCAGGATAAAAGATAGAAGATCTTCCGGCCGGGTATCGCGAAAGGCCCCCTTATTGCGTCTGCAGCCGGGTGTTCTAACCGAAGTGACAATATATGCATCTCTCATAATGCTTTCCTCCTTGGTTCTAAATAATGTATTGACTAGTTTCTCAGGGGTTTACCCGTCTTCAGCATGTGGTCTACCCTGGCTATGGTTTTTTCCTGCTTCCAGAAATCCACAAATGCATCTCGTTCAAGCTGCAGGATAAGCTCTTCGTCCACCATACTGTTGGCGCTAACGTCACCTCCGCTGATGACAAAGGCAATGCGTCTTGCCAGGAACACATCATATTCGCTGACATATTTGGCGCTCTGCATATTGAAAAGTTCCGCATTTACCATGCCCTGGGCCGCATTGCCGACCACCTTGATCTGACGTTTTATTGGCGGTGCATACCCCTCGTCAAGCATTTTGAGAACTTCTTTTTTTGCTTCTCCGATCTGGTAATCACGGTTGAAAACAATCCTGTCTTTGGGACCGAGAAATCCGTTTGACCGTGCTTCCGCCGCGGACATGGATACCTTGGCCATGGCAATGGACATGAATGCCGGGAGAAAGAATTTCGTCAGGTCCAGGCCGGTGACGGCATCGGGAATGCCGGCTATGAGCTTTTTGTAAAGGTTCAGGCACCCTCCGCCTCCGGGAAGCAGGCCGACGCCGATTTCAACAAGTCCCATGAAAAGTTCGGCATGGGCCACTATGCGGTCGGCACCCAGGCAGATTTCGCATCCGCCGCCAAGGGTCATGCCATAGGGCGCGGCCACTACGGGAAAAGATGAGTATCGGGCTCGCTGCATACCTGCCTGCCCCCCGGCCAGAAAGGCGTCCATATCTTCATATCTTTTCTCTTTGGCAAGATTTGCCATGAATTTCAGATCGGCCCCGGCGGAAAACGCGCCAGGCATTCCACCGGCCTGATTGCCGATAACCAATCCTGCGCCGTTGTCATCCACATAATCCAGGGTTTTATGCATGAATTCAAGGATTTCGCCGTTCAGGGCATTCATTTTGGTATGGAATTCCAAGTTGAAAACACCGTCGCCAAGATCAATCAGGGATGCACTCGGACAGCTTTTGATCAGCTTGTCCGCACCTTTCAGGGCCTTAAGGGAAACAATGGTTTTACTGACGGCAACCTCTTTGTAGGTTTCCGAAGCAAAATCATAAAACAGAGTCTTGCCGTTTTCAGTTTTGTAAAAAGTAGAATTTCCGGCAGCCAGCATTTTTTTGACCTTTTCCGGGACGGCCAGATTGTCCTGCTCCATTTTGGCCGTGGATTTAGCAACACCAATGGCGTCCCAGGTTTCAAATGGACCCATTTCAAAGTTAAAGCCCCACTTCATGGAGTTGTCGATTTCCACAATGGTATCGGATATTTCCGGAATCCGGTTGGCCGAATAGATTAATTGACTCGCCACCGCTTTCCATGCATAGGTACTGCCTTTGTCATCACCATATACGATGGCCTTCATTTTTTCGGACAGGGTTTTGGCTTTTTTGGCGGCGGCAAGGCACGGGAAGTCGGGTTTGCTGAATTCTTCATATTCAAAGGTTTCAGGATTGATCACCTTCCGGATAAGTTTCCATTCGGGTGTCAGGTCGGTTTTGTAAAAACCGCTCTTTGTTTTTTTCCCCAGGAGGTTTTTTTCGATCATTTTTTCGACAAATTCCGGAATGATAAAACTATCACGTTCCTCGTCTTCGGTCACCAGATCATATGTATTTTTGGCGACGTGGCTCATGGTGTCCAGGCCCACCAGGTCCGTGGTCTTGAACATGGCTGTTTTGGGACGACCCATGGCCTGGCCGAAAAGGGCGTCAACCTCCGTGATGGTCAATCCGTGCTCCATCATGAGCTGCATGGCTTTGATCATACCCTGGACCCCGATCCGGTTGCCCACAAAGTTGGGGGTGTCCTTGGCCCAGACAATTCCCTTGCCAAGAATGCGTTCACCGAAATCACCGATGAATGAAATGATTTCGGGAAGAGTTTCTTCGCCCTTAATGACTTCCAGAAGGTGCATGTAACGGACCGGGTTGAAAAAATGGGTCCCGAGAAAATGCTGCTTGAATTCAAGAGTCAATCCTTCGGACATCGATTTCAAGGGTATGCCGGAGGTGTTTGATGAAACAATGCTTCCGGCCTTGCGAACCGGCTCGATGCGTTTAAAAAGGTCCTGTTTGATTTTAAGGTTTTCCACAACCACTTCAACGATCCAGTCACAATCCGCAAGTTTGTCAAAATCATCTTCAAGGTTGCCGATGGAGATAAGCACCGCATCTTTTTTCTGCATCAGCAATGACGGTTTTGACTTGAGGATGGTGTCGAATCCGGCTTTTACAATTTTATTTCGGGCTGCCGGGTCCTTTTTTTCTTCGTCCGTAAGATCAAAGGGAACGATGTCCAGCAACAGTGTTTTGATGCCGGCACTTGCAAGAAGTGCTGCAATGCCGCCGCCCATCACACCTGAACCGATAACTGCGGCCTGTTTAATCTTTCTGCTCATAATTGCCTCCTGAATAATAGATTGGTAACGTCAAAAACGATAAATCGGTTTAATCGAGGTTTATAGCTGCACATGAATGAATACTCATTCACTTATCAAAGCATGCATCATTGTGTCAAGAAAAATATCTGTGAAATGGATATTTTATATAAATAATTAACAAGTTGAAATAAAAGATAAAATTCAAAATTCGTCGATAAGGATACCGGATCTATTAAGGGTTACGTAAAGTGCGGATTTCAATAAATGAGAATGAATAAATATTCATTTATTATTCAATTTGGTTTTTTCGGTCAGTTGTTTCAAGCGGGTCAGTGCCTTCCATGAGAAGGTTTCCCGATGACAGGGGAAAAGGGCATTGTTGGTGAAAATCGGATCTGATTCCAGGTCATAGCGGGATGAAGCGACGGCATGACGCCAGAGTTGTGTATGGGGGATAGGCGAATAATGAGCAAGCACGGGAGTTATCCCGGCCTGTTTGACTACTTTGATAGACGCCTCAATGGCTGCAGGGTCTTGATCGGGCAATCCTATGAGCAGGTAGGCTCCAATCTGGTTTTGGCTGAAACCCGCCTGCTTGAGGCAGGTGATAGCCCGGTTGAATTCATGGGCACTTACCTTGTTATCCAGATCATTGCGTTTATCAAAAGCCGTGGTTTCAAGTCCCATACGGATGGTTTTAAATCCTGCCGCAAACATCAGCCCGGCGGTCTGTTGTGTAATTTCGCGGATATGAACCGCATTGGGGGTATGAAAGCGAACCTTGAGGCCTATTCTGATCAGATTTTCAAGTATGGGAATAATGTGGGTGCCGGCGTTGATCAGCAGCGCATCATCATAAAAAGCAAAATCGATCACATTGTAGTTTTTGTGCCAGTGCAGAATTTCCTTCACCACCGAAGCGGGACTGCGCTGCATTCTTTTGGGATCCAGGATATTAGAAGCGCAGTAGGTACAGGAAAACGGGCACCCCCGGGATGTAAGCAAGGGCGCGTAGTTGATTTCATGCTGCAGGTCAAGGGCGGGAAAGGCCACGGTATCGAGATTCCCGGGATCATACGCCGGCAAAGGGGAATACCCCGTATAAGCTGCCGCCAAATCAAGAATGGATTCGATTCCGGGTCCGGCAATGACCTGATCAGCGCCTGAATGGAGCACGGCGTGATCATGGCACAGGGTCGCATAGATACCGCCCAGGACAACGGGAATGTTGGGAAATACTTTTTTTATGGTTTTAATTGTTTCCTGAACACCGGGATACCAGTATGTCATCAGAGATGTCACCAGAATGAGGTCAGGCCGGGCAAGGGCTTTCAGATCTTCACAAAACCATTCCGGCGGGATACCGTATCTGGAATAAGTGCGCTGAATATCTTCCAGTCCATCGGGGTTGGGTATTTTTGTTTTCAGATAGGGGCCCCTTCCGTTACGGGCATGCATGGCAACAGACGCGGCATTGGGATGAAACCGGTCCAGGCAGTCGATATAGGAAATTTTAAAACCGTGCTGCCGCAGGATGCCGGCCAGGATTAAAAGCCCTAAAGGCTTGGCCCAGAAATCATAGGCGGCAAAATCGTGAATCCAGGGATTGATTAAAAGGATATGAGGGGAGAGTGTCATTAGGGAAAGTATTTCATTGAAGTTTTTTTCAATTCCCTGCGGCTGAAAAGTATGGTGTAGACATCAACTCCGGTATTCATGGCCATCTCCCCGGCCATCTGTCGACAGGATGCTTCATCAGCGGCATGGATCATGGTGTACAGATTGTATGGCCACTGATCCGATGGGTTGCGGCGGTAGCAGTGGGAAACCTGAGCCAGGCAGGCCAGCTTTTCGCCGACCAGTTCCACCCTGTCTTCATCAACCTGCCAGGCCACCATGGCATTGGCTTCAAACCCGGATTTCTGGTGCCGGATGGTAGCCCCGAAACGACGAATGATACCGCGTTGTACAAGGTCTTTAATGGATGATAGAAGCTGTGACTCGGAAATATCGAGTTTTTTTGCAATTTTAAGATAGGGCCGTTGGCAGATATCCATGTCTTCCTGAATGGAGGCGATAATTTTTTTTTCAATGTCTGTAATCATGGGAAGCCTCGGCCGGATAAACCTGAAATTAAGTGCAGCATATGGAAAACATAATTTTTATGAAAAAATGGGAAAATAAAAGATAGTAATTCGAAAGTCAATAATTTTCCGGAAACAGCCGTTTAATATCGCTCTCTTCTGCCCGGCAGATACCGCGTTCGGTGATAAAACCCGTGACCAGGCGGGCAGGTGTCACATCAAAGGCAAAATTGGCTGCCGGACTGGTCTCCGGAGGCACCAGGACACTGCATACGGAATCGTTGTACAGTCCCTGAACAAATCTGACTTCATCAGGATCGCGCTTTTCTATGGGAATCTCCTTTACACCGTTTTTGATCCGCCAGTCAAAAGTACTGGAGGGAAGGGCCACATAAAAAGGGACATCGTTGTCCCGGGCCGCCAGAGCCTTTAAATAGGTACCGATTTTGTTTGCCACATCACCTGTGGAGCTTGTTCTGTCAGTGCCCACTATCACCAGGTCCACCATGCCGTGCTGCATCAGGTGACCGCCGGCGTTATCGGTGATGACCGTATGTTTTATCCCTCGTTTGCCGAGTTCCCATGCGGTCAGGCGCGATCCCTGGTTCAGGGGGCGGGTCTCATCCACCCACACATGAATATCGATCCCTTTTTCAAGGGCCGCATACATGGGAGCCGTGGCGGTGCCGTATTCAATACAGGCAAGCCAGCCGGCATTGCAGTGGGTCAGCAGGTTAACGGTCCGCCCATTTTTTTTATCCCTGATTTTTTCGATCAGGCCCAGACCATATTTGCCTATGCTGCGACAGTTTTCAGCCTCATAATCCGCCAGATCCCCGGCCGCCCGGCGGGCGATTTTGATCTTTTCTTCTTTTCCGTCAACTGTGAGAATTTTATTCAGCATCCAATCGACGGCCCAGCTCAAGTTCACGGCCGTGGGCCGGGCTGCTTTCAAACGCCGGCATTCAGCAACAATATAATCGTCCGGCAACTGATTTCCGGCGCAGTTCAGGGCTGCCAGAAATACACCATAGGCGGCGGTAACGCCGATAAGCGGCGCCCCCCTGACATACATTTCGATGATGGCCATGACGGCGTCGTCCATGGTTTTCAGATCAACGGTAACGAACTCGTGGGGCAATCGGCGCTGGTCGATAATTTTAACGGTTTTTAAATCATCATCCAGTCGGATGGGTCGAATAATTTCAGTGTCGATTTTCATGGAATTTCCCTTATCTTATATCCCTTGCAATACCCGATGCTCTATCCATGACTGCGGCAAGGTCCAGGGATTGCAATTTCCGGTTTTCCAAAACAACCCGGCCGTTAATGATGGAATCGCTGACATCGCTGCCCCGGACTGCATAAACAAGATGTGAGACAGGGTTGTACATGGGCGTTAAATGCGGTTTGCACATATTGATGACGATAATATCGGCTTTTTTGCCGGGCTCCAGGGAGCCTGTGATCTTTTCCAGTCCAAGCGCCTCCGCACCTTTATGTGTGGCCATTTTCAGTATTGTCAGAGCATCGGCGGCAGTGGGATCCAGAGTATTGACCTTGTGCAGTTTTGCAGCTGTGTCCATCTCCAGAAAAAGATCCAGATCATTGTTGCTTGCGCATCCGTCCGTGCCGAGCCCGACACATACGCCGGACTTGAGAAGTTCCGGAACCGGTGCGATTCCCGAAGCCAGTTTCATATTGCTTTCAGGATTGTGGGAAACCTTGACGTCGAATTTTTCAAGAAGGGCAATATCCTCGGTAGAGAGCACGGTACAGTGGCAGGCAAGCAGCCTTGGGGAGAGAGCTCCCAGGTCGGCCAGATGTTCCACGGGGGTGCGGCCGTATTTTTTCCGGATTTGGGCCACCTCGTTCACGGTTTCGGACAGATGTATAACCAGAGGGACCCCATGGTCCCGAGAAAGGGCCGCGGCACGGCAAAGAAGATCCGGAGAACACAGATAGGGAGAATGCGGTTCCACGGCCACGGTAATCAAAGGGTTATCACAAAATTTAGCCATGAGATTTTCAGTATAGGCAAATCCCTTCTCGACGGGCCCGTAATTGGGCGAAGGAAAATCGTAAAGAACCTCTCCAACAACAGCCCGCATGCCGGCATGAACTGCCGCATCGGCAACAGCTTCTTCAAAAAGATACATGTCACAGAAACAGGTAGTCCCCGACAGGATCATCTCCGCACATGCCAGATCGGTTCCGGCATACACTTTTTCATACGCGGCTTTTTTGGCGACGGTAATTATATCCTCTATTACCGCGGGGCGGGGATTGTCGGGATCGTTAATATTGGTAAGGATCGAGAGTCCAAGAACGCGCATGCCGCCATGAATCGCGGCAATGACCTCCTGAATGGTGGACAGGCCCACTGCATCGGCTCCAATGGTTTTGAGAAATCTGATCTCAGCCGGTGTTTCAAGGGAAGGCCCGAGCAGCCCCGCGTAAATACCCTGTTGCAGATCAATGCCGGACGCATCGGCCGCCTGCAGGACCAGGGCGGAAAGATGCACGTCATAGGTTTGACTCATATCCGGAAAGCGGACTCCCCAGTCGTCGTAATTGGGGCCGACCAGGGGGTTGGCGCCGCTAAGGTTTATGTGGTCGGTAATCAACATAATCTCCCCGGGTGTAAAGGCGGGGTTCAAGCCTCCGGCGGCATTGGTAACGATAAGTGACCGGACTCCGAGGGCCTGGAGGACCCGTACCGGAAAGGTTACTTCAAGGGGAATGTATCCCTCGTAAAGATGAAACCTTCCCTGCAGGACGACGACCTGCCGGCGGGCAAGAGTGCCGCACAGCAACCGGCCATGATGCCCTTCAACGGTTGAAACCGGGAAATGAGGCAGGTCACGGTAGTTGAATACTTCCGATACATTCAGGGCTTCAACACTTTCTCCGAGACCGGTTCCGGCAATGATCCCGATAGAGGGCGGCCGATTAAGGCGTTTTTTAAGAAAGGCGGCGGTTTCTTTGACTTTGGCCTTGTAATCCTGCATAATTATATCTCGTCTCTATTTTTTTATTTACAAGCAAATTGCGTTTAAGAAAAAAGCCACCTTAAAATTAATATAAATCAACTGAGAATCTTAATTCAGAGCTTAAAATCAGTCAAGAGTGTATCGACAAAAGCATGGGGCCGCAGCATATAAATCTTGCACACTATAGCATATTATGATAATTTTTAAAATTATGAAACAGTATGTGATTGATGAAATAAGATTTGAAGATTATGAAAAAATTCGGGCCTATTTTGATAAAAAATTCGACTCCTGTGCGATCGATGGAGTTTACTGGCTTGCTCTTGATCCTGCCGTATTGAATAAAACTCAGGCCGGACATTTAAAATGCCGGCCTTTTTATTTTGTCATGGAACTTGAGCCGACCAGAATCTCCTGTGAACTTCTGGTTCGTACACGCAATTCGGTGAGATGTGACTGCATGGGTTATGCTACGGATGAACAGTTTCTCTGGCTGGTTCGCAAGACCGACATCATGCTGGACGAGCTTGATATAAAAATATAACCGATAAATTAAGTGACCGGTCATTTTTTTGCTTCAAACGGGATATAAATGATCGGAATAAATATTGGCTGCATAATATGTTAAAAATAATTCCTTTGGGCGGGTTGGGTGAAATCGGTCTGAATATGATGGTATTCGAGTATGAGGACTCCATGTTTATCGTGGATGCGGGACTCATGTTTCCCGAGGATTACATGCTCGGTATTGATTATGTTATTCCTGATATGACTTACATCCGGCAGAATCGATCGAAAATCGGAGGGATCATATTAACTCACGGTCATGAAGATCATATCGGCGCATTGCCCTATCTCCTGCGCGAAAAAAATATGCCTGTATTCGGGACTCCGTTTACCCTGGGACTTGTCCGGCATAAGCTTGAGGAACATAATCTGCTTGAAAATGCCCGGCTTTACGAAATTCTTCCGGGTGAAAAGCTGAGACTGGGGGTTTTCGAGCTCGAATTTATCCGGGTAGGCCACAGTGTCATTGACGGTGTCGGCATAGCGGTCAAGACGCCCGTGGGTGTTGTTGTGCATACCGGTGATTTCAAGATCTCCCACAGCGCGGGCAACGAGATGATAACGGATGTCAACCGTTTCGCCCGTTATGGTGAAAAAGGCGTTCTGGCCCTTTTATCTGATTCTACCAACGTGGAAAAAGAGGGATATACCATCAATGCCCAGGAAATTTGTGAAACGCTTGATAAAATTATTGCCAAAAGCACCGGCCGTGTGATTGTTGCCCTGTTTGCATCCAATGTCGTCAGGATTCAGCAGGTTGTCAATATTGCCAGGGCCCGAAAAAGAAAAATTCTTATAAACGGCCGCAGCATAGAGACCAGCGTTAATATTGCCAAAGATCTTAAATATCTGGATATTCCCGTGGAAATGGAGATTGATATCGGCCAGGTGGGGAATCATCCGGACAGCGAAATTATGATGATAACCACCGGAAGTCAGGGAGAACCCATGTCGGCCCTGGCCCGGATGGCTGCCGGTACTCACAGGCATATCAAAATCAAGGAGGAAGATACGGTAATTCTTTCTTCCAAGTTTATTCCCGGCAATGAAAAGGCTATTGCAAATATTATCAACCGGCTCTACAAGCGCGGGGCCGATGTTATTTATGAAAAAATATCCGCCATTCATGTGTCGGGTCATGCCTTCAAGGAAGAACTCAAATTGATGATGAATTTGACCCGGCCAAAGTATTTCATTCCCATTCACGGCGAATACAGGCACTTGATCCTGCATGCGCGCCTTGCTAAGGAGGTGGGTATCAGGGATGACAGGATATTGCTGGCCGAGGACGGCCATATTATTGAATTTACTAAGAACAGAGCAAAGGTTAATGGTCGTGTTCAGACCGGCAGGGTGCTTGTGGACGGCAAAGGTATAGGGGATGTGGGCCGAAGCGTTCTGAAAGAAAGACGGGCTTTGTCCGAGCATGGACTGGTTGCGGTTACAATGGCTTTTGATGAAGAGACCGGGGTTGTTATTTATGGACCTGATGTGACTTCCCGCGGATTTGTATTTGAACACGACACCGGCCATCTTGTTGAGGATGCACAGTGCGTGGTGCTGGAGATTGTCGAAGAAATAGGCACGGATATTCCGAACCGGGTCGATCTTATTCGTTCAAAGGTGCGCACGGCCCTGAAACAATATTTTTTCTTTACTATCGGCAGGCGCCCTGTAATAATTCCATTTATTATTGAAGTTTGACCGGAAACAGTTAAAATATAAAATCATGCGTAAAGAAATTATTGGAATCCTGCTTTTTTTTCTTGTTGTGTTTACACTGGTCAGTCTCCTGTCATACAATCCCGCGGATCCATCAATCAACAATGCTAAAACAGCAGGTGATATCCACAACATGTTCGGGGCGCTCGGCGCCCAGATAGCGGGTATCCTTATCGGTCTTTTCGGACTGGGAGCATTCTGGTTTCCGATACTGATGCTGCTTATCAGTATTCATTTTTTCGGCAATTCTCCAAAGACCGTAATCATACTGACTGCGGCCGGGGGATTGCTGCTGCTGATTACATCCGGTGCACTTCTGGCGCTCAAACAAAATCATTATCTTATTTTCGGCCATAAATTTTCAGCAGGCGGTATTATCGGAATTCCCCTTAAAGCATTTCTTGTGCGTTATTCAAACATAACCGGAGGTGCGCTGATCCTGATTATTTTATGGATGATCGGACTGATCCTGGCCACTGGTTTTTCCTTCATTGTATTTTTCAAAAACTGCCGGCGGTGGGCGGGCATTGTCAGGGGATACATCGGTTCCCTCTGGTCCGGGTACAAAGAGAGGAAAGAAAAAGCTAAAAAACGATCTGCGGCACTGAAAAAAAGAAAAGCGGAAAAAGAGCGAAAAATAAAAATTAAAGCGGCAAAACCGGGACCCGTCATGCCGACTCCGGTTCCGAAACAGGCGGTATTTGATTTTATGCGTGATAAGCAGGGGATAGAGCTGCCCTCTTTTAATCTGCTGGAAAATCCTGAAATCAGGGCAGCTACAGCGGACCATGAAAACCTTCGCATGCAATCCAAACTGCTTGAAAAAAAATTAGAGGATTTTGGTGTAAACGGAAAAGTCGTAACTGTTTCGCCGGGCCCGGTCATTACAACTTTTGAGTATGCTCCCGCACCGGGAGTCAAGATAAACAAGGTCGTCAATCTCACCGATGATCTGGCCCTGGCCTTAAGGGCCATCAGTATCCGTATTGTTGCCCCGATTCCGGGAAAGGCCGTTATTGGTATCGAAATCCCGAATGCCACCCGTGAAGTGGTCCGGTTCAAGGAAATCGTGGCGTCCCCGGCCTTTGAAAAATCAAAATCCAAGCTGACCATCTGTCTGGGAAAGGATATCGTCGGGGTTCCGGTGGCTGCTGAACTCGAACAAATGCCTCATCTGCTGATCGCCGGCGCCACCGGTGCCGGTAAAAGCGTGGCATTAAATACCATGATCTGCAGCTTTTTATACAAGGCCTCTCCTGCTGATGTAAAATTTATCATGGTTGACCCCAAGCGGATTGAGCTTTCCACTTATGACGGTATTCCTCATTTGATTACCCCTGTTGTAACGGACGTCAAAAAGGCCACCAATGCTTTGTTCTGGGCAGTCAAGGAGATGGAAAAAAGATATGAATTGCTGGCGCAAAAAAAGACCAAAAATATCTACGGGTACAATCGAAAAATTGAAAAACTGAAAAAAAGCGATGAAACAATCACAGAGGAAAAACTGCCCTTTATTGTCATCATCATCGATGAGCTTGCTGATTTGATGATGGTTGCATCCCGGGATGTGGAGGTGGCCTTAACGCGCCTGGCCCAGATGGCCCGGGCCGCCGGCATACATCTTATTCTCGCAACCCAGCGTCCCTCGGTGGACGTGCTGACCGGGATTATCAAGGCTAATTTCCCCACCCGGCTAACGTTTCAGGTTTCTTCCAAAACAGATTCAAGAACGATTATTGATGCCAATGGTGCCGAAAATTTACTGGGAAACGGCGATATGCTCTTTTTGCCGCCCGGTACGGCAAAACTGCAGCGTATTCACGGGGCCTATATTGCCGAATCTGAAATTGCCCGGATTACCGAATTTTTAAAATCTCAGCAAAAACCCGAGTATAACAAAGATGTCACCAGTGCACCGGTGAAGGAAGCCTCCGAGGGCGGTGAACAGGAATATGATGAAAAATACGATGAAGCCGTAGCCCTGGTTTCGAAAACCCGGCAGGCATCCATATCCATGGTACAGCGGTATCTGCGCATAGGGTATAACCGTGCGGCCCGGATCATTGAAGTGATGGAAAAAGAAGGTGTGGTCGGCCCGGCGGACGGCGCCAAACCCAGAGAAGTCCTGGTAAGGGGATATGAGGAAAGTTAGGATGGATGTCGATTATGAACTGGTCAATCAAACCAAAGGATTTCTGGATCATGCGGAAGGACTGCGTCTGCGGGATATGGCTGCCGCTGCATCTTCACTGGGAGCATGTCTTGAAATAGGCAGTTATTGCGGCAAATCCACAATCTATCTTGGGACAGGATGTAAAAAAAATAAAAATATTCTTTTTTCCATTGATCACCACATGGGGTCTGAGGAACAGCAGCCCGGTGAGGAATATTTTGATCCGGAACTTTTTGATCCTGACAGCGGTTGTGTCGATACATTCAAACAGTTCAGAAAAACCCTGAAAAATGCAGCTCTGGAAGACACGGTCGTGCCTCTTGTGTGCCGGTCCGAAGTGGCGGCACGCAAGTGGTCCACACCGCTGGGGCTGGTATTTATCGACGGGGGTCACAGTTTTGAAACCGCTTTTACCGATTACAATGTCTGGGCCCGCCATATCGTGCACGGGGGATACCTCCTGATTCACGATATTTTTCCGAATCCCGCCGACGGAGGCCAGGCCCCCTATGACGTGTATAAACTTGCCATGGCTTCCGGTCTTTTCAAGAAACTTCCCACAACTCAAACCCTTGGGGTTCTGCAGCGTTATGAATGCGGGCGTTTAGTAAAATAAAGAACGATACTTTTTCCCATGATCGGGTTGAGGGCAGCATCAAGCATACGGGTGATCAGCGGTTTTTTCATCATGTCCCAGACCAGGAAGCGATGATACAGATTTACCAAAGGGGAATTTTTTCGTGCCGGGCCCACAAGGCACTTGAGCCACCAATAGGGGGAATGCAGGCTGTGGGCAAAGTGATGCCCGCGTATTAAAACGCCCGAAGATTGGAGCAGGTCTACCAATTCTTTTTTTTTGTAAATCCGAACATGCCCCTGGTTTGCATTGAAATATTCGTCCGAAAGGGCCCAACAGATTTTTTCCGGCAAAAAGCGGGGCACGCTGACGACAAGGGGGCAATTCGGTTTCAGTACCCGGACCAGTTCCAGTGCAGCCCTGCGATGCTCTATGATATGCTCCATGACTTCCGAGCAGATAACAAGATCAAAATATTCGGTTTTAAAGGGAAGGTCAAGAATATCGGCGCACGACACTGCCCAGCTTCCCTGGCCATGCTCCCCCAGTTCATCGTGGTACCGCAGCCTTTTTCTAGCTTCTATAAGATCGTTGAAATTTCGGTCGGCTGCGATTGCCGTAACTTTTTGCAACCCATAGGCAGCACAGGTATGACGGCCCGGCCCGCATCCGATATCGAGTATGCGGGCACCGGGTTTGATGTTAAGTCGCTTAAAATTTACGGTAATCACGTATTGCCTCCTGATAGACTGCAACGGTTTTTTCTGCGGCCTTTTTCCAGGTAAAATGATTCCGTACCCGGTTGTATCCCGCCATGCCAAGCTTTGCCGCATACCCGGGATGATCCAGCAGATTGACAATGGCTTTTTCAAGGGCATTGGAATCGGCCGGTGGAACCAGAATGCCGGCATTGCCCACAACTTCGGGCAGTGCCCCTCCGGTGGTACTGATCACCGGTACACCACAGGCCATGGCCTCACCAACAGGCAGACCAAAACCTTCATATACGGATGGCACCACCGCAAGACTTGCCCTGGCATATTCACGAACAAACTTTTTATCGCTGATATGTCCGGTGAAGGTGATGTATCTTGCTATGTCCAGTTTTCGTATCAACCTGACGATTCCACCCTCTTTTTTGGGCGTACCGATTACAACAAGCTTGATTTTTCGGGCCTTTGTGATATCGGCAACTGCATGCAGAAGATAATAGAGCCCCTTTAAAGGCGTGTCGGCACTGGTGGTTACGATGATACGGCCCGGCTCCCGACTGATTTCCGGAAGAGGATAAAAAAGATTGGTATTAATCCCGTTGGGAACAATACTGAAACGATGGGGAGGTATAGTAAAATCACGGCTTATATCCTGCCTGGCACATTCTGAAACAGTTATTATTTTTAAAAGGGAGCGCGCCACTGTTTTTTGCATCCCGATAAATGAATACCAGCGCAGATATTTCAATTTTTTCCAAAAGGGTCTGACCGCTTTTATATCGATATCGCGGTCTACCGTAATAGGATGGTGAATCGTGGCAATCGTGGGGATGAACCGGCCTATCAGTTGAATTCCGTAACCAAGGCTCTGGTTGTCGTGCAGGATATCATAACCGTGGAATCTGTTTCTCATAAACTGATATGCCCGTAACCCGAAGGTAAAAGGTTCGGGAAATCCCATGGTTGATATGCCCAGCCATTCAATGAGGTTGATGGGATTATTTAGTTCGGTAAGCGTTGGAATCCGAAAAGGGTCTTTGGGGTTATAAAGATCCAGACAGGGAATACGGTGCGCTCGAATATCTTTATCAAGAAGCGGATCGGGCGGGCCGCAAACAACTTCTACCATGTGGCCCAGATCCTTGATGGCCCGGCTCAGATTTTTCAGATATACTCCCTGGCCCCCGCAATGAGGGTTGCTGCGGTAGCTTAAAAGACAGATTCGCAGAGGGCGGGAAATATGTGGCGGCATAGGTTGCTCCAGATTTTATCGGTATTTTGTTTGTGATTCAAATACAGCCCGATTGTGCTGCCAGTCAAGTTATTTCTATCTATTAAACCATATGGCTGTATGAGGAGCGCAATAACGGTTTTTATGGAATTCAAATATTTACAATATAAAATTGATCCTTGTTAATTTTGTTGGATTCTATATAATGCTTTAAAATATTTTATTAACTTTTGGTTTTAAGGGAATATGCTTTCAGGCGAGACAATAAATAATGAGGCATAACTTTCCGGATTATATACTTTTAAGTGAGGTCGGCCCCAGGGATGGATTCCAGTTTGAAAAAAAGCTGATTCCCATTGATCTTAAACTTGATATCATTGCGGGACTCGTCGATGCCGGCTTGAAAAAAATACAGGTGACTTCGTTCGTACTGCCTGAGCGTGTACCACAACTGGCCGATGCCGAAACATTGATCGCAAGACTGCCGCAAAAAGATGGAGTTGATTATTACGGGCTTGTTCTGAATATGACCGGATTGGAACGGGCATACTCGGCCGGCTTGGGGTCTGTTGAAATTTCCATTTCATGCAGTGATACCCACAGCCGCAGAAATACAGGTATGTCTATTGACCAGGCACTTAAACAGGGTATCCGTATGATTGCCCGTGCTCGAAGCCATAAAATGCAGACCATGGCAAGCATTCAGTGTGCTTTCGGATGTGTTTTTGAAGGTGCGATAATTGAAAGCCGTGTAGTTGAAACAGCGCGCGCACTGACTGCTGCCGGTATTGACATGCTTGGTCTGGCCGATACTACCGGAATGGCCAATCCACTGAAAATTAAAAGCCTGGTCAATGAGGTAAAGGCTGCAATCGGCAATACTCCCCTTGCTCTTCACCTGCACGATACCCGGGGATTGGGCCTTGTAAATGTCATGGCCGGCATAGAGTGCGGTATAAATAATTTTGATACGGCTCTCGGCGGCATGGGGGGATGTCCTTTTATTCCGGGGGCCACCGGTAATATTGCTACCGAGGATACGGCTTATCTTATAGAATCAATGAATATCAATACCGGTATTGATATTCCATGCGTGGCACGATGCTCTCTGATGATGGGTGAATATCTCAATAAGCAGTTTCCCGGGAAAATCTACCTGTTAGAAAATTCAAGGTTTCAAATGAAGACCGACTAATAAAAAAGTAATCAAACTTGATATTATGAGCACTGAAATAAAAGAAACAATTCTTTTTGTAGATGACGAGGAAACTATTTTAGACATTGCGTCTGAATTTTTTAAATTCAAGGGATACCGGATTTTTACGGCATGTAATGGCAAACAGGCGATTTCGATATTGGAAAAAGAAAGAATCGATTGCTGTTTTACGGATATTAACATGCCTGAGATGGATGGTATCGAGCTTGCCGAATATATATATATAAATGATAATACCATACCTGTCGTGATCATGACGGGCTACCCTTCGCTGGAAAATACGATTCGAACCATGCAAAATGGAGTCGTGGATTTTCTGATTAAACCTGTCAACCTGAACCAGATGGAAATCTGTTTGAAAAGAGTTTTTCGCGAGCGAAAACTGTTTGTCGAAAATATTATTCTCAAAAAAGAGATAGAGGGAAAAGAGCGGCTTGAAAAGTTGAATAATGAACTTTTATCCAGAATTCATGATCTGGGTATCATGAATACGATTATGAGTGATTTTACCACATTGAGTTCGAGTTCACTGATATTCAAACGAATTGTTGACATTACAAATGAAATGACTCCGGCGGATGAATCGCGATTTTATGTCCTGAACAGTAAGGTAAGCCGCCCGTTTGAAATTGCAGTCTCTTCGGCAGCCTTACACGAAACATCCGAATATCATGGCACAAAAGAAGGCACTGTATTTGGAACCGACCTTATCGCCCCCTTGGATTTGCATGAAAATAATGCCGTTGAAACACTGATTATGGAAACCGCGGCAGATGATCTTCCGCTTTTGATCCCGACAAACATGGGCGTTCAGAGATTGCCGGAAACAATTGGCTCCATGATAGTGGTTCCCATGAATATAAGGAATGATATTTTTGGCGTTTTGACCGCACTTATCAGGCGGGGCGACAATGAATTTTCAAAAAAAGATCTGTACTATCTATCCTTTATGCTTCAAAAAGCAGCTTCGGCCATTGAAAATCTGGCGCTGTATGAGAATATATATGAAAATCTTTTTTCAACTCTTTACGGATTTGTAAAGGCCATCGAAGTCAAGGATCCCTATACCCAGCAGCATTCAGACCGGGTAACGGATGTCGCCATTGCCATTGCCGGAGAAATGGGATGCAATGGCGAGGAAATCGATATCCTGAATGTGGCCGGCCGCCTGCATGACATCGGTAAGATTGGAATCAGGGATGAGATTTTGCTCAAGCCGGGCAGACTGACCGACGAAGAGTACGAAATCATAAAAGAGCATCCGGTCATGGGTGCCGATATTGTGAGTCAGATGGGACTTTGGGAGAGGGAGCAGGAGATCATCCGCTGTCACCATGAGCGGTTTGACGGCAACGGCTATCCTGATGGACTGAAAGGTGATAAGATTCCTTTGCCGGCCCGGATATTGTCGGTGGCGGATGTCTATGATGCCCTTAATTCTGATCGGGCGTACCGGAAAAAAATGGACAAAAAAGAAGTCTTGCGGATAATTCGCGATGGTGCCGGCAGCCAGTTTGATCCGACGGTAGTGGATGCTTTTATGAGATATTATAAAAGGGCGGAGCCCGTGGTTTAATTAACTGTAAATATCAATGGAGTGAATTGTGGAGAATATACCGGTAAAGCAATCTAAACGACGGCAGGCATCTATTGACCGCGAGACAAATGAAACAAACATCAGGGTCGAATTAAACCTGGACGGCAGTGGAAAGGCCGATGTGAATACGGGAATCCCTTTCTTTGATCACATGCTTACATTATTCTCGGTCCACGGTTTTTTTGATCTTCTTATCAGGGCCCGGGGTGACCTGGATGTTGATTTCCATCATACGGTTGAGGATGTCGGGCTTGTTTTAGGCAGCGTCTTTGATAAAGCGTTGGGGGATCGCAAGAGAATCAACCGGTTCGGGCATGCGGTTACACCCATGGATGACGCGCTTGCGGAGGTGACCGTTGATTTGTCAAATCGCCCTTTTCTTGTTTACCATATTCCTGACGCCATGAATGCAGGCACTGTTTTTGACCCTGCCCTGGCCAAGGAATTTTTCAGATCCCTGTCCGTAAAAGGGGGGCTGAATCTTCATATTAACGTTAAATACGGTGAAAACGACCACCATGTCATGGAAGCGGTTTTCAAGGCACTCGGGCGATCCCTTGATCATGCCGTCTCCTTTGACAAGCGCCTTGCCGATGTTCGTTCCTCAAAAGGAATATTATAAAACATTCAATTTATCCACGGTCTGCCCATATGCCGAAAACAGCAATATATAAAGTTATCTGTTACATAATACTTGGAGTCACGATTTGTGTTTTTGGAAATGGTTGTAAAAGTACGGTCGGTACATTGACAACTTCCCCTGAATCATTACACATGGAAGCGGTCCTTGTTTTGCCTTTTAAAAACATGGCGGCTGTTTACGGCGACAATGTGAGTGTTCGCTGCCCTTTGGATGGAAAAGTCTACATGAACGCGCTTGGGGTAATTTCAAAATTGACACACTCAAGCCAAAAAACAATGTCGGAAAAAAAACTGATTGTGGAAACCGGGCGTATTCTTGACGCCGATATGGTAGTAACCGGGCATATATATCGATTTGAAGAAAGACTTGGCCGAAACTATTCAGTAAAAGACCCGGCCGCGGTTACATTTGATATTCATATTATCAGGGCTGACAGCGGCCGCATCATATGGAGCGGGAAATTTGATGAAACTCAGAGATCTCTTGATAAAAATTTTTTGAATTTAAAAAAGTTTCTAAAAAGAGGTGGAAAGTGGATTACGGCCGGTCAGATGGCTGTTGCGGGACTTGAAGAACTGTTTGAGAAAAGCCCTCTGGCCGGCAGATAGCCACTTCTGTCATTTAACCTGAATTATCAGCGGCGCAAAATCCTATTGACAGAGATAAGTTCAGTACTTATCTTTCCCGGTTAATAAAGGGTGGGTGCATTGGCGAATTTTATTCCCGAAGAAACAATTCGAACCATAGAAAATGCCGCTGATATCATCGAGATTGTTTCCGAATCGGTGGTATTAAAAAAAGCCGGCAAAAATTATGTTGGGCTCTGCCCGTTTCATTCGGAAAAAACCCCATCGTTTACGGTCAACCCTGATAAACAGATATTCCACTGCTTCGGATGCGGCGTCGGTGGAAATATTTTTAATTTTTTAATGAAGCAAGACGGCATGAGTTTCCCGGATGCGGTCCGGATGCTGGCAAGGCGCTGCGGGATTGAGATCCCCACGCCCCAAATGGCGCCGGCCCAGAAAAGACGGATTTCGGAAAAAGAGAACCTTTATGCATTAAATCGCCGGATCATGGAATTTTATCAGCATATGCTGATGAAAAGTACCAAAGGGGATAAAGCCAGAAAATATCTGAACCGGCGGGGTATGACGGACCGGATTATTGAATCTTTTAAATTAGGCTATGCGCCCGGGAGCTGGGACAGCCTGGTTAAAGTTTTTTCAAAAAACAAAATGCCTCAAACCCTGATTCAAAAATCCGGCATGATTGTTACAAAAGAAAACAGCAACAGAACCTGGGATCGTTTCAGAGACCGTATTATTTTTCCTATTTTCAATTCCAGCATGCAGATTATCGGATTCGGCGGCCGGGTCATGGATGATTCCCTGCCGAAGTACCTTAATTCGCCGGAAACCCCGGTCTACAACAAGAGTCGTTCCCTGTACGGTCTTCATGCTGCCCGGCGTCCTGCCAGAGTCGATAAAAAAATATATATAGCAGAAGGGTATTTTGATGTTCTGGCTCTTCATCAGCACCGGATAGCCAATGCTGTTGCAACCCTGGGAACATCAATGACCGCGGAGCATGTACGCATATTAAAAGGAATTATCGGCAAACAAGGTCAGGTAATTCTTGTTTATGATTCCGATGCGGCCGGAATCAAGGCGGCCCGGCGAAGTATTGAACTGTTTAAGAAAGAGTATGTTGATGCCCGCATCATGGTACTGCCAACCGGTCATGATCCTGATTCATACCTGCTTGAATTCGGCTCCGAACGATTTGTCGAACTTGCCGGACATGCACTGGGTATCATACCGTTTCTGATCGATTCGGCCGTAAAGAAACATGGCCTTTCCATCGAAGGCAAAATCAGAATTATTGCGGACCTTCTGGATACCCTTGCTGCCATTGGGGACGATGTGGAGCGCTCACTCTACATAAAAGACCTTGCAGAACGCATTGGTGTTGACGAGGTTGCGATTATAGAAAAAGTCAGGAAAATTTCAAAGTCGGAAAAAAATAAATTACAGGTACTCGAAGTACACGGGAAGAACGGCCCGGTCGATAAAAAATCCAGCGGGGGGAAAGGCATACGCCTGGAAAAACAAATTATTGCCATGCTTCTTCAGTTTCCCGAGATTGTACCGGAAATCATCAAACGTAATGTAATTGATCATTTTGAAGATAAAAATTTGCGATCCATCGGAAAAATGATTATCCTAAAAAATACGGCTGCGGGTGAAAAAAAAATATCCGGATCGGAAAGAAACAATTCCGGACGCATTGCGGATATCCTCTCATCAATAAGCGAACCGGAAATACGAAGCACGGTGATTTCACTTATAATCGAGGATGTCGACTGGGATCAAAGCGGCTGTAATAAACTGCTGACACAGTTCGAAAACAGTTGCAAGCGTGGTGATAATGACTTGCTTAAGGAAATAAGAGCGGCTGAAAATAATAATGATCATGCATTGCTTTTGCAATTACTGAAACAAAAACAGATTCAGGCACGAAAAAAATATTTGGTAAAAAATACAAAAGTTAATCATGATAAACTCGTAAAAAGTCGAATTTAGACGGTCTCGTAAAAGGTTCAAATTCAAGGCGTGCAAATTTTGTAATCATGAGGCGTACTTAGCGTACGTTGAATGATTACGAAATGCAGCGCAACGAAGAAGTTGGACTTTTTACGGGACCGTCAATCATTACCCAAAATTTGTCGGTGTTGCAGGAGGCTTTAATCTATGGCCGGAAAATCCGTTGAAAAAGTAAATGAGTCACTAAAGGAAACAAAAATGGCTGCCCAAAAAAGCACAGGGACAAATCAAGATGCAAAAAAGAAACCCGCTAAATCCGGTTCTAAAAGCGGCAGGGCGCAATCTAAAGAGAAAAAAGGAAAAATTAAAAAAAAACGTACCCGGAAAAATGCGGTTCAAAAGCAGGGTGATAAAATCGTGATCAATAAAAAGGCGATACATGAATTGGTTCTGAAAGGTCAAGACCAGGGTTATTTGTCTTATAACGAAATTAATAAAGCACTTCCGGAAGATATGCTTTCCGCGGAACAGATAGATGATACCCTGATTCTTTTTGATAAACTGAATGTAAAGATCGTGGACGAGGAAAAACAAAGTATTTTAACGGTCAAAAAGAAGACCGCGGCAAAAACCGCCAAGAGCAAAAGCGCTTCGGTCAATGAATTCAGTGCAGTCACTGATCCGGTCAAGATGTATCTGCGTGAGATGGGAATGGTGACACTCTTAAGCCGTGAAGGAGAGGTGGAGATAGCCAAAAAAATCGAAGCCGGTGAACAGAATGTTCTGAAATCCTTGCTTGAAACAACGATCGGCGTTAAATGTATCTTTGATCTGGCGGATCATATTGAAAAAGGAGAACTGCGTCCCAAGCATGTATTGAGAGATATTGATGAGGGCGATACTTATGTTGATGAAATCCTGCAGATAGAAAGCTTCCTGAATACCATCAATGTTATTCGAAATATAGATGCGGAAAACAGGGAGTATCGATACAAACTGTTTTCAAATAATTATGCTTCCGATGAACAGCGCAGAATTCGAAGATGTATAGCGCGGCGGTGCACCAAGATATTCGAGGCCTTGCAGGGATGGCGCCTGGAAAGCAGTATGATCGATAAGATAGAGAAAAATATCAGGGAGCATATTGAGTGGTTTGATACCAGAAATAAGCTGGTAAGCATGTGTGCGGAAAGTTTGGGCGTATCTGTTACCGAACTTCGGGAAAATTTGAAATCGGAAGATATATTTTTAAAATGGTCCGGACCCCGCTGTGATTTGGAAAAAGAAGACCGGGCTTTAATTTTTTGCGATTTGAAAAGAATCCAGGAAGAGCAGGATGAAAAAGAAAATTTAATAAAAGCCAACAGCCGGAGCTTAAAACGAATTATCTCCGGTGTCGACGATGGCAGGTGGAAGGCTAAGCTGGCTAAAAGTGAATTGATTAAGGCCAATCTGCGGCTTGTTGTCAGTATTGCCAAAAAATATACCAACAGGGGATTGCAGTTTCTGGATCTGATTCAAGAAGGCAACATCGGGTTGATGAAGGCGGTTGATAAGTTTGAATATCGCAGGGGATATAAATTCAGCACCTATGCAACCTGGTGGATACGTCAGGCCATTACACGCGCCATTGCGGACCAGGCCAGAACCATACGTATTCCGGTTCATATGATTGAAACCATTAATAAATTGATCCGGACTTCCCGCTATCTGGTACAGGAACTTGGGAGAGAACCAAAGCCCGCCGAAATTGCCGAGAAAATGGAAATCCCACTGGAAAAGGTTCGCAAGGTATTAAAAATAGCCAGAGAACCTATTTCCCTGGAAACACCGATCGGAGAGGAAGAGGACAGTCATCTGGGAGACTTTATCGAAGACAAAAAATTTGTACTGCCCTCGGATGCCGCGGTCAGCCTGAATCTGGCCGAACAGACACGAAAAGTTCTTGCGACACTGACTCCCCGCGAAGAAAAAGTACTTCGGATGCGTTTCGGTATCGGGGAAAAAGCAGACCATACCCTTGAAGAGGTGGGACAGGATTTCGCTGTTACCCGTGAACGGATAAGGCAGATTGAAGCCAAGGCATTGAGAAAACTGAGGCATCCGACGCGTAGTCGTAAATTAAAAAGTTTTATTGAAATTTGAAAAATCGAATTACAACGACTATAATACTTGACAAAAGAATTTTCTGAAGTTAGTAAGAAATCCAAGTTATTTGCTCCACGAACCTTGAGCGAACAAAATAACTATTGCTCGATATTTTTTAAACTTTCGACTTAGCGCTAGTTTGTCGTATGGGCCTATAGCTCAGCTGGCAGAGCCACCGGCTCATAACCGGTAGGTCCCTGGTTCGATTCCAGGTGGGCCCATATCCTAATTTTTCAAACAGGCGGAAATCAAATATGCAATATTGAGAAAGGTGGAAAATGAGGCTGTTTTACTGTTTTGAATATAAAGCTGAAAAGGCGTGGTGATCACAATACACCACGCTTTTTTTTTAAATTTCATCCGAAGCCCGGCAAAGTATGATTTGCTTCAAGACTTTTTTTGCTATCCATCCATGCCGACAGGAAAGAATTTGCCATGAAAGCCAATGTCGCCGATATCATTACCATGATGGACACGATCGCCCCGCCTGATCTTGCCGAAAACTGGGATAATGTCGGGTTGCAGGTAGGATTGACTGAATGGAATGTGCACAAAATCTGGATTGCACTTGATCCTGCCCCACAAGTGATGGCCGCTGCCTGCGATAGCGATGTGGATCTTATAGTTACACATCACCCTCTTATCTTTAAACCGCTGAAATCAATTGATTTAAATACTGCCGTCGGCAGTATTATCCGCAGGGCGATCCAAAACAAAATCGCGATATTTACAGCACACACAAATCTTGATGCCGTATCGGGAGGTGTAAATGATGTGCTGGCCGCGCGAATCGGATTGAAAAACACATCTATACTTGAGGAAACCGCCGGGGGAAAAAACTCGGAAAGCCGCCGTGGACTGGGACGAATCGGCGAGCTTGAAGAGGAGATGTCTCTCAAGGATTTCAGTGGGATTGTAAGGGAAAAACTTGGTCTTGAAAATATCAGGATTGCCGGAAATCCGGATCTGCGTGTTTTTAAAGCGGCAGTCTGCGGCGGCAGCGGCTCAGGACTGATGAATCATTTTTTTTCCTCCGGGGCCCAGGTTTATATAAGCGGGGATTTAGGATATCATAATGCCAGGGATGTTGAATCCGCTAATCTGGGGCTAATAGATATAGGGCATTTTGCATCAGAGCATTTAATCATAGATACCGTTGTAAAACGGCTGCGCAAGATGACTGTTGACAATAGAATGGATATAGGTGTCGAAGCCTGCATGATTGAACAAGATCCATTCTGGAATTTTGATGATTCGATATTAAGGATTTTAAAAAAAAGATAATGCCGAGAAAAAATAACCGTGAACTTGCATTATGCTATGTCAGGTATTATGCTTTTTAGATAAAGCGATTGATTCACTATTGTATAAACATTTTATTTAACCATTAATAAACAGGTGGTGAGTGGTAAGTATGAAGGATCAGATAAAGCGCTTAGTAAAACTTCAAACGATTGAAGCCCGGATTAGTGAAATAACCCACAGACTGGATGATGTTAAAAAAAAACTCAAGGAACTCGATAAACAGTTTGAATTTCATGAAAAAAAAATTGAAGAAGATTCAGCCGCCCTGGAAATCAAAAAAAAGGAATATCGTGAATATGACGTGGAGATACAGACCAGTCAATCCATGATAAATAAAAGCCAGGAAAAAATGAAAGTGGTCAAAACAAATCGTGAATACAGGAGCATGCTGAAAGAAATCGATGAATTGAAGTTAAAAATTTCCAAAACCGAAGAACAGATGCTTGACAGTCTTGAACAAATTGATGAATTGGAAAAAGGTATTAATGACCAAAAAAAGGACTTCATGCTGATCGGCGAAGAGATAAAGGCCGAAAAAGAAAAGATCCAGAGTCAAGCCTCCATGGATAATGAAAAACTTGTCAATTTGCGGCAAGACTGGCAAGGCGGCTGCGAGGGAATAGAACCTGATATTTTGAAAAAATTTTTAAAGGTCAACGGAAAAGTTTTCGGGGCCGCCATTGTTCCGGTAAATAATGCCGTATGTCAGGGATGCCACATGAATATTCCGCCACAGGCATATAATGAAATTCAGCGTTGCGACAGCTTGAAATTCTGCCCTCATTGTGACCGGATTATTTATTGGCAGGGAAATTTGAGCCTTGAAACTGAAAATTAAAATTTAGCGGTCAAAGCAGCCCAGACGATCGCGGAATCCATATCGGATTTCGAGGAAAGTCCGAACACCGCAGGGCAGGGTGCTCCATAACATGGAGTCGCGGCAACGTGAAGGAAAGTGCAACAGAAAGAATACCGCCCTGATGCCGATATCTCCAAACCATGTGAACATTTCGCCTGGTCCCGGAAAAGCCGGTAGACAGGGTAAGGGTGAAACGGTGCGGTAAGAGCGCACCAGTTCTCCGGGTGATCGGAGAAGCTATGTAAACCCCACCCGGTGCAAGACCAAATAGGGGAGTGATTAAGGGCTGCCCGTCCGAGCTCCCGGGTAGGTCGCAAGAGGCGTCGGGCAATCGGCGTCCCAGATGAATGATCGTTACCCGGTTTATAAGGGTAACCTTGACCGGGCACAGAATTCGGCTTATTGGCTGCTTTGGCCGCTATTTTCTCCCCTTTTAGTATAAATCGTACAACAAATGACCCATAACCTGATATGTCATGGAGTTGAATAAATGCTTCAAATTGAAGAACTCAAAGTTGAAGTCGGTGGAAAACCGATATTAAAAAATATCAATATGGAAATCCCTAAAGGGGAAACCCATGTCCTCTTTGGTCCCAACGGATCGGGCAAGACAAGCCTGATGATGACTCTGATGGGATTTTCCGGGTATCGCGTTACCCATGGGAAAATTACATTCAAGGGTGAGGATATCACCTATATGCCTGTTCATGAGCGGGCCCGGCTCGGAATAGGCGTGATGTTTCAGAGGCCCCCGACGATAAATGGTCTGAAAACCAGGGATATCGTTGAAATATGCGGAAACGGCAGACGGATTGATGTTGAGGATCTGGCCCAGGATTTACGATTTTCTAATTTTTTGGAGCGGGATGTTAATCAGGATTTTTCCGGCGGGGAGATAAAACGTTCCGAGCTGCTTCAGCTAACGGCACAGCAGCCCGACCTTGTTTTGCTGGATGAACCTGAATCGGGTGTGGATCTCGAGAGTATCATTCTTCTGGGGGAAACCATCAACAAGCTTTTGAATCGGGGTGTTCGATGTATTCGTGAAATACCGCACAAAAACATTATTGAGGCCAATGCAAAATCAGCACTGGTCATTACCCATACCGGACATATTCTGGACTATATAACCGCCGACAAAGGGCAGGTACTTATTGACGGTGTTTTATGCTGTTCAAGAAATGCAAGAGAACTTCTGAAATGGATTCGCGAATACGGTTATAAGGAGTGTGTCAGATGTGCCATATAAACAAAAACGATAACGTAAACCCCGGAGATTACATGGGTGATGCCCGGAAATATTCCTATATTGAACAGCTTTCCACAATCAAGCCACAGGATTCCGCGCAGTTTTTAAATGTAGGCGTAGATACAAATGAAAAAGCCCGAGCCGGGACCTTTATTCAAAAAGATCAATCAGTTATTCACTGCAACAGTACTCAGGCGGGTGTGGAAGTAATGGGAATTACAAAAGCCCGTGACACACATCCCTGGCTTTTGGATTATATGTGGAAAAGTATTGCACCGGATAAGGATCGGTTTACTGAAAATGTTAATAAATCACCCCATGAGGGATATTTCATCAGAGCTTTGCCGGGAGTCAAGCTGAAAGATCCAGTGCAGTCCTGTCTGTACATTTCCAGTGAAGGATTTTCACAGAATGTTCATAATATTGTTATCGCCGAGGAAAATTCCGAAGTTCACATTATTACCGGATGTGCAACCGCGGATCATTTAAATTCAGGATTACACATAGGCGTTTCCGAGTTTTATGTAAAAAAAGGCGCCAAATTAACCTTTACCATGATTCACGACTGGGGAGAAAATATAAATGTTCGACCGCGCAGTGTGACTCATGTTGAGGAAGGCGGGACGCTGATTTCCAACTATATTTCTCTTAAACCGGTGGGGTCGCTTGAGATGTTTCCCACAACCTATCTTGACGGCAAAGGGGCCGTGGCCCGATTTAACAGTATACTGGTGGCGGGGAAGGGCGATCATCTTGATGTCGGATCACGGATCATACTCAACGCCCCGCAAACAAGGGCTGAAATCATTTCACGGGGGATAGCCGCCGGAGGGACCATTATAGCACGCGGAGATTTAGTGGGTAAAGCTAACGGAATAAAGGCCCATCTGGAATGTAAAGGGCTCATTCTCCAGGACGGGCTCATGCATGCCATCCCTGAACTGCGGGGATATCTGCCCGGAGTCGAAATGTCTCATGAAGCGGCCGTGGGTAAGATTGATCAGCGAGAAATAGAATACCTGATGGCCAGGGGGCTGGATGAGGATGAGGCGGTTTCCACCATTGTAAGGGGTTTTTTAAATGTGGATATAGAAGGACTCCCCCAGGGACTGGCAGCCCGGCTGGACAAGGCTATTACTGAATCCCAGAAGGATATGATGTAAGCGATGAATATCATTGAAGGTAAATCCTGTAATATCTCTTTTTCCGAAAAGGTCGGGATTTTTTCCCATGACTATCTGAAATGCTGCGGTTTCATTGCCGATGTGGACATGCACGAGTATTCTTTTACTAAAAAACTTCATTCCACAATGATATGCGCTTCCCAGCTTTTGGAAGATTTTCTTGATTTTCACGGCGCCAAAAACAATGAGGACTGGTATTTTTATCGTGAACTGGCAGCTTCCGCCAGACATTTGAATGTTGCAAGTTATTCTCAAAAGCACATATCCAACCGGCTTGGTTATTATTTGATTGAGGATGCAGGTGATTTTAAAAAAGAGGGTGATACTACCCTGACTTTTTTTATGTCAACGATTAAAAAGCTGGCACCTGTAATTATTGATGAAGCCCGGCGTCTTAATATCCCTTTACCCGACAAACCCTTTAAATATTCCGATTTCCCCGCTGTTACGACAAGCGAGATATTAAAGTATAATATTGATGATAAAAACAAGGACCAGCAAAAAAAAGAAATTGTAAAAATTGCCAGCGAATTTCTGGGAATAGCTGCTAATTTTGATCACCTGAGATTTTATAAGCCGTATAATTTTGATGAAATGCTCTCAATTGTTCCAGAGCAGATTAATGAAGTGGAAATTCGACGGTTTGAAATGCTGGTGCACAATCTGCAATCTTCTTTTGATACATATGTTATCCATGGCGGATACCGGTTCGGCAATCGGAAACTGAAGGCTTTGCGCGGATGTTTTTCGGTGGTATTCCACTTGCTGCAGATGATGGGGAAACTGCTGCATTTTTATGAAAGGCACCTGCACGAGGCCGGCTATAAAAATATATACAAAAGAGTTCAGGTTCAACTTGCAGAGCTGGTACCCCCTCGAATGCTGCTGGACCGTACCCTTAATTACGGGTTGTTTTATGTCTGCCATTTTTTGAACAATGGTAAAAAACTGGCCCAGGAAATCCTCAATGAAAATATTGAGCGCAGCCGGATTACGGTAGGCATACCGGTAAAGCTGGGGTTTCACAGCCGCCCGAGTCTGCTGGTTGCAAAAATTGTACAGCATTATGGAGGCCAGGTTGAACTATGCATCGATTCGGACCGATTTGATGCAGGCAGCGTTCTGGATCTCCAATGGGCTGGAGGGAAAATCAACAAAGAGAAACTGGACAAGGTCGTTTTTGAAGGTGACAGCCGGACTCTCAAGGATATTGAGATTCTGGCCGGGGTCAATTACGGTGAAGACAGTATGGGAAAAGGCATCCCGTTACCCCGCGAACTTAACTACCTGCGCCAGGGAAGATAGCTATCCAAATGAATGCCGCCGCCGTTATTGTTGCAGCCGGAAAAGGCAACAGGATGAGAGGCGATATCCGTAAGCAATACCTGCTGCTTGGCGGCCGGCCGATCCTGTGGTACAGCCTGAAGACGTTCGAATCCTGCCGTGAAATAAACCATATAAGTTTATGCATCCCGGAACAGGATTTTGATTTTTGTCGTTCCAATATTCTGACTCATCTTGATTTTCCGAAAAAGATTATTCTTGTACCTGGAGGGGCTCACCGTCAGGAATCAGTTTACAACGGGATTATGGCAATCGACTGTGATATGCGCAAAAACGGAATAATTGTTATCCATGACGGGGTGCGTCCTTTTATTAAAGCTGGTGATATCACCGAATGCATCAAATGGGCTGCATCGGACGGAGCATGCATCCTCGGCATTCCTGCCACCGATACGCTTAAAAGCGTAAATTCCAGGGGATGTGTCACTAAAACGCTTTCAAGAAACCGCGTATGGATGGCTCAAACCCCCCAGGCTTTTCAATGTGATTTGATCAAGAGAGCACATGAAAAAGCTCGTCAAAAAGGTTTCACGGGCACAGACGATGCCCAGTTGGTGGAATTGACCGGGCAGGCTGTCAAAGTAATCAGGGGCAGCGGAAATAATATCAAGATAACGACCCGGCAGGATCTTGTGCTTGCCCGCGCCCTGCATTCGATCTCGGGCATTTAGGATTTAATTTGATCCCGACGTTTGCGGGTCAGGATTTCAATTAATTCAATCACCTGTTCTGCTGTTTCAGTATAGTGTACCCGCCCTGGTTTGCCGGGCCCGGCAAGTTTGTAACCTGCTTTGAAATTAAAAAAAATCAAGGGCTTATCGTATTTCAGGGCCAGCGCTGTTTCCGAAAGCGTGCCCGGACCGCCGGGGCAGGCGACAACCACATCACTGGACAGAATGTTGATGCTGTTGCGGGCGCTTCCCATGCCTGTAATAACGGGTATGGCAATATATTCAGAAGCCCGGTGATGATCTTTATCCGGCAGAATGCCCACCGTTACACCACCATGCTCATATGCACCTTTTGCCGAAGCTTCCATGATCCCCGAATTTCTTCCGCCATTGAGCAATACCCATCCCTGTCCGGCAATCAGGCGACCCAATTCGTAGGCGGAGACAGTATCTTCGACCGTTGCAGTGCCCCCGCCCATAACCCCTATAATTAATGATTTTTTCATATTCCCACAATCAGGTCTCCGTCCTCATAAAGCCCGACGCCTTCATTGATGATGAGCCGCATGGCTTCGGTTATATGCTTTAACGGAAAAAAATTTGAAACAAATTTAACCCAGTGGCCACTTCCCTCCAATGAAAACCAGACCTCGGACAAAAACATCATGGGCCAGGAAATCAGATTCAGGATTCCGTTGGCAAGTTCCTCGCTGCTGATTTTGGCTGCTACGAGCAGACTTATTGAGATGATACAGATGCTGCCGAGTGCAAAAATTAAAATCAGATCCAGGTAGGAACCGGCGCATTTGAATTTAAAAATGAAAGCACAGCCGGTATAAAGAATAAAATTGCTGATCAAAATCAGGAAAAGGCGGGAAACCACCTGGGCTGACAGATATTCAAATGCAGTCAGGGGCGTGGCCTGCAGTCGTTTTAGTACACCGTTTTTCCTGTATCGGACAATGGTGTAGCCTACCCCGTAAAGAGCGCTGAACATCATGCTCATGGCAATAATTCCAGGGAAAAGCCAGTTAATATAATGAATTCGAGGGCCATGTACAAAGGATTTAGCAACCATGTCAAGATGGTTTTCAGAAGAGTAGAGGGCTCTTAAAAGAAGTGACTCGGCAATGTTACCTTTGGGAGAACTCTGGTTGAGCCAGTAGTGGAGAGGCAGTGAACCTTTTTCAATAAGCAGGTCGATTTTATGATGCTTGAGTTTGTTAAAGCCGGTCTTTCGATCATTAAACTCAAGTATCCTTGCCAATTTCAGTTGGTTAAGTTCAAGCGGAAGCACCTGCACCTGCGCTGCGGGCATTTTGGGAGGAATGATTCCGATTTTGTATTCGGTTTGACCTTTATTTTGAAAAATAATGGTAAAGCCGAGAATAATCAAAAAAGGAAAAAGAAAATTCCAGCCAAAGGCGGCCCGGTCACGGAAATACTCTTTGTTACGTGCAATGAAAATAGAATAGAAGCGTTTAAATATATTGTTCATGATCTGTTATCTTTATTGTCTCAGTTGTCTGCCGGTGAGTTTAAGGAAAAGGTCTTCAAGTGTCTGGGGCCTGATTGTAATGAGTGAGAGGTCTATTCCGTCCCGCAGGAGTGCCTCGATGCAGAGATTGACTTCAGTGATCATGATTTCATAACGATTGGGCGCATCTATTATCTTCATATCAGGACAAATCAGCCTGATTTTTTCCGAAAACAATTTATGGCTGATGGCGCATCCATTCTTTGGAAAACTTAAGATAACACCGGAGCAATGATTTCTAACAAGGTCATCGGGCGAGCCTTGAGCAATTATTCTGCCCTGGTCGATAATAGCGATTTCTTCACAGAGGATTTGCGCCTCTTCCATATAATGGGTTGTTAAAACGACTGTTTTGCCCTGCGCCTTGATTGTTTCCACGATTTCCCAGAGATGCCGCCGGGCCTGAGGATCAAGGCCGGTTGTGGGTTCATCCAGGAAAAGAAGGTTTGGGTCATTTACAAGGGCGATGGCCAGCATCAACCGCTGTTTTTGTCCGCCCGACAACTTATTATTCCTGCGGCTTAAGATATCTTCCAGGCGGCATAAACGGATAACTTTCCCAAGAGGCATTGGTTCCCGGTAAAGGTTGTGAAACGTTTCAAGGCTTTCTTGTACAGTCAGAAATGAAAAAAGAGAAGTGGCTTGAAACTGGATTCCAACCTCTTCCTGAAAAGATGAAGTTTTAGATGAACCGTTATATAATACTTTACCGGAATAATGTGGAATAATACCTTCAATAATTTCAATGGTTGTTGTTTTACCAGCGCCATTTGGGCCGATAAGGCCAAAACAGATGCCCTGAGGTATTGCAAAACTGATTCCATCCACGGCCATTACCCCGGGATAGTGCTTTACAAGGTCCCGTACTTCGAGTGCCGGAGCCATCTTTGAATTATTCGTAGTAATAATGTGAGTTCCTCTTATAAATCAAGAATTGCAATTGTTTTTATGGCGGGTCCAGAATTGATTTTTTGTAAAGCAATGCTCCTGGGTCCCATGATTTTCTACAGCAAAACTGGCACAGGTTGAACCCATCCTGGCAGATTCAATCATATCCTTTCCCATAACCATGCCCTTGATAAGTCCGGAGCGAAATGCATCTCCGGCACCGGTAGGATCGGAAACGCAAAGAGGAAGGGCGGGAGGAATTGAGACTTTTCCATCCTTTGACAATAGGACGGAACCCTTTTCACCCAGTGTAGTTATGATTATTTTTGTATACCGCAAAATTTCATTGTTATCCATCCCTGAAGCAGCCTTGATCATTTCCAGTTCATATTCGTTGCTGATTAACACTGCCGATCCGTCAATCATTTCAAGCATTTGATTTTTATCTAATACGGGAATGGACTGCCCGGGATCAAAAATGTAGGGAATATTCAGTTTTTTATATTTTCGACTATAAGCCAGCATATCTTCAAGATTACCGGGAGAAATGATGGCAAGGGTGTCAAGAGGAATTATTTCACTAAAATCATACTCGGAGGAATACCCCATGGCTCCCGGATTAAAATTTGTAATCTGGTTGTTTGATTCGTCGGTTGTGATAAAGGCACCGGCTGTAAATTCCTGTGGAATGATACGGATGCTGGAAAGAGACAGGCCATGTTGTTCAAGCCATTTTTTATAATTGGTAAAATCTTTCCCGGCAGTTGCCAGAATAAGTGGCTGCTCATCCAATAATGCCAGGTTGTAGGCTATATTTCCGGCGGTTCCGCCGAATTTTTCCGCAAGCCCGTTAACTGTAAAGCAGATATTAAGAGTATGGATTTTGTCTGCAAGTATATGGTCTTTAAATTTTCCGGGAAAATTCATTATCCTGTCATAGGCAAGTGAACCGGATATCAGTATCTTCATATATTCTCTCTTTGTATTTTACAGGGTCCTCATGGAAGGTCGGTCTATGGTGATTCCTTTTTGATGCCCGATGCTGGGACCGGGAAGTCGGATATAATAAGTGACAGAGACCATTCAGGGTATTTGCTGTTAACACGGGTAGAAACTGAAATGCCCAGTTTGTTAAAGGCGTGTAATAAAAAAGATGCATAAGAGGGTGCGGTTTCTTTGCTGTTAAAGGCCAGAACAAGTCCTTCTACTTTGGGGGAAAAGGTGCTTTGGGCCACACCGTTTGTTGTCCATCCGGCCTGGTTAAACAATGTATCAAATTGGAATGCAAGTTTTTTTGAGTCGGAATCGCCCTGAACCGCGTATAGGTCAATAATTCCTTCAGGTCCCTGTTTCAGGATATCAAGAAATTGTTTTTTAAATTCAGGAGATAATGAAGGCTGTTTCGGGGTAGGCGGTATCTCGGGTTGGTGAGATATCCGATCCCTGCCGGCTTTTATCCTGCCAAGTGCCTCCTCTGCTTCAAACTGTTTTTTTTGAGATTGTTTCAATTGCTTGTGCAATCTGGCCAGGTTGCTGTTTGCAACCTTGAGTAACTGCTCTGTTTCAAACTGTTTCTGCTGGAGTGCAACAAGCTCCTTGTGAACACTTAAAGAAGTGTTTTCATAGGTTTTAATTTTTTTTTGAGCCAGTGCGGTTGATTTTGTCTGATGCAGTGAAATCCTGTTGCCGGAAAACCAGACAAAAAAACCACTTATGGCTGTTAAAAATGCAAATATAATTACCGCAAACTGCATCCAGTTATTAAATCGGGAAACAGTATCAATAGAGTCCCACCATGACATGATATAATTCCTCCCTTTCCCATTTTTTTAGCAATATTTCGCCAACCACCTTCAATCAGGTTTGTTCATGGACGAATTTATCACTCTATAGGCTACGTCAGAATCTTATTAATTTCAAGACTTTTATCTGTTTTTAAAATGCATCCGGGCTTTATGAAGCCTTGATTCGGATTATAGAGCATGAATGGAAATTGTACCTCCAGTGTCGGCAATATAGGCATTCAATGTACATTTTTCAACTCCTTCAATGGTATTGCAAGTATTTATTTGATTTAAATTTCTTTATTTTTCAAATGGTTGCTAATAAAATTATTTACTGGCCCGGATATTGCTTTTAGCTCATATACTTATGTAAAAGCATCTGGTAACAGTACGAACCATTGTAAGGATTGAAAATGAGTGAGAACGCTGTCCGGTGCCTAAAGCTGCTGTTTATATAGATCGGTAAATAATAACTGCGATATAATGAAAGGAGGCACGGATATGTATGAAATTACACTTAATCCGGAAAATTACGGCATAGAAGCTCTGGTGGAGGGGATGGGAACGGAGAAGGGCAGATTTAATGGAGACAACCGAAAACAATGGGCTGCTGAAGTTGGAATATTCGTCAGCAGGCTGGACGATCTCAGCGCAAAAGCAAAAAAACTGCAAGATTTATTGTCAGGCAATGAATCCATCAAAGCCACCTCGGGCGCTCTGAAGACCCTTAAAGTACAAATGTTTAATATTAATGATGCATTGAATGCGTCGATTGAGCTGTCCGAAAAACTGGACACGGAAATAGTGCAAGTCAAAAGTTGATAAACTCCTGACCTGGCAAAGCCGGAACCAAAGTGAATATTGAAAGGTGAGAATTGAAAACTTGTGGTATCGCTCCCGCCCGCCCGCCATCGGCTTTGCCTCAGGCGAGGCGGGCGGGTCGCTCTTTCTTTTTTAATAAAATCGATAGCATTCCTTCATTATTCAATTTTCACTATTTACTTTTCAATTATATCAGTCACCTATCGTTTTATTTTCTGACATAAAAAACACGAATCTCAAAATTCAGATGTTTAACCGGGCAATGATATAGTCCTGTCGGCCCCGACATTCATTTTTTTCTTATATCTCCGACAAATTCTCCGAATTTCAATGAATTCAGACAAAATGTTGTTATTGACATCAGACCGAATAGTTTTTACATTTATATGCAATTCAGTTATAATATATATTATAAAACAGGCAAAAAATTAAGATTTTTCGGAGAAATTCTGTGTATTCAAAAATACTTATTCTTAGATTTCCCAAGACCGTGGTGCAAAATCCGATTGTATGCATGCTTGCCAGAGAGTACGATCTTATTTTTAATATTCTAAATGCAACGGTCCTTCCCCGCAAGGAAGGAATGATGGTGCTCGAGCTTTCCGGTTCCATAAAAAATTTCAAGGACGGCGTTAAATTTCTCAAAAACCAGGGACTGAAGGTTCAAAATGCCGATCAGGAGATTCAACGCGACAAGAAAAAATGTACCCACTGCGGGGCGTGTACCGCAGTCTGTCCCACGGGTGCTCTTTTTGTTCAACGTCCTGAAATGGCAGTGGAATTTGACCAGAAAAAGTGCAGTGTCTGCGAACTTTGCATACCGGCCTGCCCCGCTCGGGCAATGGAAATTCGATCAACTCCGCCTGTTTTTTTATAAATGAAGCATTTAACCGCGGTTGCACTAAGCGGCGGAATCGATTCTCTGGTTGCCGCCGGCCTTTTGCAAAAACAGAATCATAGAATTATTGGATTACATTTCATCACCGGTTATGAAACCGATACCGATTGTACCCGGGCCGGCGTGCCATTGCCCGCTGGCACTATTGAATCCTTTGAATATTTCAAAACAAGTGCTTTAAAAAAACTTGCACCCATAGCCGATCGTCTTGATATCAAAATAGATATAGTTGACTGCCGTAAACAATTTCAATCAACTGTCGTCGACTATTTTATCACTACCTACCGCAACGGCAAAACACCAAATCCATGTCTTTTCTGCAATCCGAATATTAAATTCGGTATGCTGCTTGAAGCTGCCATGGAACGTGGAGCATCCCGGCTGGCTACAGGACATTATGCACTGATAAAAAAAGATTCAATGGGGCGGTTTCATCTTTATAAAGGTGTTGATCCGCTCAAGGAACAGTCTTATTTTCTGGCCATGCTTTCCCAGGAACAGTTGGCACGGGCCTGTTTTCCTCTGGGCGGCATGCTAAAAACAGATGTCGTGAAACTGGCAAGGAAAAACAAATTGCTTCCAGCAGATAAAGATGAAAGTCAGGATATCTGTTTTATTAAAAGCAAAAAGTATGGCGCATTTTTAGATAACCGGCCTGAATTCAAGCCCCGGCCCGGTTTGATCGAAGATACCATGGGAACAGTCCTGGGACGGCACAAGGGCTTACATCTTTTTACAATAGGCCAGAGGAGGGGAATAAACTGCCCCTCGGCCGAACCCTACTATGTCGTCCGGCTTGATCGGCAACGAAATCGTCTTATAGTAGGCCGAAAAAAAGAGACGCTGGCAAAAGAATGTTACGTTGAAAACATCAACTGGATCGATAACCGGCCCAAAAAACCCGTTGAGATTCAAGTCCGTCTGCGCTATCGTCACAAGGCAGTCTCAGCCATGCTCTACCGCATGACTGATAATTGTGCTGAAATCAGGTTTGCTGATCTCCAGGAAGCTGTTACGCCGGGCCAGGGGGCTGTTTTTTATAAAAATGATGAAGTGCTTGGCGGAGGCTGGATAAAGTAAGAGATAACTTATTATTTAATGAAAGCGACTAAGGCTTAGCGGGATTATGAAAAAATTTAAAGTCATGACGCTGGGCTGCAAGGTCAATCAATATGAGTCCGATGGATTGTCACAATATTTGAGAAAATCCGGGTGGCATTCAAATGCCGATGAAACTTGTACAGATCTTTGCATTATCAATACCTGTACCGTTACTCAAAAGGCCTCCATGCAATCCAGGCAGGCCATCCGAAAGGCTGTAAGAAAAAACCCCGAAGCGTGTATTATCGTAACCGGATGCTATGCCCAGACCGAACCGTCGGAACTGGAAAAAATCACCGGCGTCGATTATGTCATCGGGCACTCGGATAAGCACAAAATTCCATCCATGCTTTCAAAAATTGCAGAACATAAAAATTCGCATCCGGTCACGATTTGTCATGATATTGCCGGTGAAAAAAAATTCGCCAATTTCCCCTGCCCCGGCAGGGGCGGCAGAACAAGGGCATTTCTCAAGATTCAGGACGGTTGTAATAATTTTTGCACATACTGCATTGTTCCCTATGCCCGGGGACGAAGCCGCAGCATGCCTGCCGGCGAAGTGCTGCATAATATAAATACTCTGCAAACCGCTGGATTTAAGGAAGTCGTGTTGACCGGCATTCATCTGGGATATTACGGACTTGATTTTGCACCCCCGAGCTCTCTGGTTGAAATGCTGAGACAAATTCACGAAACAAGGCCCATGGATCGTGTACGGCTCAGTTCCATCGAGCCCCACGAGATCACTGAGGAAATGATCTGTCTGGTGGCCTCTTCCGGGGTCTTTTGCCATCATTTTCATATTCCTCTGCAAAGCGGAGATGACAGCATTTTACAAAGAATGCATCGTCCCTACAGCGGCGCTTTTTTCAAGGAACTCGTGCAAAAGATACATGGTTTGCTTCCGGATGCTGCAATAGGTGCTGATATACTGGTTGGATTTCCCGGCGAAACCGATGATGCTTTTGAAAATACATATAATTTAATCAATGAAATGCCGGTAACGTACCTGCATGTATTTCCATTTTCCTCCAGATCGGGAACGCCCGCGGCAGGATTTCCGGATCAGGTAGAACATGATGTCGTCAAAACTCGATGCCGCCGAATGCGCGAACTTGGCATTGCCAAAAAAAAACTGTTTTATAAAAAAAATATTGGAAAAATATCAAAAGTTCTTATTGAGGGCAAAAGGGACAGGGATACGGGCCATTTAAAAGGCACGACCCACAACTATATCCCAATTCTGCTTCAAGGAGAGGATTATCTCAAGGAGAGCATTGTAAATGTAAGGATTGAATCCGTTTCAGAGCAGGGCAGGGTATGCGGCCTACTTTTTAAGGGTTGATTTTACAACAATCCTCGGGTTGAAACGGCAGTAAATCGAAAAGTTTCTTTTCCATATATGCTGATTCCCGCCAGAGTTTTTTAATTCTTACACAATGTTCGGGCGACTTGCCGTAACGCTGCAATATGTAAATCATCCGCTTTTCTAAAGAGACGATTTTGTCATGACGCACGCGCTTATCGGCATAATTGACGATTTCAGCTTCACCAGGCGGCCGGTCATTGACGTTTGAATCCAGTACCACATGCTGTCTGATAATGTCGCCGACTTCCGGGAAGCCCATTTCAGTGAGCAACCGGCCCCCTGTCACGGCATGATCTTCACCGGTTTCAAAACTGCGGGACTTGGTGATATCGTGCAGAATGGCCGCGGCATGTATCAGTTCACGGTTTAGGTCGATTCCTTGTATTATTAAATGATCTGCCAGAAAAAGTGCCACCCGGCATACCTGACAACTGTGATCAACAATATGGTCCATCATTTTCATTTTATGAATAAGCTGCCGGCATTGTTTTTGTGAAGGTATCCGCATGGTATCTTCTATCATAAAACAGACTGTTTTTCACGAATAATATGCGCAAGCGGCAAGGTACTGAAAATGACATTAACTCTTGCAATTGCGCTTGATACGGATTATTTGGAACCTGAAATTCGAAACCAGCCCTTGGAGTTAACAGGATAACGGTTTGAAAATATATATTAAAAATAATCTTCACCTCCAGGATATCCCTTTTGAAATTAAAAGCAGTCTTACGGCAAAATTAAAAATTCCCAACCCCAAATGGCTTGAAAACAATCGGATGGGAAGATGGAACAGGGGGACGCCGAAATCTTTGCGGTTTTATGAAAAAAGCGCAAACAGCGGCCTGATAATTCCCCGTGGCTATATGCGCCATCTGATTCTTCTGTGCCGGAAACATGATGTTCCCTATGAAATCATGGATCAGCGGCGCGAAATGGCGGAAACAAAAATCTTATTTGGCGGACGTTTGAAATCGTTTCAACAGCAGGCTGCGTCCGTAATGCTGAAAAAGGATTTCGGCACACTGACTTCACCCACCGGTTCAGGCAAGACGATTATCGCTCTTTATATGATAGCAATAAGGCGCCAGCCTGCCCTGATTGTTGTTCACACAAAGGATCTGGCCTTTCAATGGATCGACCGGATAGAATCTTTTTTAAACATTCCGGTCGATGAAGTTGGATTGATCGGCAGCGGCAGGAAAAAAATCGGAAAAAAAATTACCGTTGCTCTGGTCCAGAGCCTTTATAAGTGTGCAAACGAGGTGGCGCCCTTTATCGGTTATTTAATTGTCGATGAATGCCATCGCTGTCCCAGCCGCACATTTACAGAAGCCGTAACCTGTTTTGATTCCAGGTATATGCTGGGCCTTTCAGCAACGCCCTGGCGCCGCGACAAGCTGTCGCAGCTGATATTCTGGCATTTAGGGGATGTACATCATGAGGTGGATCCGTCGGTTCTGGTTGAAAATGGTCATATACTGCACGCTGAAATATTCACAAGAAATACGGATTTTAAACCATATTACGATCCGGTTAACGAATACAGCAAAATGCTCTCCGAGCTCACCGCCGATGACAGACGCAACCACTTGATTGCTTCGGATGTGGCACATGAGATTCAAACCAGCCCCGGTGTCTGCCTGGTACTTTCCGACCGGAAAAAACATTGCGAAAATTTGCGTACAATTTTGCAGTACAAGTTTAACATTAATGCGGATCTGTTGACCGGGGATCTAACCGGTATTCAGAGAAAAAGCGTGAAGGAAAGACTCGATCAGGGCATGGTAAAAATTTTGATCGCCACCGGTCAATTGATAGGCGAAGGCTTTGACTGCCGTGACCTGTCTACCCTGTTTCTCGCAACACCCATTCGTTTCAGCGGACGTGTCATACAATATCTTGGAAGAGTTCTGCGGCCGACTACCGGGAAAAAACAGGCCCGGGTTTTTGATTACGTGGATGTCAAAGTACCTCCCCTGCTAAAAGCCTCGGAAGCCCGCCAAAAAGTTTATCACGGCCTGCCTTACCTTCATTAGCGGCTTTTATACGATTTTCAGCTTCAGCAGTCCATGCTTGGCAAATTCTATTTTTTTAATCAATGCCGGGAAGAATTAATTCGCAAGTACCGCCTTTTGGTTATGCGGCATCTCTAATTATTGAATATTCTGCTCTTTTACACCGCCATCGATAATGGCGGAATCATCGGTCAATTTGTTTTCAGATGATTCAGGAATTTGTTTGGGGGCCGGCGCAGGCTGGTCAGGTGCAATGCCTGCAATTTCAATAAAATCTTTTTTCAGATTCTCGATTCGGCTGATGAGGATTTCTATTTTGTCGTCATTTCTGTTCAACAGGGTAGTCAATTCATCCACCTGGTTTTGAAAACCAAGGGACTGAACATGAAGGTTTGCTTTCATCTCTTTTTTTGTAACACTATGAATTGAAACGGCGGCCAGATCGGAAAGGGAATCCTGTAAATCAACCATATTCCTGCTTATCGATTTAAGCTCCTGGCGTAATTCCGCCAGTTCTCCAGCGTGTTCACTATCCGTATTTTGGAGCATGGAGGAAAGATTTTCCATCTCCTTTTGAAGTGTGATGACCTTTGCGGATACATCTTTTTTCAGACTGGAAAGCGCTTTTTTATCGATCTTGGACGATTGGATTTTTTTTAATGTTTTTTCTACGGATACAACGGATTTATTCAGGAACGCAACGGATTTATTCAGGGATGCAACGGATTTATTCAGGGATGCGGCGGTTTTGTCAAGACTGGTTTTTACAGATGTCACGGACTTTTCCATGGCGATTATTTTTTCTGAAAACCTGGCTTCGACTTCAGCATATTTCACCGATAACGAAGAAAATCTGGACTCAACGTCCCGGGAAAGGGTCTCAAACCCGTTGGAACCGCTGACATGAAAACTACCCATCTGTTTTTTTATTTCGATATATGCGAAAGTGAGCGCAAGGGCAAGCAGACAGAGTGTAAAAACCGACATAAAAGTAACTCGTTTACGAAGCTTGTTTATTTGCTGATTTTCAACTTCGGAATGAAGGAAGGAGCGAGCGGGTTCATCCTCGTCGATACGAATTTTAAAATCGGATTTGTATTTCTCATTCATGGCAGCTTATTCCCATTCAATAGTTCCGGGCGGTTTTGAACTGATATCATACACGACCCGGTTTATTCCTTTTACTTCGTTAATCATTCGATTTGATATCTTTCCCAAAAGTTTATGCGGCAGTTTGGCCCAGTCAGCCGTCATGGCATCCCTGCTTGTGACGGCCCGTATCGCAAGAATATTTTCATAGGTTCTCTGATCGCCCATGACACCAACGCTTTTTATGGGCAGCAATACACCAAACGACTGCCACAACTTTTTATAATACCCGCTTGCTCTTATTTCTTCAAGCAAAAGTGCATCCGCTTCTCTCAGGATTGCCAGCCGTTTGCGGGTAATCTCTCCGATGATCCGGATGGCAAGGCCCGGTCCGGGAAACGGCTGGCGCCAGATAAGATCATCAGGCATTCCCAGTTCCGCACCCAACAGGCGAACCTCATCTTTAAAAAGAAATTTCAAGGGTTCGACAAGCTTGAGTTTCATTTTGCCGGGCAGCCCCCCGACATTATGGTGTGATTTGATAACTGCGGATGGTCCCCCAAATGCCGATACCGATTCAATAACATCGGGATAAAGCGTCCCCTGGGCCAAGAATTCAGCCCCTGTTATTTTTTTAGCTTCCTTTTCAAATACATCCATAAAAACTTTGCCGATAATTTTTCTCTTTTTTTCTGGCTCGGTAACTTTAGACAGAGCATTTAGAAAAAGGTTGCGGGCGGCGACAAATCGAATTTTAATTTTCAAGTGCTGCCGAAGTGTCTTTTTGAGCTTTGCAGCTTCGTCCTTTCGTAACAGTCCGTTATCCACAAAAATGCATGTAAGATTTTTACCGATAGCCTCGTTGATTAAAACAGCGCTGACTGATGAATCGACCCCTCCGCTTAATCCCAGGATCACTTTTTTATCCTGCACTGTTTCCCGGATCTGGGAGATCGCATCTTTGGCAAATGATTTCATGCTCCAGTTGCGCTTGCATCCGCATACAGTAAACAGAAAGTTGCGCAGCATGGTTTGCCCCTGAACCGTATGTTCGACCTCGGGGTGAAATTGAAGCCCGTAAAGGTTTTTTTTCTTGTTGGTCACTGCCGCAATCCGGGTATTTGTCGTGGATCCTGCGATGGAAAATCCCCGGGGCAGTTTTACAATGGAATCGCCATGACTCATCCAGCATTTTGTTTTTTTATCGACATTTTGAAAAATGTCTTCCTGTTTTTTGACCTCAAATTCGGCAAAACCATATTCGCGCTTCCCGGCGTGTTCTACATTGCCGCCCAAGGCGTCAACCATAAACTGCATTCCGTAGCAGATACCAAGAATCGGAATTTTTAAATCCAGAACGGCCCGATCGATTTTCGGACTGTTTTTGTCATAAATACTTGCCGGTCCACCCGACAGAATAATGCCGTCGGGATTAAGTTTGCGGATGGCATCCATGCTGATGGAGGGTGGTTCGATCTGGCAAAAGACATGCGCCTCTCTGACCCTGCGGGCAATTAGTTGATTGTACTGTGAACCAAAATCAATAACAAGTATCATAAAAACCTCGCAACAGGTTGCTGACCATCAATCCTTGATTTATGGAAAATTTGATTGTTGATTAATTCGTCATGCAATTTATTGTTTTTTAACTTCATCAGGGCGGTTAAACAAATTGCGAAAACAAAGTGAATATGTTAGAGAACTTGGAAAAAGTCAACTTTATTTAATAAGTAATTTCAGGAGGAATAAAAAAGATGTATGAAAGCGGCGATCTTAGAAAAGGTCTGAAAATCGAAATCGATGGCGATCCGTATGTGATTGTCCAGTTTGAATTCGTAAAACCCGGCAAGGGGCAGGCCCTCTACAAATGCAGATTAAAAAATATGATTACAGGCAGCCAATTTGACAGAACGTATCGATCCGGGGAAAAGTTCAAGGAAGCCGACCTGGAAGAAGTTGAGATGGAGTATCTTTATTATGACGGGGGCAGTTACTGTTTCATGAATACCACCAACTACGAACAGGAATTCCTGACAGAAGATCAGATCAGCGAGGCTAAAGACCTCCTTAAGGAAAACACTGTCTGCAGCGCCCTTTTATTTGGCGGAAGCCCCATAGGCATCACTCTGCCGAATTTTGTTGAACTACGCATTGAAAAAACCGATCCATGGGTCAAGGGAGATACCGCCTCGGGCGATTCAAAACCTGCTACGCTCGAAACCGGCCTTGTTCTTCAGGTTCCACCCTTTGTCGATGAGGGCTCGCTGATAAAAATTGATACAAGAACCGGTCAGTATGTTGAACGTGTCAAGGAGTAATTTTGTAATTAACGAAAATATCAACTGCCATGAGCAATCATATAGTTGCTGATAGATTACCTGTTTTAGTGTATAAGCTTGTGTTCATCAACGTGTTTAATTATTTTGTGACGAATAAATTCAGCGGTTTCCTCCACGGAAAAGTGTGAATAATATTTATATGGAATTTCATCCAGGACCTCGACGCTTATAGAATGTCGGCCATGGAAGTTTATGCTGTGTTTGGGCAGAGCGTTTTTTGTTCCGTTAATAACAATTGGAAGAATAGGTGATTTTGTTTTATGCGCCAGAATAAAAGCGCCGGTTTTAAACTGTTTTAAAAGGCCGGTTTTGGAACGGGTGCCCTCGGGGAAAAAATATACCGAACTGCCTTGTGCCAGAGTTTTTTCACATTGAAGCATCATTGTTTTAACGCTTTTACCGACCCCCCGTTTCAGTTTGATATACCGATTTAAAACCATGTTCCAGCCAATCAGGGGCACTTTAAAAATTTCAGCTTTGGACACCCATTTGAAATGGAAAAAAAGTCTGAAGGCAGCAAGAATATCAAGTTGGGACTGATGGTTGGATACGACCAGATAGGTTCTATCTTTTTTAATTTTATCCCGCCCTTTAATGGAAACCGACCAGGCGGGAACGACCCACAGATAAATGGAAGCCCATAATGATGTAAAACGATGCAAAATAACCAGCCGCCGGTCGAACAGGACTGTAAAAGCCCATATTACAAGGGCTATTATAAAAAAAAGAACCGACGTGGTGCCGATGAAAAATAATATACTAAGTGAAATAATACGATTTCGCATGTTAAATCCATAGATAATTTTATAAAAGTTTATCAGAATATGATAAAAATAGCCATATTAAAAAACAGCATTCAGGAATATGCATGGGGCTCGCATACGGCTATTGCCGATCTTACCGGTCAGGCACTACCATCGAAAAAGCCCCAGGCAGAGCTCTGGATGGGAGCCCACCCTAAAGCTCCTTCCCGGGTCGTGTGTGGCAACAGGTGTGTATCTCTGCCGGAATTGATCAGAGACAATCCGGTTGAAATGCTCGGCAAGGCCATTTCCAAAAAATTTAACGACCAATTACCATATCTTTTTAAGGTACTTGCGATAGCCAGTCCGCTTTCAATTCAGGCACATCCTGATTCGGAACAGGCCCGCAGGGGATTTTCAAGGGAAAATTCCATGAAAATCCCGATAGATGCCTTTAACCGGAATTACAGGGATATCAACCACAAACCTGAATGTATCTGTGCCTTGACTCGGTTCTGGGCATTAAACGGATTTCGCATGGTACCCGATATTGTTTCCGGAATGAGGAAGGTGTGCGGCCATGAATTATCAAAGGAAATTGACCATCTTGAGAATATGCCCGACCCAAAAGGACTCCAGCGGTTTTTTAAGAACTTAATGAACCTGCATGCGGATATAAAAAAAAATGTCGTAACTAAAGCGATTCAAAATGCTGCAAAGTTTTCAGGAGATGATCCGGTTTTTAAATGGATGGTCAGACTTCACAATGAATATCCCGGGGATGTGGGTATTTTCGCACCGGTCATTTTAAATTTGATTTGTTTGGAACCGGGTCAGGCCATGTTTATTAAGGCCGGTGAGCTGCACGCCTATCTCGAAGGCATGGGCATGGAAATCATGGCCAGTTCGGACAATGTATTAAGAGGCGGGCTGACGCCCAAATATATGGATGTGCCGGAACTTGTCAGGATACTTTCTTTTAAGGGGAAAAAACCTGAAATTCTTGTGCCATTTGCGAAAAATTCATTGGAAAGTATCTATCCCTGCCCGGTGGAAGAGTTTGTACTATCCGTAATTCGTCTTGATGGCTCGAAGATTTACCAGGGCCCTGCTGACAGGAGTCTTGAGATCATCCTGTGTATCAAAGGAGAAGGATATATACAGAATTTGAAAAATCGGGCAATTAAACTGAAAAAGGGGATATCTGTAATGATTCCCGCGATTGTACAAAAATATACGATAAAGGGGGAACTGTTATTATATAAAGCGGCAGTACCTGTTTGAAATATACCCATGAACTGTGTTATACGATCCGATATATCTGACTGAATTACAGAAAAAGGAAGTAATATGAAAAAAACCATGATTACCGGAACCGGCCGTTATCTTCCTCCACGAATCGTAACCAATAATGATCTTACAAAGTGGATGGATACCTCCAGTGAATGGATACAGAAACGTACCGGAATTGAGCAAAGACACTGGGTTGAGGAAGAGGGCGGCACGGGCCCTGCGGACCTGGGCCTTGAAGCCTCACTCATCGCCATGAAACGGGCAGGTTGGACTGCCGGGGATATTGATCTGATTATTTTTGCAACTTTAAGCCCGGATGTTAATTTTCCGGGTTCGGGCTGTCTGCTGCAGTACAAACTTGGATTAGAATCAACGCCGGCTCTTGATATCCGCCAGCAGTGCACCGGTTTTCTATACGGCCTGAGCACCGCCGACGCCTTTATCCGCAGTGGACTTTACAATAAGATCCTGCTGGTAGGCGCGGAAGTTCACAGCACTGGTCTTGATATTACAACCAGGGGCCGGGATGTTACCGTTATATTCGGTGACGGTGCCGCCGCAGTATGCATAGAAGGGATTGAATCCGACGAACAGGTGGGTGTGCTCGCATCATCTTTGCACGCTCAGGGTGAATTTGCCAAAAGTCTCTGGCTGGAAGCCCCTGCATCTATGCTGAATCCCCGAATTAGCGAAAAAATACTGGATGAGGGACGTCATTATCCTGAAATGGACGGTAAGCTTATTTTTAAAATGGCGCTTAAAAAACTTCCCGAAGTAACCATTGAGGTACTTGAAAAAGCGGGTCTTAACCTGGATGATATCGATCTTTTTATTCCGCATCAGGCCAATATGCGCATTAACCAGTTTTACCAGAAGACAATGAATATTCCGAAAGGCAAGGTTTTCCATAACATTCAACGTTACGGCAACACAACCGCTGCCACCATTCCGCTGGCCATGGACGAAGCTCTTGAAATGAAACTGATCGGCAAGGGGAGCACCCTTCTTTTTCTGGGTCTGGGGGCGGGAGTGACCTGGGGTGCGGTTATTTATCGATTTGCGGGATAAAAAGGTAACGGTTCGGGGTTTATTCGGGAATTTTGCCGGAAAACAACATATCAAGATAAAATTCATCTAATATATCAAGCTTTTCGCAGTGGTAATCGTCACCCCCGTTGCGGGCGGCCATGGTGTTGCGGATTTTTGACGCCATGGTTTTACCAAGTTCAACACCAAACTGATCAAAGGGGTTGATCTCCCATATAAATGCCTCGAATACGGTGCGGGCTTCATAAAAAGACAACAATCTGCCGATGTTTCGCGGCCCGAGATCGTTTATAATAATTGTTGATGAAGGCCGGTTGCCGGGAAAATACTTTGCCCTGACGCTGTCGTCTTTCCCCTTTGCCAGGGCCATGGGCTGTGCAATCAGGTTGCTCCAGAGTTCCTGGTGATTGGTGACGCCCTGGGATTGATTCTGATATTGCGGGTAGCCCGGAGTTACAACACCGATAAAGTCAATGGGAAACCCCCGACCCTGATGAGCCAGTTGAAAAAAAGAATGCTGGGCATTGGTGCCGGGCTCTCCGAAGACAATAACGCCGGAATTTTTTTCTAGAAAATTCCCCTCACGGTCGACATATTTACCGTTGCTTTCCATGTTAAGCTGCTGGATATGGGCGGCCAGCCTGGCCAGGGGTGCGGCATAAGGGATGATTGCCTGGACCGGATAATTTAGAAAATTATTATTCCATACCGAGATAAGGGCCGCTGTGAGAGGTAGATTTGTTTCCGGTTTTGCCGTAGCGGCATGGATATCCATCTCCTGGGCTCCCTTGAGAAATTCCTCAAAGTTTTCATAGCCCAGATAGAGGCTTAAAGGCACGCCGCCGACGGCCGAAGTGACGCTGTACCGGCCGCCGATAAAATCAAACATGTGAAATGATTCAAGTACCGGAGCTTTGGGATCATCCCCGGGGCTGCCTTTACCGGTAACACTTATAAAATGCCCGGCGGGATCGAGGCCCTGCTTTTGCATAAACGCACGGGCCTGGGAAGCATTGGCCATGGTTTCAGCGGTTGTAAAACTTTTGGAAATAACAATCCAGAGAGTAGTTTCAGGATCAATGGCCTCCGCTATAGCTCCGAAATTATGAATATCCACGTTGGAAAGATAATGCAGATCAATCTTATTCAGTGCCAGTTCCCGCATTGCCGTGGAAACAAATTCAGCACCAAGACAAGAACCTCCGATTCCGATAACCACCGCATGCTTAAAAGGCTTTCCGCTTGATCCGGTGATTTCGCCTGAAAGGACCCTGGATGTAAAATTTTTAATTTTTTCACGCACAGCCTTAATTTCCGGCATCACATCCCTGCCGTCCACAAACACGGATGTTTCGGCAAAAGATCGAGCGGCCGTGTGCAGAGCGGCTCTGTTTTCCGTATTATTTACATTCCGCCCTGCAACCATATCATTGAATTTTTTTAACGGTTCTGCTTCTTTTGCCAGTTCAAACAGGAGAGAAAGGGCCTTTGAATCAAGCCGCTGACGGGAATAGTCAAAAAAAACGCCCGCGCCGGCGGCTGAAAATTTTTTTATACGGCTATCTCCCAGGATAAGGTGTTTTAGATGATTTTCAGGACGGGCAATAATCTCGGCATGCCTTGATAGTTGTTTCCAGGCCGGGAGTTTTTCTGGCTGCATTTTAACCTCCGGATAAGAGCGGGTTAATGATCACTCCATTACCTTGACAAGGGCATTTACAACTCTGGGATCAAAAAGTCCTTTGTCCACGCATTTCAGCAATTCTTCCAGTGTCGCATGCCGGTCCCATTTCTCGCGGTAAGGACGCCATGATGACAATGCATCATATGTGTCTACCACCGCAATAATTCTTGATCCCAGCGGTATATCATCTTTCCGCAGTCCATCCGGATATCCGGAACCATTATAGTTCTCATGACTGTGGCGTATGATTTTCAGCATCAGTTTCGAAGTATAGCCCAGATCTTCAAGTATTTTGACGCCTTCGGTGGAGTGCCCCTGCACTATTTTAATCTGATCAGAGTTAAGACTGCCCATACGATTGAGAAGATGATGGGGGATGTGTTTTTTCCCGATATCCGCTACAAAACCGCTGTTTAGAATCTCTTTTTTTTCTTTTTCGGATATTCCCAGTTCGGTTGCAACAGCATAGGAGAGCAGAGCGACAACCTTGGAATGCCCGATACATCCATCCAGAGCCTCCACCGGCATGATGATGTCCAGCGGCATTTCAATAAGTTCTTCCACATGGGGATACCTGCCCAGAAAGGAGGCTGGGAATTTTTCATGATCCAGCAGGACATCCTTGATGCCGATCACCTCATATGCGCCTATTCGTTTTTTTCGCCCCCTGACCTTGATTCTGTCGGTTTCATCCCGTTTTATGGTGGCTTCGGCAAAAGCTACTTTAAGTTCTATGTTTTCCGGCCTCATGAGCAGTGCCTGTTCAAAATAATGCATGGCATCGTGAGGCTCGTTTAAAGACATGTGCAGTCGGCCGATTTCATGGAAGAGATCTGCCCGCGCATCCGCGTTTGTGGCGAGATTAAGTTTGCGGTGCATTTCATCAAGGCGGGCCTCAACTTTTTCATCAAGATTTTCAAACTGAGATATATCCTTTTTAAGGCGGACATCAATAAAGCGGTCAACGCCTTGGCGGGTAAACTCATCAATCAAAACCGATCCCGGGGAACATGTTTTTTCAATACGCGAGGCCAGGTTGACCACATCGCCAATGGTCGTGTAGGCCTGACGACGGGAGCCGATGATCCCCATGATCACGGGGCCGGATGCAATGCCGATGCGCATTTGCCAGGGAAAATCAAGGCGGATGAGTTTTTCCTGCATTTTGATTGCCGCCATAACGGCAAGCAGTTTGTAGTTTTCATAATCCAGGGGGGCTCCGAATTCGCACATGATGCCATCCCCGAGATATTTGTCGATGTGTGCGTGATAATCAAGCATGACCGGTTCCATACAGCTTAAATAGTTGTTTAGATCCTGGACAACAATTTCGGGGCTGCGATCCTCCGAATAACCGGTAAAACCGACAAGATCGGAAAACATGACACTTATTTTACGTTTTTCATTGCGCAGGCGACCGTCGATTAACAGTTTTGCTACTTCGGCATCCATGGTCGAATAGAGTGTTTTTTCTAACTTGAGTTTCAGCGATTTAATGGATTGGCTTGATTTTTCAAGCTCTTCGGTGCGTTTTTTGAGTTTATCGTCGAATTTTTTTTTGTAATCTCCTATTATGTTGTCGGCCCGGGCCAGCTTTTTTCGGTGCAGCAGGAGCTGTTGTTTGAAATGACCGGTTTTGCTGATGGCAAAACCTGCAAGAATCAGGAACCCGGCCCATATCATGATATGCAGATAAAAATTCATTCTGCTGTTAACTATCGTATCAAGGCCGGGTGACCAGATGCTGTATAAAACAACTACTGCTACACATAAAAGGGATATCGTAATAGTGCTGCGAGGTCCCAGAAAATAGCCGGCCATCATAACCGGTAAAAAATAAAAATATAAAAAGGTGGTTTGAGTGCGAATGTGGTAATTGAAAAAAAAGAAAGTTGCCAGAATGACTGCAATGGCGATCATTTCAAAATTATTCAATACAAACGTTTTTATTTTTTTCACACAACCTCTCTGTCGGATAATCGTTAGCTTGAACAGGTTGCCGGCGGGAACTATCCCAGACACGCGAAAGATAAAAAAAATCCACTAAAGTGTCAAGAAATATAAACTTATAACCTCCACGAGATGAAGTGGCGGCAATAATATTCGCAACAACCGGCTTGCAGTGCCGGGGAAATAAAGCTTGACATTAGTTACATTAGTTTTTACTTACTATCTATAATTAAAAATTCACGTTACAAAGACTTCCAATCAAAATGACATCCAATAAATTTAACTTCTATTTTGGTTACTGCCGGTACTATTATTATGGCACCGGCCCGGCCGGGGTGCGTTGAGGAAGCTTTAACTTATTCAAATACACCAAAAGCCGCGGGCAGACCAAAAGCCCGCGGCTTTTTTATTTAACAAAAGGCGGGACACGATAAAAGCTGCCGCGGCTTTTATCGTGCCGTCTGCTTAACAGGAACAGGGGTATTAAAAAGGAGGCAGACAAAATCGATTCAGATACTTTGCTTTTTGGCGTAATCGGTGATCCCGTGGCACACAGCCTGAGTCCCGTCATGCATAACCGGGCCTTTGCCGAAACCGGTTATAACGGTATTTATGTCGCAATGAACGTAAAAAACATCCGGGGGGCCGTGACTGGTATCAGGGCTCTGGGTGTCAGAGGGGCCAGTATCACCATTCCCCATAAGATTGAAATCATGAAATATCTGGATGAAATCGATGAGATGGCCTTGCGAATCGGTGCCGTAAATACAGTACTTAACAGGGGCGGATTTTTAAAAGGATTTAACTCCGACTGGATCGGAGCAATGAATGCTCTGAAGGAGAAAACTTCGATAGCCGGAAAAAAAATACTTATAATAGGAGCAGGCGGAGCGGCCCGTGCCATTGGTTTCGGCATTAATTCAGAAGGCGGCAAGCTTACGATTGCCAATCGCACACATAAAAGAGGTGAGAAACTTGCGGCCGATCTGGGAGGGGAATTTATACCCGTTGCTGAATATCGAAAACCGCAATGGGAAATAATGATCAATACAACTTCCGTGGGTATGGCACCGAACACAGAAGCCATGCCGGTAAAAGCCACCTGGTTTGAAAAAAATATGGTTATCATGGACATTGTTTACAATCCATTGAATACCCGTCTGCTTATTGAGGCCGGAAAAAAGGGCTGTACCACAATAGACGGTGTTTCCATGTTTGTAAATCAGGGTGCCCGGCAGTTTGAACTGTGGACCGGCCAAAAAGCACCCCTTGATGTTATGGCTCGGATCGTTCGCGGGGCATTACAAAAACACCGCCGGTCGGCTATTGATTAAACCGATTTTTTTAGAGGTTACCATGATTGAAATTAAACCGAAAAAAATTGAAAGATATGCGGCAATAGTACCCGGATCTAAAAGTTATACACACAGGATTCTGGTTGCCGCCGCCCTGGCAGACGGTATCAGTACCATAGAAAACGGTCTTGTCAGTGACGACACTCTCCTGACTCTGAATGCATTGAAAAAGATGGGAACGCAAATCGAGAACCTGCAGGATCGGTTTGTCGTATCCGGTACCAACGGATGTCTGGAAAGCTGCCGTGCGCCGTTGTTTCTGGGAAATTCCGGAACATCCATGCGCTTGATTACTGCCTTGGCAGCCATCGGGCAAGGTGAATATCTCCTGTCCGGCACCAAGAGGATGCATGAGAGGCCATTGCAGGATCTGCTGGATGGATTGCATCAGATCGAGGTCAACGCAATATCGGTCAACCAAAATGGCTGTCCCCCGGTCAAAGTTACCGGAATGCGTGTGACCGGCGGAAAAATTGAGTTGAACTGCGGCACCAGCAGTCAGTATCTTTCCGCGTTGCTGCTGATCGCTCCTTACACAATACGGGGTATTGAAATCAAAGTTACAAATGGCCCGGTTTCAAAGCCTTATATTGACATGACTGTGGACGTCATGCAGCGAATGGGGATTGAAGTGCAGCGCAGCGGGTACGACTTATTTGCCGTTAAGGGCGGCCAGGTATTTCGAGCCGGCCGGTATGCTGTTGAACCGGATTGCTCCCAGGCGGGTTATTTCTGGGCCGCTGCGGCCATAACCGGTGCATCTGTCACCGTCCGTGGAATTAATGCCGATTCCCGCCAGGGTGACATAAGATTTGTGGAACTGCTGGAAAAAATGGGCTGTTCGGTAATTAAAAGAAATGACGGTATAAAGGTTGTCGGCCCGCCCCTGCTTGCAGGCGTTGATGTTGATATGGGAGACATGCCCGATCTGGTTCCGACACTGGCGGTAGTTGCAGCTTTTGCAAAAGGCACAACGCGAATCCGCAATGTAGCTCATTTAAGGGTCAAGGAGAGTGATCGCATTGGTGCGGTGGTTAACGAACTTGAAAAAATGGGAATCAAGGCTCTTTGCCGTGATGATGGAATGGAGATTCATGGCGGGATACCCCATGGCGCAAAAATTAAAACCTATGATGATCACCGGATTGCCATGAGTTTTGCACTGGCAGGATTAAATATTCCAGGTATTTTTATTTGCAATGAAAGGTGTGTTGAAAAATCTTTCCCCCAATTCTGGAATGTTTTCAACCAAATGGGAATTGAAGTATAATATATAAACTCAGGATTTTTTTGTGATCCTGAGTTTAAATCACTACCTGGTGTGGAAATGAATATTTTTTTAATAGGGTTTCGATGCAGCGGTAAAACTACTGTTGGACGGAAACTGGCTCAACGGATGAAAAAGAGCTTTCTTGACAGTGATTGCATGATAGTCGAAACTTTCGATGAATCCATTGCCGAAATAGTGGAAGATCGGGGCTGGCAATATTTTCGCAAATTGGAAAAGCAGATCATAAAACAGATATGCATGGAAAAATCTCAGGTTGTAGCTACAGGAGGAGGGGTTGTCCTGGATGCTGCCAATGTTGCGGAAATGAAAAAAAACGGTATTCTTGTATGGTTGCGCGCCGATGCTGAAACCACCCGGAAAAGGATGGTCCAAGATCTGAATACAAAGAACCAGCGGCCCTCTCTTACATCTAAAGGTTTACTTGAAGAGATCGAAATAACTATTAAAAATAGAAAACAATATTATACAGAAGCAGCTAATTTAACAATTGACACCGATTCAAGATCAATAGATGAAATATGTAACCTTATTATTGAAAAAATTTCTCAAAAATGAAAGGCTGGATATAATGTCAAGCACAACCGGAATCTTATTTAAGGTAACCACTTTTGGTGAAAGCCATGGAAAAAGCATTGGCGCCGTGATCGACGGATGTCCACCTCGTATCCGTCTGAATGAGTCCGATATTCAGATTCAACTGGATCGCCGGCGTCCGGGGCAGAGCGATCTGACAACCGGCAGAAACGAAAAGGACCTTGTTCGTATATTGTCGGGTGTGGAAAACGGACAGACCCTGGGCACCCCCATTGCCCTGCTGATTGACAACAGGGATCACCGCCCGGTTGATTATGGTAATACTCTCGATATCCCGCGGCCTTCCCATGCGGATTATACATACCGGATGAAGTACGGCATTAACGCCGCCAGCGGGGGAGGGCGGGCCAGTGCCCGGGAAACCGCCGCCAGGGTGGCGGCAGGTGCCATTGCCGAAAAATTTTTATTTGAAACCCATGGCATCAGGATCGTGGCATGGGTAAGTGCCGCAGGTAGTGCAACTGCCCCGGAAATGGGGCACGATGTTTCCCGAAGACAGGTTGAAAAAACATCAACCCGATGTCCTGACCCGGAAACTGCAAGGCAGATAAAAAAACAGATTATGAGGGCACGTGAAGATTCGGATTCAATCGGCGGCATTATTACCTGTATCTGTAAAAATATGCCGGCCGGACTCGGGGAACCGGTTTTTGACAAAACCGAAGCCCGGTTGGCCCAGGCCATGCTATCCATTCCCGCGTCCAAGGGCTTTGAGATCGGTTCCGGATTTGCAGGCGCTGCCATGCAGGGTTCAACGCATAATGATCTGTTTATAAAAAGGGACGATCATCTGGGTACCCGTACTAATTTCAGCGGAGGTATTCAGGGAGGAATTACAAATGGTGAGCCGATTTTATTCAAAGTGGCTTTCAAGCCGCCGGCAACCATCGGCAAAGCCCAAAACACGGTGGATTATGACGGCAATGATGCAATCCTGAATGCAAAGGGACGTCATGATCCCTGCGTGGTTCCAAGAGCCGTACCGATTGTGGAAGCCATGACCGCCCTTGTTCTTGCAGACCTGGCGCTATGTCAGATTGTGAAAAATTAAAAATGTAGGGGCAGCCCTTGTGGCAGCCCTTGTGGCTGCCCTTTTACCGCATTGATATCGCAATATTTTTATATGAAATTACAAATTCATAAAACAGTTAATCGAAAATTTGAGGAAATAAAAGAGGCATTATGATCGGCATTATAGGTTTTGGGCGTTTCGGCCGTTTGACGACCAGATATCTGGCCCGGGATTTTAAAGTGAACGTAGCAAACCGGAAGGGCAACTCATCTGCGGTCAAGACACTTGGCGGAATTCCGGCCTCCCTGGAAAAGGTTTGCGCTCAGAAATACATTATTCTTTGTGTCCCTATTTCGACTTTAAAAAATGTGTTAATGGATATCGCACCGATTATCAATAAAAATGCGATCGTCGTGGATGTGTGTTCGGTAAAGGAGGCACCCATACGTTGGATGGAATCCCTGCTGCCTGAAACCGTCTCTATTTTGGCCACTCACCCCATGTTCGGTCCGGACAGCGCATCCAAGTCTCTACAGGGGTGCAAAATTTTTCTAAATAATACCAGAATTGATAAGGCCGGATATGAAAAGGTAAAAAATTATCTGCACTCTCTGGGATTGATTCTGATTGAGGGAACACCGGAAAAACATGATAGCCAGATTGCAGTCAGTCTTGCCCTTACCCATTTTATCGGCCGGGGGCTTGAAGAATTCGGTGCCTGTCCTCTGGATATAGATACTGAGGGTTACAAGCGGCTGCTGCACATTCTGGGAGTAGTCGAGCACGATACCTGGCAGCTTTTTCTTGATATGAACAGATATAATCCATACGCCCGCCAAAATCGGCGCAAATTCATGGATGCAATGAAAAAAATCGATGCCCAGCTTGTAAAACAGGTTGAATAGTTACAGACAGTCACATATTACATTGCACAAGGCTACAGGGAGGAGGCAGTATCATTTTTCAATATGATACGGGCATCCACCAGGCTGATTCCTTTTTCATGCACAATAACCGGGTTTAAGTCCATTTCCTGTATTTCAGGATAGGATTCAATTATTTCCGAACATTTAAGCAGCAACGTTTTAACAGCTTTGATGTCACTTGCACGCTGACCCCGGATTCCCTTCAGAATCGGAAATGATTTGGTTTCCTCGATCATCTTCTTGGCGTTCAAGGCCGAGATGGGCAGCACCCTGAAACTGACATCTTTTAAAATTTCAACCAGTATCCCGCCAAGTCCATACATGATAATAGGCCCAAACTGGTCATCTATTTTGGTACCGATGATTACCTCAACGCCCTTGCCGGCCATGGGAGATACCAGAACGCCTCTTATGTCCGCGTTTTTATTGAAAGCCAGAGCATTTTTCATGATTTTTTTAAATGCCGTCCGTACCTGGGATTCATTGTTCAGCCCCGTACAAACGCCCCCGGCATCGCTTTTATGCAGGATGTCGGGAGATACAATCTTGAGAACCACATCTCCATCAATTTGGGCTGCGAATTTAACGGCCTCATCCGCTGTTTCGGCCAGGCGATCGAAAAGTACGGGCACACCGTGCAGTTGAAGCAGTCTTTTGGCTTCGGTTTCCAGTAGATTGCGCCGGCCTTCCCGGGCGCAGTCTTTTATTATCCGCACGCCTTCGGAGGTGGCTTTGCCGCCCCAGTTAAACACAAAGTTGGTTTTGGCATGATAGGAATTAAGGAAATAACCCCGCTGGGCCAGTACGCCGATGCATTTACAGGAGATATTGAGCGAATCATATACCGGTATGTTATAATACTTCAGGAGCTGCAGAGAATGAGGATTAACTGAACTGTAGAGGCTGTGCAGCACTATGGGCTTGTTGCCGTTTTTTACCATTTTGCCCATACGGTGGGCCGCGTCCTCCTCAATCATGGCCAGACTTTCGGCAAAGCGGATGCCGTAACCTCCGAAAAGCCCCACGATCAATAGTCCGCCGACGCCGGGGTCATTTAACATCACCTGGGCACAATCGGCAAAAACAGCCGGATCCGAGTCAGTGCCTCCGGCAACATCAACAGGATTCACAACACTTGCGGCGCCGGGCAGGATTTTTTTTAGACGAGCCTTGGTTTTGTCTTTCAATTCAGGGATATTGACACCCAGGTCGGTTAAAAGGTCGGCTGCAATCGTGGCATGGCCACCGCCGTCGGCAAGGATAGCAATGCTGTTGTTTTTTATGGGCGGCAGGCTCGACAGAGCTTCGGCTGCCGGAAAGAGTTCATCCGGATTATCGATGACTATAATTCCGGCCCTCTCAAAGGCTGAACGTGCCACTTCAGACATACCTGCCAATGCACCGGTATGGGAACCCGCGGATTTTTGCCCGGTGGAGGAGCGTCCGCTCTTAAGTAAAACAACCGGTTTTTCAATGGTTGTTTTATAAGCCTGTTGTAGAAACTGACGTCCCTGGCGCATGCCTTCAACGTACATCAGAATTGCTTTTGTTTTTGGGTTTTTTCGGAAAAATTCCAGGTATTCATGAAATTTAATATCGGCTTCATTGCCCACTCCGACATAATAAGAAAAACCCTTGCGGCTTTTCAATTTTGCTTCGGTAATCAACGTCAGCGCCATGTTGCCGCTTTGAGTCAGCAGGGCAATATCACCCACGGGCGCATCCCTTAAACCCACAAGATTTAATTTTTTAGTCAGATTCATCATTCCGGAAGTGTTGGGGCCGATGAGACGGATGTTTTTTTCCTTGGCGATGCGGATGATTTCATCTTCAAACTTTTTTCCCTTTGCGCCTGTTTCCCCAAACCCGCCTGCAATAATAACCGCTCCATGTACACCCTTGGCCCCACAATCTTCCAGGATGGCGGGAAGCGTGGATGCAGGTGTCGTAATAAGTGCCAGATCCACGGTATCTTTAATATCCGTGATTTTTTTATAGCATTTAAAACCAAGAACGGATGTTTCTTTAGGGTTGATCGGATAAATCCGGCCTTCATATTTTTCTTCGGTCAAAGTCCGGATGGCTTGAAATCCTCTTTTAGTTTCATTTCTGGAAGCCCCTACAATGGCAACCGAATCGGCATCAAGAACATGAGATAGCATGGTAATCCCTCATTTTAACGTTTGCGGTTTTCAAATTTATTCAACGATTCGCCTCTTTCCTTTGTTGCCACGCAGGCAAGGCAGGCTTCAACTTCATATTCCATAAGGGCTTCGAGACTTACCTCACCCTGGGCCATGTTCAGCCCTTTTTTGATCATCTTCAGGGAAAAGGCTGAATTGACGGAAATTCTTTCAGCCATTTGCAGGGCTTCGTTCATTAATTGCCCGGGCTTTACAGCTTTGTTGATCAGTCCTATTCTTGCGGCTTCCCTGCCGTCAATGTATTCAGCGGTAAAAAGAAGCTCCCTGGCTTTGCCCGGACCGATCAGGTTTTGAACCAGTCGCATGGCACCTCCGGTGACCGAGGAGGTTACCCTGGCCTCGGGGGAACCGATTTTTGCATCTTCGGCCGCCAGCCGTATATCACATGCCAGAGCAAGCTCATAGCCTGAACCCAGTGCATACCCGTTAATCGCTGCAATGGTGGGTTTTTCAAAACGGATTATTTTTCTTGAGGCTTCTTGCAGTTCTATCAGATAATCACGATAGTCCTCAAGGTTTCTGTTCTTGGATTCCTTTAGATCGGCACCAGTGGAAAATGCCCGGCCTTTGCCGGTTATGATTAATACTTTTATTTCCAGGCTGTTTTTTGCATCTTCCAAAGCGTTTTGCATGTCAAGCCATAACTGTTTATTCATTGCGTTCAAAACATGTGGTCGATTCAGATAGATAACAGCAATTTGTTCAGTTTTTTCATAAATAATGCATTCATATTCCATAATCATTCCCCCTGGCCGGCGACAGTTTAAAAGAAAATTTCGATATTATTTTTGCAAAATCCTCAAAGGTTGTAGTTTTTTACATCTTTAACATATGTTTCAAAATCTTTTTCTACTAAAAACATTGATATCATCCCGCCGACCACATCCGCGGTATCCACGCGGTAAGCACCTTTTTCATCCCGCCCGGTCAGTTGTTTTGCCGTTTTAACAATATCCTGAAGGGCCGCGGCAGGCATCTCAACAACAGCATTGATGGTGATCGTATCTGAAGATTTATTCATTGGATGGCAATCCTTATAGTTTGGTAAGTTGAAAATTTATATACCGTAGAGTTTATCAAGATAGGCTTCAAAAAGCTGAAATTTAATCGGCATCCTTGATAAATTCGTAAAAAGTCGAATTTATCAAGGATGCCGATCAATTGTTTTTAGTCGATAAAATATATTAATTGTAATGTCAATAAAAACTCATGCTGCAATTTTTTTAATTTTCGGCATTTAGAAATAACGGTTGTCTAAGGAACGAAAGTACACACAAAATAAAATATCCATATATTTAAATTTATCTTATTTTGTGTTATGAATAACGGAATGCACTTAAATGGATATACCTTTGACAAAATAAAATGAAAAACAGATTCCCCATATTGATAGCCGATGATGATCCGATCGGCAGAAAACTTCTTGAAAATACCCTGGTGAAATCCGGACATAAAGTTGTCGCGGCTGAAGACGGTTTAAAAGCGCTGAACCTGTTCAGCGATGAATTCTTTCCTATTGTTCTTACGGACTGGATGATGCCGGGCATGAACGGCCTGGATCTTTGCAGGGCTCTTAGAAAGAAGCAACTGCCCGGATATGTCTTTATCATCCTGCTGACTGCCCGGGATTCAAAGGATGACATTATTGCCGGCCTGGAAGCAGGTGCGGATGATTATCTGAGCAAACCATTTCTCCACGCTGAATTGATTGCCCGGATCAACACCGGTATCCGTATTCTGGAACTGGAAAAATCCCTGCATCGTGCCAATGAAAAAATAAAACGGATGTCTGTAACAGATTCTCTGACCGGTTGTTACAACAAATGGTATCTCAACAAACACCTGCCTGTTGAAATATCAAGATCAAAAAGATACAATCGCGCACTGTCGGTTATCATGTGTGATATTGATCATTTTAAAAAGGTCAATGATACCTTCGGACATCTGGCGGGTGATGAGGTACTGAAAAATTTCTCGTCCTGTCTGATGCAATCCGTACGCAAAAAAATAGACTGGGTCGTACGTTACGGCGGAGAAGAATTTCTTTTTGTTTTACCTGAAACAGAAAAAGCGGGAGCCTATGAACTGGCGGAGAGAATACGTCGAAAAGTTGCCCGACAGAAAACTATCATTAATGATGTGTCGATTTGCATTACGGCAAGTTTCGGTATCAGTTGTTATCTACCTTTAACCGGCGATATGATTATTACAACGGATGAAATAATCAAACACGCCGATAAATTACTTTATAAATCAAAGCAGGACGGCAGAAACAGGACAACCATGGAACCGGATCAACATTAATACTGATATTGTGGGGGGAATAAAAGTGAAAGTCAATAGTTCGAATTGTATTAAAAACAGCGAAAAGCATTTTATCAGTGAACTATGCAAGGGCTTTGACTGGAGTACGATCAGAAAAATTTTTAAACAGCGGTATCATCTCGATATGCTCAAGGCAATCGGAACCCGCCAGGGGGATATTGTTGTTGTTGATAAGCAAGTGGCCTACAAGCTTGATATCAAAGCCATGGTTCCGCTTTCGATTGTTTTTGACAGGAGGGGAAATCACCTTGCATTGACACCGGCAGGCGAAATGAGTGCAGACAGTGAAAAAAAAACATCTTCACATGATTTTAAAAGTGATATAGCTGCGGAATCGCAGAAGGGCAGGGAAGAGATTACGGCTTACGACCTGTTGCCATTTGAAAATTCCGAGGGATCTGCTGCTGTAGACCCGAATCTTGATCCGAAAAAAAACATTTCCCAAATGGCAAACAAAATAGCATCGATGATTTCGGAGATAAACGGAAAGTAGGGAAGTCTGCTATGATCGAAAAATTTCCGTTATCGGCAGAGTTGCAATATCTTTGAATTTGGAATAATCGCGTTTTTTTTCATCCATCATATCCAGAATGCGTGAAAAAGAGTTCTGGATAAAGATATTGCGGTCATGCTCTTGACGCTGAACCCCGAAATTGATTTTTTTCATATCTTCGGGTGGTATTTTGCTGATGATGTTTTTTGTTGCCCAGATTGCACCGTAGCGGGCAAAGTCGGATAATCTTCCCGCATAATTGATGCTGTCTCCCAGAGCGGTAAATATTATGTTGCCCGCTGATTTGATGGTGCCGAAAAATTCCTGTCCCTCATTAATGCCGATGTTAAGATACAGTTCATTGCGCCATCTCTTGCGTATTTTCCATTCACTGCTGAATTGAATCATTTTTTCCTTGATTTCCAGAGAACAGTTGACGGCATCGGAAATATAGTTGCGGCCCGGTTTCTGAATGAAATAGTACAGCATTCCGTCGCCGGCATGCTTGCCGTGAATGCCGAAATACTTCTCAAAAGAAGCACCCAGTGTTTTCCAGAGCTGGTTTATTAATTCAAAATATTCTTCCGGCATCAGTTCCGAACTGATTTTAACCGAATCCTGCAGGTCGGCAACCAGCACACATAATGAAACCAGGGACGGCATTCTCTGGGAAAGCAGTTCGTTTATGATTTTTTTTCTCTGGGAAAGAAAATCCATAATATCATCATCCGTACGTTCGGAAGGAAGATAGACGAAAAATAGTCCTTCGCGAAAAAACATGGTATATACCCGATATGAAATTACGGTACCGTCCTGAAGTACAAAATTTAGAGGAGAATTATTTACGGCTTCTTTTTGCCATGAATCTTCCTCGTCATATTTACCGGTCAGAAATGATATTTCACTTTCGGTAATGCCGCTGTAAAGGCTGCCGACATGGTCTCGATTGTAGCTGCCCTTAAAAAAACGCATATGAAATGCAATTACTTCTTCCCAGTTGCGAAGATATTGGTGACACTCCCAGCTGAAGAGAAGCTTGAAAATATTTCTTGAATCAAGTTTGTTAATGGCGCTTATATTATTTTTAAAGATCAGTTGCTCGGCATCGGAGTTGATCCACTCGATTTCAAAACTATGGTTTATCAGATAAGCCGGAGCGTCAATATCGTCGATGGTCAGCGTGAGTGAAGAGTCACTGATGCTGGAAGTGTCAATATCGGGAGGTATCTCCATCTCCTTATCCGGTTCGGGGGTATCGTTTTCGGAACGTCTTTCCGGAAAAATTTCAAGAACGGGAGAATTTTTCTTAAATTTTTGTGCTATTTCTTCCATTGAGTAGCCTTTATCCTTCCAGCGCTTAATCAATTCGATTCGTTTTACGGCCCCTTCCGGAAAATACCAACTCTTTTTTCCGGCTTTTGCGCCTGATGTTTTATCTGATTGAGATTCCCTCAGAATCGGCTTTGGCAAAATTTTTCTTTTTATACAATCTTCAAGGATCTGCCTTGAAATACTTGCACGGGGAAGTATCTTCTTATCGGGAGTCCGATTTTCAGCAAAGGCATCAACCATGTTAAGTACCTAATTTAGTTTTCTATTAGATGGCATAAAGTAGAACTCATAAAAATTTGCTTGTCAAGGAATATTTACAAAGCTATCATCAAGGTTGGAATATGATTATAGCAGGTTACACACCATATCGTTCGTTGAACTATTGCTTGACACTATATATCCGTTTCTTTATACTTCATAGAAGAATTATCAGTAATATTTTTTTATCTCAAATATAATAAATTCAGTATATTAACTGGATTGCTGATTTGGAATCAGGATCATTGCTATCTATTATAATATTTTTTGTTCTAAAAAATTTCTACTGTGGTACAATTTAAAAGAATTTTACTCTAATCGGACGTTAATCCTTTGATAGCATTTATTCGCAAATCGTTATAATTTTAGGTGGAAAAAAATAATGAATATAAAAACAGGATTACCGTTAAACGCCGTCGTATGGATAAAAAAAGTTCTTGTCACGACAGGAGCTTTTCTTTTTTTCATGCAGATACTTTGTTCTATCCAAACAGCTCGTGGCCAGGAATGGACGGAACTATCCGTCCGTTTGTTACCTGACTCATCTTTTGCAGTGATAGAAACCGCAAAAGACGGCAGCAAAATAAGACACTGCCCCTACCTGGATACCAACGGCAAGCTTGATGCACAGCAGTTAATTTACGTTCTTGGCACACTCTCTGAAGAACATTGGATAGATTCTAAAAACAGGAACGTCGCCGATAAAATTCTGCAAAAGCAGTATAACAGATATTTGAAAAAAAATTTGCAAAATGAATCGCCGAAACCTATTAATATCAACAGGGCTAAGCTGACCGAACTTGTAACACTGCCCCATATAGGGCCTTCTCTTGCTGTAAAAATTCTTGAATACCGGAAAAAGCATCGTCGATTTGATACCATCGAAGAAATTAAAAAAGTAAAGGGCATAGGGCAGGGGATGTTTAATGCAATTCGGTACTATATTGAGACTTATTAACACATCATTTATATTTGACGGTGTGCGTATTTATGTAAAAAAATAATAGGTATACGAGGCTATATTTGGTAAAAAAAAGTAACCGCGCAATAGTTGAAATTCTGATAAAAAAAGGTGTTACATTCACGGATCCCGACAATGTCCATATCGATTCAACCGTTAATCCGGATAGAATTTCAGGCGAACAGACAATAATTTATCCGGGATGCCGGCTGTATGGAGAATCGACTCTGATTCTGCGCAAAGCAAAACTGGGCTTTGAAGGACCTGTCACTGTTGAAAACTGCCAGATCGGACCGGGGGTTCAGCTAAAAGGTGGTTTTTTTAAAGACGCCGTTTTTTTAAAAGATGCCTCCATGGGATCCTGCGCACATGTCAGAGAGGGTACAATTCTTGAAGAACAGGCCGGCGGGGCCCACAGTGTAGGCCTGAAACAGACCATCCCCGGGGCGTGATGCTGAATCAATCGCCAGTATTTTTAGGAGGGCAGGGCGGGCTTGTCGGACCCTGCCGTCTGGCTTTCGGAACAGTTGCGGCAGCCGGATCGATCTGTCGCAGGGATGAACTGCGCCCGGGACGTCTGATTGTCGAAAATACTAAATCCAATATCAATATTCCGTTTAAAACCGGCCGATATACCGGGATAAATCGTATTGTAACCAATAACATTTTTTATATCGCAAACCTCTGGGCGTTGATGCAATGGTATGTTAATATTCGATCTCTGTTTATTTCAAATGATTTTCCCGTCACCCTGCTGTCAGGTCTCAGGGAAAAACTTCAAATGGGGATCAGCGAAAGAATAAAACGTCTGACGGTATTTATTCAAAAAGCAGGGGCGGGAAAAAACAAAGAAAGCGGCACTGCCTGCAACATATTGTCTGAATTTGAAAAAGGTTTTAAAAAAACATATTTTTATGCCGGAGACCTGCGAATCAGAGATAGTTTTATCTCTGCAATTGAAAGAGTTATTCAACTGGAAGGTACGGATTATATCGATGTAATTAAAAAAATCGATCCCCTGGATGCAAACAACGGTACCTTGTGGCTGCAGGGGATTATTGATGATATTGTAAATGATTTTAATCTTCAGGCATTCAGATGAAAAAGCATCCGGGCGCAATGTATATTTGAAAAACTAC
>NBLJ01000047.1 GCA_002084545.1 Desulfobacteraceae bacterium 4572_123 | reverse complement strand
GTGGAATATTTTCTGCCGGGGATCAAGGGTCATGGCAATGATCGGCAGAAAGACCAGAACTTCTGGACTCCGGTCAGGGACTGTGATGCCCTGATTCAGGTGGTCCGTAATTTCGGGGGTTACGGCTATGAAAATCCGACCCCCGCGGAAGATTTCCAGCGTCTGGATCAGGACCTTATCCTGGCGGATCTGGTGGTTGTTGAAAAGCGCCTGGAGCGAATCGAACTGGATAAAAGACGGGGAAAAAGTGTGGACGGCGAAGAGGCGGCCCGGCTGGCCGAGTGCCTTGAGCATCTTGAAAACGAAATACCGCTACGAAAAATTCCGGAACTGGCATCGGCCCCGGTGCTGCGGGGATTTGCCTTTGTCAGCGGCAAGCCCATGCTGGTGCTGTTCAACAATGAGGATGACGACGATGCCATGCCGGCGGCCGGTGCGTTGATAGAGCAGGAAAACTGTATGGTGATCCGGGGTAAGCTGGAACAGGAGCTGGCCCAGATGTCGGATGAGGATGCGGCCGAATTTCTGGCTGAATTCGAGATTACGGCATCGGCCATGGATCGGGTGATTTTAAAATCATACGATATCCTGGGACTTATCTCGTTTTTTACAGTGGGTGAAGATGAAGTCCGGGCCTGGACCATAGCTGCGGGCACCCAGGCCCTTGATGCGGCCGAGGTGATCCATTCGGATATCAAAAAAGGATTTATCAGGGCCGAAGTGCTTTATTATGACGACCTGATGGAGGCAAAGACCTACAAGGAGGCCCGCAGCCGCGGAACGGTGCGCCTGGAAGGCAAAACCTACCTTGTAAAGGACGGTGATATCATTAATTTCCGCTTTAATGTGTGATCAGGCGGGGGTGATCTCCTCTTTTAGAAGGCAGCAGGCAATCTTATACTCCGGGGTCCCGTCAGGGTCGTAGTCCAGGTTGTCGGGCTGAATAATTTTGTTCATGACACAGCCTTCCGGTATGGAAAGCTGAAACAGGTCTCTTTCATTGATTTTGCCCATTTCCACCAGTTTATCCTGCCTGAATTCGAACTGGTGGAGCGGGAAATCCTCACACAGGGGGCAGCGGTACACCCTGCCGTTGGGAAAAATAAAGAAATTCTTTGCCGCCAGTCCGGCACATTCAAATGGTTCATCCGCCTTTAGAAATACCTTGGGGTAGGTCACGGTGATTCCGAGACCGGCTGCTTTTTCCGCCACGTCGGGTATCATTTCCATCCATTGGGCACTTGTTACCTGGGGGCTTTGTGATGGGTCCGACGTCAGGGTGCCCGTGGCGGATTTACCCCGGAGGCCGATAACCTGTATAAAAAAGCGATGGATTTCAAGCTCTTTTAAAAGCGGCACCATTATCTCCAGTTCGTGCAGGTTGGCCGTGCTTACCGTATAGATCAAACTGGTGTTAAAACCCCTGGCAACAGCCTGTCTGATACCTTTAAGGCATTGATCATAACACCCCCTGCCCCTGATGGAATCGTTGGTGGGCGCAGTGGCGCCGTCAAGGCTGAAACTGAAATAGTCCACCTCGTCCGGGGTTACTTGATTTAAAATATCATGAAACAGATATCCGTTGGTGTCGATGGTGATTGAGCCGTATCCCAGGTTCCGGGCATGCCTGACGCAGGTTGCAAGGTCCGGGTGCAAAGTTGGTTCACCGCCTAAAAAGATGACATTGGTCATGTGATCGGGTTGTGCAAAAACAGCCAGCCATTTTTTTATGGTGTCAAGGCCCAGGGTATTTTTGCCGTGCTGGTCCGGGTTGATATAGCAGTGGCGGCACTTGAGGTTGCAACTTGTCAGAATATGGAAAAAAACATTGGTGGCATTTCTGGAAAAGGCGACGGTTTTATTTGTTTTCATTTAGTTTTTTTGCCAGCCGGGCGGCTTTTTTTTTGGCCTTGATCAGTTCTTCGTTGGTAAGGCGCAGCCGGAAGGAGATATATTCGGAAAACATTCGGTAAAGCAGCAGAAGGAAGTTGGCCCGTTCGTCATCCGATGCCAGCCGGCCGGTGGCTGAAGTGTCCACGGCCAGGCAGACGGTCTTGCCTTCCGCGAATACTGATGCGGACCGGTGCAATCCGTCCAGGATACGCATTTCCCCGAAAAACTCACCCACCTTGTCCAGGACCCCGATGGTTACACCTTCCTTTTTAATCCGCACCCTGCCCGATAGTATAAAATAGAGCCAGGGATCGGCGGCGCCCTCCATGATAATACGTTCGCTGTCTTCATACTCTCTTATTTTGCTGAGCTGGAGCAACTGGCGCAGGCTTTTGGTTTCAAAGCTCTTTAAAGGGGCAAGATCCATCAGCTTCTGGATGTTCTGCAGATTGTCTTTTAGAAATTTAGACTCGATCATTATTGCCTCTCAATAAGAAATGAAACTAGAATATAACCATAATTTTACAATAGATGCAAATAATATCTACCATGGAAGCAGAGGGTCAGGTATCCATGCAATTTCTGGTCACCGATGCATCAAATTCAACCGGATAGGATCCATCAAAGCAGGCCCGGCAGAAGTTGTTTTCAGGATCTTTAATGCCGGTGGATTCCAGAAGACCTTCGATGCTGAGATAATGCAGGGAATCAAGTCCCAGGAAATCGGTCATCTCTTTAATGGACTTGTTGGCGGCAATCAGTTCTCCACGGGTGGAAAAATCGATCCCGTAGTGGCAGGGGAATCGGTGGGCCGGACCGCTGACGCGCATGTGGACCCGTTTTACGCCCAGATCGCGAAGCGTTTTGACCCTGCTTTTGGCAGTTGTGCCGCGGATGATGGAATCCTCGATAATAATGATGTCTTTTCCCTTTAAAAGCTCTTTGACAGGGTTCAGTTTCACCCGTACGCTGAAATCGCGCATACTCTGAGTGGGCTGAATAAAGGTCCGGCCCACATAATGGTTGCGGATCATCCCCATTTCATAGGGGATTCCAGATTCCTGGGAATATCCGACGGCGGCATAGGAACCCGAATCCGGAAAGGGCATGACAAGATCGGCATCCACCGGGGCCTCCCGGGCCAGGCGGCGACCGTTAGCTTTGCGGGCCAGATAAACGTTTTGTCCGAAAAATGTGCTGTCGGGTCTGGCAAAATAGATAAATTCAAATATACAGAAACTGCGGGTGGGTGCAGCCTGTGTTTTCAGGCTTTTGACGCCGTTTTTGCTGATGATGACGATTTCACCCGGGTCGAGTTCGCGCACGAATTTGGCCTGAACCAGGTCCAGGGCGCAGGTCTCGGAAGCCAGCACATAGGTATCGTTGAGTTTTCCCAGGCAAAGGGGCCTGAATCCGCATGGGTCCTTGATTCCGATGACTTCCCCCTGGCTGGTGAGCAGGATAAAAGAAAAAGCGCCCTTGAGCCGGGCCACCGTGGCCAGCAGAGAGCGTTCAAATCCGTAATGCAGATTTTTTACCAGAAGATGCAGGATAACTTCACTGTCCATGGTTGTTTGAAAGATCGAGCCGGCTTCTTCCAGTTCATCTTTTAAACTGTGGGCATTGACCAGGTTACCGTTATGGGCCACGGCATAGGAGCGGTGCTTATGGTGTACCACAAACGGCTGGGCATTGGTCAGAATGGAGCTTCCGGTGGTGGAATAGCGGACATGCCCCACGGCGCTTCCACCGCCAAGTTGATCCAGATGGGGCATGTCATACACATCACTCACCAGTCCCATGCCTTTGTGGGCGAGTATTTCCTGGTCCCCGGCAACCGCAATTCCCGTACTTTCCTGGCCCCGGTGCTGCAGGGCATATAATCCGAAGTAGGTAAGCTGGGCCGCTTCCGGATGATCGAAGATACCGAACAGACCGCACTCATCACGGGGCCTGGGGTCCGGATCCATCGTTTGAAAATCAATATCGGTTGAATTTGCCATCTGATTTATGCTCCTAACGGGCTATTATAATCCTGAAGCGCCTTGACCGATAATCGTTTTTCCATCAGGGCCGCTACGCCGTGGCTCATGGCCATGGCTCCGGCAATGGTTGTGGCATAGGGGATGCCGTATTTCAGCGCGGCCCGGCGGATTCTGTATCCGTCCTGTTTGACCTTGTCGCCGGCTCCGGTATTGATGATAAGCTGGATCTCTTGGTTCTTGACAGCATCCACCACATGGGGTCTGCCTTCGGATACCTTGCTGATTTCAGTTGTCCTGATACCCCTGGCATTTAAGAATGCAGCGGTACCGCTTGTGGCCATAATCTTGATTCCGATTCCGTGAAAGCGCTCGGCAACCGGTAAAAGAGCCTGTTTGTCCCTGTCTTTAACGCTGATAAACAAGGTTCCCTCAGTGGGCAGGTTCTGTCCGGCTCCCAGTTGGGCCTTGGCATAGGCAGCGCCAAATTTTTTGTCGATGCCCATGACTTCTCCGGTGGACTTCATTTCAGGGCCTAAAAGGGTGTCTACATCGGGAAACCGGTCAAAGGGCAGGACAGCTTCCTTTACGGAGATATGTTCCGGGATTACCTCGCGCGTAAAGCCAAGGTCGGCAAGGCTTCGACCCAGCATCACCCTGGTGGCCAGCTTTGCCAGGGGAACTCCGGTGGCCTTGCTTACAAATGGGATGGTCCGGGAGGCACGGGGATTGACTTCAATCACATAGAGCTGACCGTCCTTGATGGCATACTGGACATTCATCAAGCCCACAACCTTCAGTTCAAGGGCCATGGCCCTGGTAGCATCCTTGATTTGGTCCAGCATCTCCGTTGAGATGCTGTAGGGCGGCAGGACACAGGCGGAATCTCCGGAATGCACGCCTGCGGCCTCGATATGTTCCATGATGCCGCCGATGATGGTCCGGGTGCCGTCGGAGATGGCGTCCACGTCTACCTCTATGGCTTCTTCCAGGAATTTATCTATTAAAACAGGGTGTTTTTCAGACGCTTTAATGGCCAGATCGGAATAGCTTTTCAGGTCTTTGGGGTCATAGACAATTTTCATACCCCTGCCCCCCAGCACGTAAGAGGGACGCACAATGACCGGATAGCCGATAGTATCGGCTATTACAGCGGCCTCGCGGGTATTCATGGCCGTGCCGTTGGCCGGCTGAACCAGCCTCAGCTTTTTGAGCATGGCCTGAAAAAGCTCCCTGTCCTCGGCCTGGTCAATACTTTCGGGCTGGGTGCCCAGAATTTTTACACCGGCCAGGGCAAGGGGAACGGCAAGATTCAAAGGTGTCTGGCCCCCGAACTGCACGATGACGCCTTCGGGTTTTTCCATTTCTATGATATGCAGCACATCTTCGTACGTCAGCGGTTCAAAATAGAGTTTGTCCGATGTGTCGTAATCCGTGCTCACGGTTTCCGGGTTACTGTTTACCATGATGCTTTCCACCTCCTCTTCCGCAAGGGCAAAGGATGCGTGGACACAGCAGTAATCAAACTCGATGCCCTGGCCGATGCGGTTGGGACCCCCGCCTAAAATCATGACCTTTTTGCGATCAGATACCCGTGCCTCGTTTTCCTCCTCATAGGCTGAATAGTAGTACGGAGTGGCTGCCTGGAATTCGGCCGCGCAGGTGTCCACAAGCTTGAATACCGGGTATATGGAAAGCTTTCGGCGCAGGGAGTGGACCTGTTCTTCAGTCGATCCGGCCAGATGGGCGATCTGCGGATCTGAAAACCCCATGGCCTTGACACGGTAAAGCAGGTTTTTCTCTTTTTCAAATACCTCCAGGCCCTGTTGCTTTATTTTTTCGGTGATTTTTTGTTCGGTATTCACGATTTGTCTGATCTGATAGAGAAACCAGGGATCTATGCCCGTGATATCAAAGATGGCCTGTATGGACATTCCATTTAACAGGGCCTGGCGCAGATAAAATATCCGCTGTGAGTTAGGGGTTGAAAGGTTTTGCTCTATCCGGGAGAGATCCTCGGCATCCCGGCCGTCGGCGCCCAGGCCGAAACGTCCGATTTCAAGGCTGCGCAGTCCTTTCTGGAGGGCTTCGGAAAATGTCCGGCCGATGGCCATGGTTTCACCCACGGATTTCATGGCGGTGGTCAAAAGGTCCCTTGTCTCTGGGAATTTTTCAAAGGTCCAGCGTGGTATTTTGACCACGCAGTAATCCAGTGTGGGTTCAAAGGAGGCCATGGTTTCGCCGGTAATATCGTTGGGTATTTCATCCAAAGTATATCCCACCGCCAGTTTTGCGGCGATTTTGGCAATGGGATAACCGGTGGCTTTGGAGGCCAGGGCCGAACTCCGGGAGACCCGTGGATTCATCTCCACCACGATCATCTCCCCGTTTTCAGGGTTGACGGCAAACTGGACATTGGAGCCGCCGGTGTCCACGCCTATTTCCCGGATGATGGCAATGGCTGCATTGCGCATCACCTGGTATTCCCTGTCGCTGAGGGTCTGGGCCGGGGCCACCGTGATGCTGTCGCCGGTATGAACCCCCATGGGGTCCAGGTTTTCGATGGAACATATGATCACCACATTGTCATTATGATCCCGCATCACCTCAAGCTCGTATTCCTTCCAGCCCAGGACCGATTCTTCCAGCATCACCTGGGTGATCAGGCTGGCATCCAGTCCGGCCTTGGCCAGCAGTTCCAGGTCGTCGGAATTATAGGCCACGCCGCCGCCGGTGCCGCCCAGGGTAAAGCTTGGGCGCACGATAATGGGAAAACCGATATCCCGGGCAATGGTCCGGGCCTGGTTCATGTCGGTGGCAATACCGCTTTGAGGTATCCGTAACCCGATTTTATCCATGGCCTGCCTGAACAGGTCCCGATCCTCGGCCTTGTTGATGGCACGGGTGTCCGCACCGATCATTTCCACGTTGAATCGGTCCAGTATCCCCATTTTTGCCACTTCAATTGCCGTGTTCAGCCCGGTTTGTCCTCCCAGTGTGGGAAGCAAAGCGTCGGGGCGCTCTTTTTCGATGATTTTGGCCACGGTTTCGGGGGTCACCGGTTCGATATAGGTGCGGTCGGCTGTCTCCGGATCGGTCATAATGGTGGCCGGATTGCTGTTGACCAGGACGATCTTATAACCTTCTTCCCGCAGGGCCTTGCAGGCCTGTGTGCCGGAATAGTCGAATTCGCAGGCCTGGCTTATGATGATGGGGCCGGCCCCGATAATAAGGATTTTATGGATGTCTGTGCGTTTGGGCATGATTGATTATCTGTTTTCCATCATCTTCCTGAATTCATCAAACAGATACTCTGCGTCGTGGGGGCCCGGAGATGCTTCGGGGTGGTACTGGACCGCCATGAGCGGAAGGCGTCTGTGCCGGAATCCTTCCAGGGTATCGTCGTTCAGGTTGATGTGGGTGATTTCGATGTCTTTCCGATTCAGGGTGTTTATATCCACGGCAAATCCGTGGTTCTGGGACGTGATTTCGATTCTGCCGGTCAAAAGATTTTTCACCGGCTGGTTGGCCCCACGGTGCCCGAATTTCAGTTTGTAGGTGGTACCCCCAAGGGCAAGTCCCAGCAGTTGATGACCCAGGCATATGCCGAAAACAGGTTTCTTGCCGATCAGTGTTTTAATGGTATCAACGGCATAGGTCACGGGCTCGGGGTCGCCGGGGCCGTTTGAAAGAAAAATGCCGTCCGGTTCCAGGGCCAGGACTGTTTCAGCATCGGTGCCGGCCGGCACCACAAGTACGTCGCATGCTGCCTTTGAAAGACCCCTTAAGATATTGTATTTGATGCCGAAATCAAATGCCACAACAAAAAAAGGTTTGTCCTTGCACGTGGGGGCCGGTCGACCCATGGTTCGGATATCAGTTTCGCAGACAAGAGGTTTTCCATCTTTCCAGAAATAGGGTTGATCACAGGTAACGGCACTGGCCAGATCCTGACCGGCCATGGCCGGAATCCGCCGGGCTCTTTTCACCAGTACATCAGGATCAAGCTCCATGGTTGAAATACAACCCCGCATGGCGCCGGTTTTGCGGATATGGCGTGTCAGGGCACGGGTATCGAGCTGATGGATGCCAAGAATGCCCTGCTGTTTGAGATAATCCGCCAGAGGAGCCGTGGACCTGAAATTGCTTGGAAATTCCTGATATTCGCGGATCAAGAATCCAGCCACCTGAATCCGGCCGGACTCGATATCTTCAGGACAGGTGCCGTAGTTGCCCATCAGCGGGTAGGTCATGGTCACAAGCTGCCCGCGGTAGGAGGGGTCGGTGAGGACCTCCTGGTATCCGGTCATGCTGGTGTTGAAAACCGTTTCACCCCCGGTTTCGCCGGGCCCGGTGAATGATCTGCATCTGAATGTGCGCCCGTCTTCCAGGGCTAATAGTGCTTTCATAGGTTTATAGTAGCTCAATTATTTGCCGATTTCCATAAAAAGACTGCCACCAGATAGCAGAAATTGCGCAGTTATTCAAGAGGTTCATTTTCCGCCAGGTTCCAGATGCCGCAGGGACAGGCCCCGGCACAGAACCCGCACCCGATGCAGCGATCCGCGTCGACAATATATTCAAAATCGCCATTTTTATGTTCGATCCTGCTGATGGCTGCCTGGGGACATGCGGCAATACATATTTCGCAATCCCGGCAGGTTCCGCATGAGGAGCACTGGCTTCCGCACTGGTCCAGGTCCTCAAAGGCGGTTATCCGCGGATCAAAGTATTGGGTTGCGACCCTGCCGCGGTCTATCATGGGGCGGGTTTTTGACAGAGGGGGGCTGTCCGACAGAATATTGATAATGGCCCCGGCAGCTTTGCGTCCGGCACCGATAGCGTCGGTCAGCAGGCCCGGTTTGACTGTATCGCCCACGGCAAATATTGCCGGGTCGGTGGTTTGAAAATAGTCGTTTACCCGGATAAATCCATTATCGACGGCAATCTCCTGCGGCAGAAAGTCAAGATCGGGAATATCGCCGATGGAAATAACGGTCGTATCTGCGTCAATGACATCGCCGTTTTTTAATATAACGCCCTTTTCAGTGATTTTTTCGGTAAAACAGGGCCATTTGAATACGGCGCCCAATGCCTCGGCAGCGTCGCGCTCAGCACCAAAAGAGAGCGGTTCCTGGACATCGATCAGCGTTACTTTTTCAGCACCCAGGCGAAAAGCTTCGGTGGCGACATCACACCCCACATTGCCCGCACCGATAATTACAACCTGTTTGCCCGGTCGGATATCATCGATTCTTGAGTGTGAAAGAAAATCCAGGGCCGTGATTAAATGCCGGCTGCCGGGTACAGGCAGGGTCCGCGGTTTCTGGGCGCCAACGGCGATAACAATAAAATCATACTTTTTTTTCATCTGGCGCAGGTCTTCAGGTGCGAGTTCTTTTTTCAGCTGTACATGGTCGATCACCCGTGCGGCGCGCTTCAGTTCGGCTTCAAGGACATTTGCCGGAATTCTGGTTTTGGGAATCACCGCGGCCATTTTCCCACCCAGGGTTTTGTCTTTGTCGTATACAGTGGCTTTGTGGCCTGCAAGGCGTAGCTGCCAGGCGATTGAAATACCGGCCGGTCCGCCGCCTATGACGGCAATTTTTTTATTATCGGGCGCCGGCAGATCGGGCAATTCAGCCTCGATGCCGGCCCTGCCCAGCAGTGATGTGTCGATTGGCACCATCAGGCCGGACTGGCGTGTACAGGCATCCATGCACAATCCGGGGCAGAGGTAGCCGCATACCGCAGCAGGAAACGGCGTATAGTTCAGGGCCATGTCCATTGCCTCATCCATGCGTCCTTCCCGAATCAGCTTCCACCGTTCCTGAACCGGGATGCCGGTGGGGCAGGAGGCTTCACAGGGTGCGGAATATTTCCTGTTTTCCCAGACCGGGACAAAACGTCTGAGCTTTCCGGAGGTGATCAGGGGTATCTGGCTGCGATCCAGTTCGGTAAGATCTCCGATGATGCCGCCCCGGCCCAGTTCTTTTTCCCATACCAGGGCATGAAAGGATTTTACCGAACGTAGGGGGCGGGAAAATTTATCCTGAAAGGTTCTTGCCGTTAAAAGATTCCACTCTTTTCGTACAGACAGTTGTTCCATCAGCTCCGTGCGGCCGATGCGTTTTAAAAATTGATGCAGGTTTTTAAGCAGCCAGTCAAATTCAGTATCACTGATGGCTACAGGTTTTGCATCTACACGGCTGTAACCCGAATGGGGGCCGCGGTAAAAGGCCCTTCCTCCGACCATGCCGACAAAGGGGCGGTAACCCAGCACATTATCCGGATTCTGGGCGTCCAGTCCGCAGATGACAGCGGTTCCGCCGGCCATGAATTCACCGAAATAATCGCCTGCGGATCCCAGTACCCAAAGCTCGGGAGGATCGAAACGGGGGTTGTGTTTGGTCATGGTCATGCCCCGGGCGCCGATGTTGCCGTCAACCAGCACCTTGCCCTGGGCCATGCCGTTGGCCGTACCGTTGGCGGCATTGCCGTGGATAATTATCTCGGCCCCTGCATTCAGCCATCCAACGTCGTCTGATGCCGGTCCCATGTTTTCGATAAAGGTATTGGGGAATCCCAAAGATCCCAGCCTCTGGCCGGAATGGCCCTTGATTTTTATATGAACGGGTTCCTCACCAGCGGCCCATAGCCGGCCGCCTATGCCATGCTGGCCGCAGGCGGTTATTTCAAGCCGTCTGTGGCCCAGGGCAACAGCATCCTGAATTATTTCTTCCAGAATGCGTGATTCGATGCGGCTGCCATGCTGTTTGCCTGAAATTTCATGAAATTTTTTTATATTCATACCAATACTCCACACCTCGCTGAGTGGTTGAGTGGTTAAGTAGTTAAGCGATGAGTATCTTTCAATTTTTTTAATTCCGGAACGTTATACCACATACTGTATATCAAGACGCTTTGCCACGTCGGCATCATTGATGCCAAGCGCATCGGACATGCCGATGGGCAGGGTTGTGGAACGGCCCAAGGGGGCGACGATCTTTTTCAGTTCCGTATCAAAGCTTAAAAAAACATCCACCACCCGCTGGGCCACATCATCCACATCCAGACGCCGGTAAAGACGCGGATCCTGGGATGTAATGCCCTTGGGGCATTTGCCGATGTTGCAGATGTTACACCGATCGGATTCAGATCCCAGGCAGCCTGCCGCTGCCTGCATGATATATTTGCCGATCTGGACCCCGCTGGCCCCCAGCATGATCAGGGCCGCCGCATTGGCCGTCAGGTTGCCGCTCTTACCGATGCCGCCTCCGGCAAACAGCGGGATTTCATTCTGCATGCCGATTTTTACCAGGTTCAGATAGCAGTCCCGGATATTGCCGGCAATGGGATGGCCCATATGATTCATGGATATGTTATAGGCCGCACCGGTGCCGCCGTCTTCGCCGTCTATGGCAAGCCCGGCCGCATAGGGGTTGCGGGTCAGGTTATTCAAAACGGCAAGGGCGGTGGATGTGGCTGAAATTTTAGGATAAACAGGCACCCTGAATCCCCATGCCATAGACATGGACTGAATCATTTTGGCCACGGATTCCTCTATGGAATACTGAGTCTGGTGGGTAGGCGGGCTCGGCAGGTTGATGCCCCGGGGCACTCCCCTGATAGCGGCTATAAGGCGGTTGACCTTGTACCACATGAGCAGTCCGCCGTCTCCGGGTTTGGCTCCCTGACCATATTTTATTTCTATGGCACAGGGATCTTCCTTCATGTGCGGGATGGAGTGGATGATCTCATCCCAGCCAAAGTAGCCGCTGGCAATCTGGAGGATTACATATTTTAAAAACCGGCTGCGCAGCAAGCGGGGAGGGCAGCCGCCTTCGCCGGTGCTGATGCGCACGGGTAATCCGAGTTCCTCGTTGAGATAGGTCACCCCCAGTTGAAGCCCCTCCCACATATTCGGGGAAAGAGCCCCGAAAGACATGCCGCCGATAATCAGCGGATAGATTTCACGCACAGGCGGGATCCATCCGTTTTCCTTTAAAAACATAAGGTTTTCTTCAGGATTAAGGACCCGACCCAGAAGAGTCCGCAGTTCAAATTCGTGGCGTCCCGCGTCCAGTGCCGGATCGGTGAGCATGGATATCCGGATGAATTTGATCCGGTCCAGAACGCTGCCCGGAGCATTGCGGCGGCCGCCGCGCCGTCGGGGCTGCCCGCCCTGGTTTACATGGAATCCGAGTTTGTCCGCCTCGTCGCTGCGCATCGGCCCGATGGCGTCGTTAGGGCAGACCATGGTGCACATGGCACAGCCGACGCAGGAAAAAGCAGGATCGGTTTTCTGCCGAATGCCGTAATATATCTTATACTCGTTGGAGGGAGCCTGTGTTATTCCAATGCCTGGTTCCAGTACTCTTTTCCGGAACACCCCGAGCTCTATGGCATTGACCGGACAGACGGCCGTGCATTTTCCGCACAGGCTGCATTTGTTACTGTCCCAGTTTATCTGCCATGGCAGATCCTTGATGCTTAATGTGGAAGGGGTAATTTTTCTGTTTGACTGCATGTTGTAATCTCCTGGCAATCCGGACCAACCATAACCGTATCCAGATGCATGGGTTGAAAATCTCTGCTTTTATCTCGGTCGGGAATAGCATAGTCCAGGCCGCAGATTTCCGAACAAAAGGCAAATCGTCCCGGTTTTCCGCCCACCACTCCCGGTCTGAGTTTCTTGCGGTCCTGAACCATGAAAAGGGAGTTGTCCGGCAGGCAGCCGATGACGCAGTTGGGGCCATCGATGATCAGGCGCCGGCAGGAATGCTTGAGCTGTTTCAGCAGCCGTTCATCAGGATGATTTTTCTGGTCATGGTCCTGAAGGGGGGTGATGATATGCTTGTAGGCCTCGATTCCCAGTCCAAGTTTGGCAATGGTATAATGCAGGATGTGAGTAAATACCTCGGAATCTGACTGATATCCCGTATAGCCGTGAAAGCCCCGGGACATGAGATACTCTTTAATCGGTATGAAGGCCGTGTTCTCACCGTTGGTCATGGTGGAAAAGCCCTGGATGAAAAAGGGGTGACAGGCATAAAGATCAATGGCGTAATTGGTGTTCTGGCGGCCCTGGGCCATAATTACCCGGGCCTCCAGTTCTCTGCGGCCCAGGTTCAGGTGGCGGGCAACCTCCAGGGGGTCACCGATCTCCTTGAGCATGATGACATCCGGCCAGAAAGAAAACACGATCATATCTTTTTTTTCTTCACCCATCTCACGAAGTTGAAGCCGGATGATCAGGAGCCGTTCCTGCAGTTCAGTACGGCTCAGGTTTTCCCACTCCTCGGGGTACTCATAGGCCCGGATCAGGTAGATGTCCCTGCGCGGCACCCCTTTGGGGGTTGTTTTGGGAACCTTGATGGACAGCTTGTACTTGGTCATGAACCCGATATCCATCATGAATGTATCAAGACGCCTTAATCCTTTTTCACTGAAGATTCCAGACAGGATAGGCGCGTCTTTCAGGTCTTCAAACGGTCCCCCGAGGCCGCGCATGAGAAGCCCGACGCCCGAGCCGTCGTGACCTTCACGCATTACATCCATGGCCTCGATGGCCAGCATGGGCGACAGCGGATCTTTACTGGTAATTGCAAGCAGGCGACACATTGTTTCTCCTTATACCGGTATGGTTGTTATTTAATAACAGCAGTTTGCTATTGCGGTCTTTTCCATCCGCATGTTGTTTATTCGATGCGGCAATGATTAGGCAGCAAATGACATGCCAGAATTGTTTTTAAAAATTATTTAGCTTGAATTTCAAATAGATATAAGTTAAATTTTTTAGAATAACAAGCTAAATAAAAATAGTAAAAAAATTAAAAAGTACAAATTTGTAACCGGCGGAATTGAAAACAGTTCATGGCGGCCGGTTTACGGCTCACGGTTTTTTATAAATTATGCCGCGATAAGTCTTGCCCATCGCGGCAGCCATTTTTTGTCATGACCTGTCTATGCCCGCCGGCATGGAGCCGGCAGGCTCGAAGGGTTTGATCTGAAACAGGGGCCGGGGCCATGGTGGACATCGAGTTTATGATATAGTTTCCTGTGCCGGCAAAAGTTGCATTTTTGTAATTCATGTCGGCTTGTTACTTACAAATTTGTAATAGCCCGCTGTGCAGAACGATCCTTGTGCCGGTATACGCTGAAGAAATTTATCATTGCGTCCCGTCCGGCATGGCAGGGCTGTCTTGCACGGCGACTTTTTACGAAGGCATCAATTTTTTCTCCTGGCACAACGATTGCTCTATCTGTAATCGATTCATAAAACCGGCAAACTGCGGCTCAGGCGGCAGCTAAAATCACGGGGAAAAGATCAATGACATTTGCAAATATTCGGAATCAGGGGATATCTCCGAGCGAAATACTGCAGCAGGAGAGGGCCCGGCTGGCTGAAAGGAATATGAGCGGCGATTCCCTGAAGTTTCTGTCCGCCAATACCCGACTTCTGGATGACTATTTCAGGCGAAGTTTTGAAATAAGCCTGACAGGCCCTGTCATGGATCTTGTTAAAAACCCCTATGCTATAATTGCTCTGGGCGGGTATGGACGGAAAGAACAGTGCCTTGCATCGGATGTGGATCTTTTGTTTCTTTTCCGCGGAGAAATTCCCGCATCTGCCGATGACCTGATTCGGGAAGTTATATATCCGCTCTGGGACATGGGCATTGAAGTGGGTCACGCCACGCGCAGTGTCGCAGAATGCGTAACCATGGCTGCCAAAGATTTTGACCTGTTTACACCGCTGCTTGATGCCCGCTTTATCTGCGGTATTTCGCCCCTTTTTTCCGGTCTTATGGACCAGTTGGAAAACGCCGTTATTTCTAAAAATGCCGAT